>JACRPU010000097.1 GCA_016223025.1 Nitrosomonadales bacterium | reverse complement strand
TCAAGTCTTCGTGTGCCATGGTTTCGGTTTGCGGTCAGGTTTCTTTCGGTTGCGCGGTTCGGGCAGCCCGGACAGGCCCCCCGCGCGGCGCGAGGGGGCGAAACATAACCCGAATCGGCGGGCTTGTCCACACTCGCTTGCGCGCGGCACACCTGTACGCCGATTGCCGCAACGGATACTCTGATCCGGCGGCTAGCGCGCCAACGCGCCTTCAGCCAAGCCTTATTCTCTCCCCATAGCCGGTCATTTCCAGATACCCGCGCCCGATATCGCGGCCATCTTCCGCAACGCGCACCGCCCCCTCCCAATATACGGCACCCGTCGAACGGCGGCTGTCGAGTTCCTGGTCGTTGATCAATGGCTGCAGATGGAAGTGCCGCAGACCGATGCGGATGCGCCATTCGACCGGGTAGCTGATGCCGGTACGGGCTGAGCGCCAGTGGCGCAAGGCTTCAAAGGCAACGGCATCCGGCGCCAGCATCTGCGCATTTCCACCCGCATCGAGGAAGGTGGCGGCAGACCAGAGTGGTTGCCCGTTCGTGCTGCGCAGGCGAAAGGCCATCATGGCGCTGCCATCGTAAAAATTCACACTGATCCAGTCCCATCCTTGCGCGCCATCGGGCAGAAGTTCGCTCGACCATTCGTGATCCAGCCAGGCTATCCCGGTCACCGCCTGCGGGCGGCGGTCGAGGGTCACCGTGCCGTTCACCTTGAGTTGCGGGCGGCTGTAGTAGTAGCTGGCGTGGCGCTGATCCGGGGCCTTGACGCTGAACCCGGCGACGCCGTTGAGCAGTGGCGGCCCATCTGCATCGAGGGTCAATGCGTAAGCGAAATCTTCGGCACGGACTTCCGTCTGGTAGCGGTCGCCGCTCTGCTCCATGCGCCAGTCGCCGACCCACACGCCCGTCCGCCCTGTCTCAAAACCGGCGCGCCCGAAGCCGGTGCGTGCGGAGCGCTGGTCGTGGCGCAAGCGGCCAAGGTTGGGGTCGGCGATGGCCGCGTGCGCGAGGATAAGCTGGCGCGGCGCGAAGGCGCTTGGGTTGTCCTCGCCGACGCCGGTGCGCAACCGGAAAAAAGTTATCTGAAAGCCGAGCGGGCTGCCGTCCGGCAAGGCCAGCCAGCCGGTGGCGTACCACCACTCGACGCGAAAGTCCGGGTGCGCGCCGTGATCGGAGGGGAATGTCAGCTTGTGGCCGGGAAGCACCGCTGCAAAATCAACCGCAGCCAGTGACTTTCCGGCGCGGAATGCCGGCAGGGTTGCCAGAGTGAGGAGGAATGCGCGCCTGTCCATCACCAGTCCTCCCGCACCGCGAGCACCGCGTCCTGGCGCATGGCCTGCCGCCCGGCGAGCACCGCCGCCAGCGATGCAAGAACGATCAGGGTGATTGCGAACAGTGTCAGCGATCCCCATGGAATGTGCAGATCCATGCTCCAGTGAAAGCTCTGCCGGTTGACTACCTCGATCAGCACCAGCCCGATGGCGCCGCCGGCCAGCAGCCCGCCGAGCACTCCGGCGCCGGTCGCCAGCGCGCCTTCTTCGGCGAGCATCCAGCCGATCTGGCGGCGGCTCAGGCCGAGATGGCGGAGCATGCCGAACTCCCGCCGCCGCGCCGCCGCCAGCGCCGCGAAGCTGGCCGCCACGCCTGCTATGCCGAAGAACACGGCAACGGCTTCCAGCAGATAGGTGACGGCAAAGCTGCGGTCGAAGATGCGCAGACTCATGGCGCGAATCTGCCCGGGATAGTTGACTTCCAGCACCCCCGGAGCTGCCGTGGCGACGAGCGCATCGGCCACCTGCCTGAGCGTCGCGGAAGCAGCGAGATAAATGGCGGCATCATTGGCGAGACGGTCTCCGGTCAGGCGGCGGTAGTCGGCCAGGCCGATCGCCAGCGCGCCGCTCTGGCGCACGTAGTCCCGCCATACGCCCGCCACATGGAGGCGCACCACTCGCCCGGCGAGGGGCAACTCAACGATCTGGCCGGGACGCCAGCCATAGATATCCTGCATGGCTTCGGAAATCCAGATCGCCGCCTCGCCGCCGCCACCGGGTTGCGCCACTCCTACCAGCGGCAACTCGCGCCCATCTTCCGATAACGGTCGTGCAATCACCGCCACCGGCAATTGCCCGGCTGCGAGTCGCAGGCTGTCGTAGCGAGTGAAGCTGGTGCGACCGACGCCGGGTACGGCGGCAATCTTCGCCTGCATGGACTCGTCCAGATGGCCGCTGGTATGTGCCCGGCCAGCCCGCAGATAGAGGTCGGCGGGAAGGATCTGGTTCAGCCACTGGTCCACCGAATCGCGGAAGGAAGCGACCATGATCGCCATCGCCGCCGCCAGCGCGACGCTGGCCAGCACCCCGGCCGCCGCCACCACAGCATGCCCCGGTGCCGCCCCCAGCCTGGCTGCTGCGAGGCGGGCCGGTACCGGCCCGCGCTTGGGCAGCAGCCAGGCGATGCCGGAGACCGCCGATGGCAACAACATGATGCTCCCGGCCAGCAGGCAGGCAACGGCCAGATAGCCGCCTGCCGGCAGGCCATCCACGGGCGGAATCCGGCAAGCGGCAAGGCTCGCCAGCAGCAGGATCAAACCCGGCCACGGATGCCCGCGCCCGCCAAGCAGCACCGCCTCGTTACCGGCCTTCAAGGCCTGGGCCGGCGACACCGTGGCGGCTTCCCGCGCGGGCAACCATGCGCCCGCGATGCCGGCCAGCATGCCCAGCACCACATAAAGGGCCGCCACCAAAGGCTGAAATTGCAATTGCGGCTGCAACCCGGAAAAGTAACCCGCACCCAGATCGCCGCCGAGAATGTTCAGCGCCCCCCAGGCCAGGACATAGCCGACGGCCACGCCGGCCATGCCCCCCGCCAGCCCCAGCACTGCGCCCTCCGCCAATAGCCAGGCGAACAGGCTGTGGCGGTCAAGCCCGATGGCCCGCAGGAAGGCGAACTCGCTGCGGCGCCGCACCACCGACAGCGCCTGGGCCGAAAACACGAGAAACCCGCCGGTCATGAGAGCCATAGCCGCCAGCAAGGACAGGTTCACGCGGTAGGCGCGCGACAAATTCGCAGCCTGGTTTTCTGCCGCCTGCGGTCGCTCGACCAGCACTCCGGCGGGCAGAATGGCCTGCAAACCGGCGCGCGCCGCTTCGGGGGAAACGTCTGCGGCGAGGCGCAGGTCAACGCGCGTCAGCCGACCGAGCTTGCCGAAATGGGCCTGCACGCCGGCGATGTCGAGCAGCGCAAGACGGCGATTTTCCCCGACACCGGGCAGGTCGCCGACGACCCGAAAATTCAGGGTGTTGCTGCCCGCCTGCAAACTGAGGTTGTCGCCGGGCTTCACGCCGAGCGCTACCTGCGCCGCCGCACTGAGAAACAGGGCGTCGCCGGACAGGCTGGCGAAGCGATCCGTTGCGGAGGCGGCTCCGGGCAGCAGGGCAGGGGTCACGCGGCCAAGCGCCAGAACATCAACACCCAGTAGTTTGAGCGTCTCCTCCCGCCCCGCGAGTTTTGCTTCCACCTCCACCACCGGGCTTGCATCCATCACCTCGGAACGAGCGGCGAGCAATGCATACAGGCTTTCGTCAAATCCGCTGCGCGGCCCGGCCAACTGCAAGTCGGCCTCGCCGGCCATGGCACGCAGGCTGCGACCAAACTCGGACAGCGCCGCCTCATGCACCGCATGCACCGCCATGCCGAGCGCTACACCGAGAACAATGGCGGCGAAGGAAAAAAAAGTCGCCACCCGCCGCCGGGCGAGGGAGCCGAGAAAGACCGCCGCCAGCCTCATCTTGAAAACCTCATTTAATGTTTCGTCGGTGCGAATTCATTCGCACGTTAAATGAGTTATGTGCGAATGAATTCGCACCTACAAAAACGGAATAACCATCTGGAATACCAGAAGGTTCTTTGCAAGCTGCGGTTTTTAGAATCACTCGTACAATCCTTCTGCAGTGAGGTGCAGGATACGATCCGCCGTTGCCGCCGCTGCCTGCGAGTGGGTCACCAGAATGCCGATGGCGCCCGCCTGGCGGATGCGCCCGGCGAGCAGCGCCAGCACCTTCGCGCCGTTGGCCGGATCGAGGTTGCCGGTGGGCTCGTCGGCCAGCACCAGGCGCGGGCCATGTGCCAGCGCGCGGGCAATCGCCACCCGTTGCAGCTCGCCGCCGGAAAGCTCGCGCGGCCAACTGGCAGCGCGCTCACCGAGACCGACCGCGTCGAGAAGTTGCTGCGCCGGTCGGTCGGCGGCGGCGCCGTCCACGCCCTGCAGCCACAGGGGAAGGGCCACGTTCTGGTGTACGGTGAGATGGGGCAGCACGTGAAAGGCCTGAAAGACGAAGCCCATCTTGTCCCGGCGCAGGCGGGTGAGCGCATCCTCGTCCAGCGCGGCGTAGTCGCTGCCATCCAGCGCCAGCCGCCCGCCGTCGGGCCGATCCAGCCCGGCGATGAGGTTGAGCAGCGTGGACTTGCCGATGCCGGATTCGCCGACGATGGCGACATATTCGCCCGCTTGCAGGCGCAGAGACACGCCCCGCAATACGCTGCGGCCATTGAACCGGCGGGAGATGCCTTCGATTTCGAGCATAATCTGAAAATTGTGAACTGCCTGCGGCAATCCTGATTGCTATCCCGGAAACCGGGGTCAATCCGCACCCGTCAACATCCCGACGAATTGCCAGATTTCCTCGCGCGGCATCCGCCGCGAAGTCTCGAATTGCGCATGTACGTCCGGATGCCGCATGTCCAGACGGATACCCCATAGCGGGCGCGTGCTCGTGGGCAGCATGGCATAACGCACATCGCCGAGCAGGAGCGGGTCATCGGGATGCAAGGCAAGGTATCCATCCGAAAAATAGTCAAACCGCCGGATGTCACGATGCAATACCGAGGTGGGAGCAAGGGCGGGCAGATCGCGCGGCAGATCGAAGGCGCGCGCCGTGCCGCCCGGATAGACCCGCGCAGATCCGCCCATGCCGAGCCGCACCGCATCAACATGGTAAACATCGTTGGCGCGGTAGATAGAGCGCCACAGCAGCAGGTTGCCCATCGTCGGTTTTACTGTCAATCGTCCGGCTTCGTGCCCCCGTTGCAGGATGGTTGCCCGGATCGCGTCCTCGGCGCGCTGGTGCTGGAACCAGCCCGCGGCCAGATATGCCGCTGCCAGCAGCAGGCCGATGCGCGGCGGCAGCGTCTTGCGCCAGCGCAAACCGAGCAGCATTGCCGCAGCCAGTACCAGCAAGAACAGCGGGTCAAAAATTGGGACGATGCTCCAGGCGATGCGTTCGCCGGTAAACGGCCACAGCAGATGCGTGCCGTAACTGGTGCAGGCATCGAGCAAGCCGCTCGTGGCGCAACCCAGCAGGGCATACAGGTAAATGCGCCGGAAGCCGGGCGAGTGCCCCAGTGCCCTGAAGGCCGGCCAGAGTATCAGCGAAACCAGCAGCGCTCCGGCGGGAATGAAAATCAGCGAATGAGTGAACTGGCGGTGATATTCCAGAACCAGCAGCGGGTCGGCATCGGAGCGGATCAGTGCATCCGCATCCGCCAGCAGCGCGGCAAGAAAACCCGTCGCCGCAGCGACGCGCATCTCGCTTTTCCGGCTGCACGATTGCGCGAGAGTTCCACCCAGTAGCCCGTGGGTCAGTATATCCATCCGGTCAATTCCTTGCAGTATTCGCCCGCTTGCCACGCCATGCCGCTTCTTATCCGCCGCCTGTTCGCCATGATCAGCGATTTGGCTAGTCTAGCAGCCTGTCTGAATTAAACCCAGATAATCCGTTAGGATGGCTTTCCCGATGCTGTCGGCGGCGCGCGACCGGATTCACTCTTTTACCGGCGCAGGTATAATTCGCCCTCGCCTCTACCGCAAGGAACGATCTTGGAACTTTCTACCCGCGTACAAGCCATCAAGCCCTCCCCGACTCTTGCCGTCACCGCGCGCGCCGCAAAGCTGAAAGCAGAAGGCAAGGACATCATCGGGCTGGGCGCGGGCGAGCCGGATTTCGATACCCCGCAACACATCAAGGATGCCGCCATCGCGGCGATCAACAAGGGCTTCACCAAGTACACTGCCGTGGGCGGAACGCCGTCCCTCAAGCAGGCTATCATCGCCAAGTTCAAGCGCGATAACGGGCTGGACTACACGGCGAAGCAGATCCTGGTTTCCTGCGGCGGCAAGCAGAGTTTCTTCAACCTGGCGCTGGCGGTAATCAATCGCGGCGACGAGGTAATCATCCCGGCGCCGTACTGGGTTTCCTACCCCGACATCGCGCTCATCGCCGAAGGCAAGCCGGTGATCGTGGAGGCGGGCATCGAGCAGGGCTTCCGGATGACCGCCGCGCAACTGGCTGCGGCGATTACGCCAAAAACCAGAATGGTGGTGATCAACAGCCCGAGCAACCCGTCCGGCGCGGTGTACAGCCTTGAGGAACTGAAAGCGCTGGGCGAGGTGCTGCGCGCGCACCCCGGAATCCTGATCGCCAGCGATGACATGTATGAACACATCGCGCTCACCGACGGGAAGTTCGCCAACATCCTGAACGCCTGCCCCGATCTGACTCCGCGCACCATGGTGCTGAACGGCGTGTCGAAAGCCTACGCGATGACCGGCTGGCGCATCGGCTACGCCGCAGGCCCGGAGAACATCATCACGGCGATGGAGAACGTGCAGTCGCAAAGCACTTCCAACCCGACCTCGATCTCGCAGGTGGCGGCGGAAGCGGCGTTGAACGGCGACCAGGGCTGCATCGCGCCGATGCTCCGGGCGTTCCGCGAGCGGCATGCGTTCGTGGTGAATGAACTGAACAGGATTCCCGGCGTGCGGTGCATCATGGCGGGCGGCGCTTTCTATGCCTTCCCGGACATGCGCCCCGCCATCGCGGCGCTGCATAAAAAAGGCGTGCTCAAGGAAGCCAATGACCTGGCGCTGTCCGAGTATCTTCTGGAAAAGGCGGGGGTAGCGGTCGTGCCCGGCTCCGCCTTCGGCAGCGAGGGTTACGTCCGCCTGTCCTTCGCCACCTCGATGGCGAATTTGCAGAACGCTATCAGCCGCATTGCCAAGGCTTTTTCCTGAAGCGGCGTCCCGCCCATCCGGCCTGGGCTAATCCCGACTCTTTTACCGGGAGAAGGCCTGTAGGGTGCCTCTAAAAATTCAAAATCCTAAGCCAGGCAAGGCGTGAAAAAAATTTTAGCGCGCCGCATATGTTTGATATGTAAGCGTTAAAATTTTTTGAGCAACGCAGCATCGCGACGGAGTTTGGATTTATAGAGGTGCCCTGTATATTAGAAGATGGTTATATATATAGGCCAAAATATATTTCCGAAATGTCCTCAAGTACAATTGTTTTTGTTGCAATGATTTGGTAGCGTGTTTCCGGAGATTTTTCCGGCGCCCGGAGTTTGGGCGCCGCAATCCGATCAAAGGGAACACCCATGCGCCATTTCCTGCACTTCCGCACGCTGCTGCCGGGCTTCGCCCTGCTGCTGGCCGGCTGCGCCCCTTCCGGCTCGCCCCCCAAATTCACCACCGAATACCAGGCCGTGTTCATGGACAACGGCCAGGTGTTTTTCGGCAAGCTGGAACAGGCGGGCGGCGACTACCCGCTGCTGCGCAACGTGTTCACGGTGCAGAACCAGGCCGACCCGGCGACCAAGGAAGTCAAGAGCGCGCTGGTCAGGCGCAGCGTCGAGCTGCACGGCCCCGACTACACCGTGCTCAACGCCAAACACATCCTGGCGATCGAACCGGTCGCCGAAAATTCGCGCGTGGCGCAGGTAATCAAACAGGCGGAGTCGCAGGCGGCTGCTCCGGCCAGGCCGTAAGGAACGGGAATGAAGGCGGCGGAGCGTTGAATCACGATAACCCGATACTCCAGGCTATCTCCCTTCGCAACGGGATAAGCGGGGATGGGCGGTTTTTTGCTCACATCTTTACCCTGACCTGTACTTCAGTACAGTAGCTTTTGTTACCGAACGCGTTATACGCCGCGTTATACGATCGCACTCATTGTCCCCGAACACGCAATGAAGCATCGCGCAACAAAACCTTTTTCGTGAAACAGCAGCACCTGACCAACCCGCTTCATAAAACCAGGAGGAAGAAATGATGAAAACCATGCGCAGGAAACCGCTGGCACTCGCCATCGGCATGGCTCTGGCAGCCCTTGCCAGCCAACCCGCCCAAGCGGATACTTGGAATTGCGCCAATGGTTATTGGGACTTGAGCTATTGCTGGCTTGACGGAAGTGTGCCGTTCTCTTTCGAAGACGTGATTGCCGGCCCGGTCTCGGCGACGAACACGACCCTGCGCTTCGATGACATCACTGGCACCCGCTCGGCCAATTCGCTGGTGGTCAATTCGGGCACGGCCAGCACCATCAGTTTCCTTCAGTCGGGCGGCAGCCTGACTATCGCTGGCGACCAGACTGTCGGCGGTACCGGCACCGGCAGTTATGCGCTCAGCGGCGGCACGAACGCGACCGCCTACCTCTACCTCGGCACGAACAGCGGCAGCAGCGGCAGCTACACCCTCTCCGGCACCGGCAGCCTGTCAGCGTTTAATGAGTACATCGGCTATTCCGGCACCGGCGCCTTCACCCAGAGCGGCGGCACGAATACGGTGAGCAACACCCTCACCCTCGGCAGGCACAGCGGCAGCAACGGCAGCTACACCCTGAGCGACACCGGTAGCCTGTCGGCGGCTTATGAGACCATCGGCGCTTCCGGCACCGGCGCCTTCAACCAGAGCGGTGGCACCCATACCGTAAGCGACTTCCTCGCCATCGGCATGAACAGCGGCAGCAGCGGCACCTACAACCTCGACGGCGGCACGCTGAATGTCGGAAGCATTGTGTACGGCGCGGGCACCAGCGCCTTCAACTGGAGCGGCGGCACGCTCAACTACGGCAGCGATCTGGTAATCGGCAGCGGCGGCCCGCTGGGGCAGACCCTCACCCTCGGCGCGAGCCAGAACCTTTCGTCCCCCAACCTGACCCTTGATGCGGACGGCGTTTTCACCCACACCGGCGGCACCAACACCGTGGCGGGCGCGCTGACCAACAACGGCAGCTACACCCTTTCCGGCGGCACGCTCGCGGTCAACGGCAGCCTGGACAACAGCGGCACACTGACTCTTGCGGGCGGCACGGTTTCCGGCTCCGGCGCGCTGGCCAACAACGCCGAGATTTCCGGCTTCGGCACCATCGGCGGCAGCGGCGGCTTCACCAACAACGCGCTGCTCGCCCAGGGCGCCGGGAACCTCACGCTTTCCAACACCGGGGCCAACGCCAACTACGGCAACATGGATCTGGCTTCCGGTCGCCAGTTGCGCCTGACCGGCGCCACGCTGGCGAACGGCGGCACCCTCAACCTGAACGGCGCCAGCGTGACCGGCACCGGCACTTTGAACAACACCTACGGCGGCGTCATCGCCGGGCGCGGCACCATCAGCAGCTATTTCAGCAACAGCGGCGGCGTGCTGGCGCTGACCGGCGGCACCACCAACATCACCCGCGCGTTCGGCAACAGCGGCGCCATCCAACTCGGCGGGCCGACCGCCAGCCTGGTGGGCGGGACCATCGCCAACACCGGCACCATCGAGGGCGTGGGCAGCGTGGGCAACAATATCGCCAACAGCGGCATCATCCGCGCCGGCTCCGGCACGCTGACGCTGAGCGGCGCCTCCGTCAGCAACAACACCGGCGGCCTGATGACCGCCGGAACCGGGGGCACGATCCTCGCCACCAGCGGCATGAACACCAACGCCGGCATCATCAGCCTGAGCGGCGGCGCTTTCGACAACAACAACCGCGCGCTCGCCAGCAGCGGCCAGATTTCCGGTTACGGCACGCTGCGCACCGGCGGCCTGACCAACAGCGGCACCATGACGCTGACCGGCGGCAACACCACCGTCAACGGCAACGTCACCAACGCGGCGGCGGGCCAGATCGAAGTGGCCTACACCCCGGCGGTGTTCACCGGCGACGTGGTCAACTACGGTCAATTCAAGACCACGCACACCACCGTCACCTTCGCCGGAAACTACACCGAAAACGGGCTCTACTTCAGCGACCCGTCGGTCAACAACTTCACCAACCTCACCATCGGCAGCAGCGGCTATCTCGTGGGCGGCGTGGGCGACGAATGGCACATCAGCGGCAATTTCACCAACAGCAGCCTGCAAAACACCCTGTGGAACACCAACGCTTCAGACTTGTTCTTCACCGGCAGCGGCGCGCATGACGTGACGTTCGCCGGTCAGGATATGGGCGCGGTGTGGGGCGGCTTCACCGATAACTTCGCGTGGGGCAGCCTGTCCCTGGCGTCCGGTTCCGGGCTCAGCATCGGCGATGGCAACGCGGTTGCGGGCGCGGCCTTGTACGTGGGGCTGGTCAACCTGGACGGCGGCCTCGGCCAGCTCGGCAGCATCGTCAGCGATTACAACATCTACTACAACCCGAACCTGGCCGGAAACGCCTACCTGAGCGGCGGCACCTACGCCCTGAACGGCGGCGGTCACCTCATCGCCGTCGCTTCGCCCGCCGCGCCGGTGCCCGAGCCGGAGACCTACGCCATGCTGCTGGCTGGGCTGGGTTTGCTGGGTTTCGCGGGGCGGCGCAGGAAGCAAGGGGCGTAACGCGGCGGGGAATTCTGGAGTGCGGGAGCTTGCTCCCGCTTTGGAAAGCGGGAGCAAGCTCCCGCACTCCGGAAAACCCGGGTTTCATTCGTGCAGGAACACCCCCGCGTCGTGGCGCCAGCCGACGTTGACGGCATCGCCCACCTTGAACAGTTCGGCGCGCCCCGGCGCGGAATTGGGCAGCAGCGCTTCGATCAGCGCGCCGTTGGCCAGTTGCACCCGGTAGGTGGTGACATCGCCGCAATACAGCAGGTTGCGCACTTCGCACGGGAAGTGGTTTTTCAGTTCCGTCACGTCGCCGTGAACGCCGATGCGCACCAGTTCCGGGCGGATGGCAAAAGCGCCCTTGCCGCCGGGCGCCGCTCCCGCGACCGGCGGCACGATGATTTCCCCCAACCCGGCAATACCGAGACGGGTATGGCCATGCGCCGTTTCCAGCACTTGCGCATCCAGAATGTTGATGTGGCCGATGAAGCCGGCGACAAAGCGGTTGCCGGGAAACCCGTATAGCCTGGGCGGATCATCCACCTGCATCACCCGCCCGCTGTTCAGCACCGCGATGCGGTGCGACAGTGCCAGCGCCTCGTTCTGGGCATGGGTGACAAACACGAAAGTGATGCCGACCTCGCGTTGCAGGTTGATAAGCTCGATCTGCATTTCTTCGCGCAGTTTTGCGTCCAGCGCCGCCAGCGGTTCGTCCAGCAGCAGCAGGCGCGGGCGGTTGATGAGGGCGCGCCCCAGCGCCACGCGCTGCTGCTGCCCGCCGGACAGTTCGTTGGGGTACCGGCCCGCCCGGTCGCCGAGGCGCACCTGCTGCAAGGTATCCCGCGTGCGCTGCCGGATTTCCGCATCGGGACAGCGCGACATCCTGAGCGGGAAAGCGATGTTCTGCGCCACTGTCATGTGGGGAAACAGGGCGTAGTTCTGGAACACGGTGCGCACCGGTCGCTTTTCCGGCGGCGTGTCGGCCAGGTCTTCGCCGTCGAGCAGAATCTGCCCCTCGTCCGGCAGATCGAAACCGGCGATCATGCGCAGGATGGTGGTCTTGCCGCAGCCAGAGGGGCCGAGCAAAGTAAATATCTCGCCCGCCTCGATGCCGAGGCTGATGTTGTCCACTGCCACGAAACCGCCGAAGCGGCGCGTCACGTTGCGGATTTCCAGCAGGGCCATGCGGTTTCCCTTCCAGCCGGCAACAGCTCTTCTATCCCCGGAATAGTGCGCTCAAGAGCCGCATCAACCGCAAACGATGCGGTTCCTTCGTGCGTCAATTCTGCATCGAGCTTGCTCGATAGCAGATTGCCTGACCTTGTTGCACCACATCTATCCTTCCGGTTATCCCGCCTTTGCCCTCGCTGCGGTCATGCCGCCGGGTATCGGCGCGATCCCTTCGGTGAACGGTGAAACTTAATACCTCAGTCGAGGGGGGGCGTGGGTGCGAATTTATTCGCACGATCACCAGGTTATGTGCGAATACCTTCGCACCTGCGTTCGTTTGGTTCCGGCTTCGTCCGGCTTAACGTGAAACGTCATTCGATGTTCTGGATTTGTTCGCGCATCTGCTCGATCAGCAGTTTCATTTCCATGGAGGCGCGCGATATTTCCGCATCCACCGATTTCGCGCCCAGCGTGTTGGCCTCGCGGTGCAACTCCTGCATCAGGAAATCCAGCCGTTTGCCTGCCGTGCCGCCTTTCTCCAGCACCCGCTTCATTTCCGCCAGGTGGGTGCGAAGGCGCGACAGCTCTTCGTCCACGTCAATCTTGCTGGCAAACAGGGAAATTTCCTGGCGCATGCGCTCGTCGTCGCGGTTTTGCAGCGCGAGGTTCAGGCGCGAGGCCAGCTTTTCCTCGTAAGCCGCAACGGCGGATGGAATGCGCGGAGCAACCTCGCCGCACAAGATTTCGATCTGTTCCACGCGCTGCAACAGGAACGCCTTCAGTTTTCCGCCTTCCCGCCCGCGCGCCGCAGAAAATTCCCGCAAGGCCCGTTGCAGCAAATCCAGCACCGTGGCGGCCAGGGTGTCGGCGGGCAGCGCGGCGCTTTCCAGCACGCCGTTCCAGCGCAGCACGTCGGCCACGCTCAGGCTGTTCGCCTCGGCCAGAACGGCCCGCACCTCGCCGTTCCATTGCGCCAGTTGCCGCAGCAGGGCATGATTGAGCTGCGCCGGATTCTGTTCGGACTGCCGGGCGGCGTAACCGACGCGGCATTCCACTTTGCCGCGCGCCAATTGGGCGGCGATGGCCTCGCGCAGCGGGGATTCCAGCATGCGCAACTCGTCCGGCACGCGCAACTGAATATCGAGGTAGCGGTGGTTGACCGCGCGGATTTCCACCGCAAGCGAGCCGGCATCGAGCTCTGCGGTCGCCGCGGCAAAGCCGGTCATGCTGTAGATCATCGCGTTCTCCAAACGGGCATGGCAAAGATGCCACCCCTGATAATGAAACCTGCCATGCCCGTTCCCTCACCCCCCCTCTCAGAGGGAGAGGGGGAAAGGTATCACTGCGCGAGATTCACGTTAAATTTACGGGCCGAATCCCGCGCATTATATTACGATACCGGTTTGTCCCCGGCCACGGAATACAGCCGATGAGATTCGCCGTTTATCAGGCCAGCCGCATCGGGGGCCGCCACTACAACCAGGATCGCGTAGCCTACGCCTACAGCGACAAGTCGCTGCTGCTGGTGCTGGCCGACGGCATGGGCGGGCACCTGCACGGCGAAATCGCGGCGCAGATCACCATCCACACATTCATGCAAGCCTTCGCGCAAGCCGCGCAGCCGCGCGTTCCCGAACCGGAGGCGTTCCTGGCCGAGATCGTGCGGCGCTCGCATGACGCCATCATCCGGTATGCGCAGTCCCGGCATCTCGGCGGCAATCCCGGCACAACCTGTGTGGCGGCGCTGGTGCAGGATGACAAAGTATGCTGGGCACACGCCGGCGATTCGCGCTTTTACCTGCTGCGCGACAGCGGGATGGCAGCCGTGACGCACGATCACTCGGTGGTGCAGCAATGGGCGGACTGGGGCATCATCGGCAGGGACGATATGAAAACGCACCCCGACCGCAACCGGATAACCAACTGTCTCGGCGGGGTGGAAAACATGTTCTATGTCGAAACTTCCCCCGCCGTGCCGCTGCAACAGGGCGATGTGCTGCTGCTGTGCAGCGACGGGCTGTGGGGGCCGCTGGAGGAAGAAGATCTGGTGGCGGGATTTTCCGGAGCGCCGCTGTCCGTCGCGCTGGAACAACTGATAGACAAGGCGTTGATCCTGGGCGGCGCGCGCGCCGACAACACCTCGGCAGTGGCGGCGCGCTGGGGCGATGGCGAGACCGAACAGGCTGCGGCGGAGCCCGTGTGCAGCGTGCTGGAGTTGCGCTGACAGCGCCGGTGCCCGCGCTATAATGCGGCCCCCGCCCCTTTACCGTTGAGACTTCTTCCATGCGCCCCAGCCAACGCCAGCCAGACCAATTGCGCGCCATCCGCATCACGCGCCATTACACCAAACACGCCGAAGGTTCGGTGCTGATCGAGTGCGGCGACACCAAGGTGATTTGCACCGCCAGCGTGGAAGAGCGCGTGCCGCCGCACAAAAAAGGCACCGGCGAAGGCTGGGTAACGGCGGAATACGGCATGTTGCCGCGCTCCACCGGCGAACGCATGGCGCGCGAGGCGGCCAGGGGCAAACAGTCCGGGCGCACCCAGGAAATTCAGCGCCTGATCGGGCGCAGCCTGCGCACCGTGGTGGATTTGAAAAAACTTGGCGAGCGCACCGTACAGGTGGATTGCGACGTGATCCAGGCCGACGGCGGGACGCGCACGGCCAGCATCACAGGCAGCTACGTCGCCTTGCACGACGCGGTGAGCGGCCTGCTCGGCAAAGGGCTGATCGCGGAATCTCCGCTAAGCGATTTCGTCGCCGCGATCTCGGTGGGCATCTACCAATGCACGCCGGTACTGGACCTCGACTATGCAGAAGATTCTGCCTGCGATACCGACATGAACGTGGTCATGACCGGCAGCGGGCGGTTCGTCGAAGTGCAGGGAACGGCGGAGGGCCACGCCTTCAGCCGCGCCGAAATGGATGCGCTGCTCGATCTGGCGCAGGCGGGCATCGCGCGGCTGGTGGAAAACCAGCGCGCGGTGCTGGCGGAACGATCCTGAGCCGGGCATTTTGCCCGAGTTATTTTGCCGAGTTATTTTGATTGACACAGGAAGCAATATCCCTATAATTCGGGCTTCGTTTTTTGCGGGAATAGCTCAGTTGGTAGAGCGATACCTTGCCAAGGTATAGGTCGCGAGTTCGAGTCTCGTTTCCCGCTCCAATTTCCGGGAAAGCTTTTCGGCTTTCCTTTATTTTCGCTTCCGGAAACCTTCAGTACGGCGGGGTAGCAAAATGGTTATGCAGCGGATTGCAAATCCGTAGACGCCGGTTCGATTCCGACCCCCGCCTCCAATTCAGCATCCTAACTCGTCCGACAACGTGCAGAAAACCAAGTAAATACGCGGTGTTAGGTTGATAAGATAGTCCAAAGCAGTGTGGTAACATCCCATTGCATCCGGGCTTAAACAGTGGTAACTTTCGTGGTAACAAATTACCACGGTCAGGAGTTACCACGATGGCCACCAACCTGTTATCTGCCGCCGAATGCAAGAACGCCACCAGCAATGGGGCGGGCGTTCGCAAGCTCCACGATGGCGACGGTCTTTATCTGTGGGTTTACCTGGATGGCCGGAAGTATTGGCGGATGCGTTACTGGCAGGTAGGCAAGGAAAAATCCCTCTCCGTTGGTGTATATCCCAAAGTCAGCCTGAGCGATGCGCGGAAAAAGCGCGATGAGCTGCGCAAGCAACTGCAATCCGATCTCGATCCCTCCGCCGAGCGCAAGGCGACAACCCTGCGCAAAAAGCTTGCGGCAGAAAACTCCTTCGAGGCCGTAGCCCTTGAGTGGCACAGTAAGCAAAAAATCAAATGGGTTGCGCACCATGCCAACAGAGTGAAGCGGCTGCTGGAACTCAGTATCTTTCCTGTTCTTGGCAAACGACCGATAGATCAGATAGAAGCGCCGGAGCTGTTGGGTGCCATCCGCAAGATAGAAGCTCGCGGCGCACACGACCTTGCGCACAGGGTGTTGCAGATATGCGGGCAGGTATTCCGTTACGGTATCGCCACCGGGCGCTGCACCCGCAACCTCTCCACCGATCTGCGCGGCGCACTTACACCCCATGTAATGCAGCATCAATCCGCAGTCCGCCCAGAGGAACTGCCAGACCTGTTGCGCGCCATTGCCAGGTATGACGAGACTGGCGACAAGCAAACCCGCCTCGCCCTGCAACTGCTGGCACAAACCTTTGTGCGCACCAACGAACTGACAGGAGCAGAGTGGGGTGAGTTTGACATGGAAAACGCCTTGTGGATTATTCCTGCCGGGCGCATGAAGATGAAAACTGAGCACGTTGTCCCGCTGGCGAGGCAGGCACTCGCCATACTGGCCGAACTCAAGGAAATATCCGGCGGCAGCCGCTTCGTATTCCCCGGTCGCAATCGGGATAAACCCATCAGCAACAACACAATGCTGTTCGCCCTGTACCGCATGGGCTACAAAGGCAAGATGACTGGACACGGCTTCCGTGCAGTGGCTTCCACCATCCTCAACGAAACTGGCTTCAAGCCTGACGTGATCGAACGTCAGCTTGCGCACTGCGAACGCAACGAAGTGCGGGGCGCGTACAATCGCGCTGAATATCTACCCGAACGCAAGAAGATGATGCAGCACTGGGCGGATTATTTGGGTTCAATAGAAGCAGGCGCAAAAGTTGTACCGCTGCATGGGCAAGCAGCTTGATAATTTGGCGCGCAAAGCAAACGTAGCGAAACTGGGTTAATTGCCCTGCTGGCGCTGAGAGCGATTCAAGGGTGACGTGAAAGGGAGGTTATGAGAGTCGAAGTTGTCATTGATGGTCGCGAGGCTATCCCGGTTCGTGCAATCCCGTTTATTACCGGATGGATGATGTCACCAGACTTGGTGGCTGCATCGCTGGCAAACACTGATCTGGCGTTGAGACTCCAGGGCGTGACTTCTCACCACTTGAGCCACAATGGAAGCTACGCACCGATACTGCCGAAGGAATGGGATGGCATTGAGGCCGACCTGAAATCGCTGTCGGATAGGCTCAAAGCAGACGAGAATATCGGTGGTGAAAATTACTCAGCTTGGAGGCGTGAGTCGGTTCCACTGCTGCCGGCTGGGGTGTTGGTCTGGAAAGATGAGTTTGAGAAGGCTTTTGTCTGCGCTCATTCCCCGCAGTCCCTTGGATGGTTGGATGAACGCCCCGGTGACCGAGACTTGAATTACTCGCCGATGATCCCACTGGAATTGCGCGAGGTTGTATTTGAGGGGTTCGATATACCAAGAGAAAGCGAGGCATCTGTAAAACCGATACCGACCGACCGTAGCTATTACTCTGAGAAACTGGCATTTCTGAATCAGGCTGCGAAGAGATTTTGGGGGAACGCCGACCGAAATGATCGTGATACACATCCCGACAATGCGACGGTGGCATCATGGTTGGAGAAAAAAGGATTTTCGCAGACTCTTGCCAGCAAAGCAGCAACTATAATCCGCCCAGAATGGGCACCGACAGGACGCAAGCCGGAAGAATAGCGACACATGTAAAGCCAGTAACGGCAAGGGTTCTGAAAGGGTAACACCCTTAAAGAGAAACTCCTTTCCGTGTTAATTTCCTGTCTGATAATTCAGGATTCACCCGTCGGCCAACAATGGCCTTACTTAGACGGGAGCAATCCACAATGAATCATCTACCTGAAGAAGGCTATCTTCGCCTTACGCAAATCATCGGCAACCCAAAAGCAAAACCGCCGATCCCCGCAGTAATCCCCGTAAGTAAATCGACTTGGTGGGAAGGAGTCCGTACTGGCCGCTACCCGCAGCCAGTGCGGACGCTTGGGCTTCGCATAACTGCGTGGCGTGTGGAAGACATCCGCGCCCTTATCAGGCAGACTTTGGCATAACGTCGTGGCCCAGGAAAAGAAGAACTGGCTGGTATATGAACGCCGTGATCTGGGGGAGCCATGAAAAAACGTCTGCACAACCCCAAGCGCGCCAAAACAAACCGCAACTACACCGTGGAAGAAGTTGCCAGCCTGTACGGCGTTTTCAAGGGCACTGTGCGCGCATGGATCAAGGCCGGGTTGCCGGTTCTCGATGACAAGAGGCCAATGCTCATCCTTGGCAGCGACCTTGCCGCATTCCATCAGGCAAAACGGATGAAAAACAAACAGAGGTGCCAGCCGGGTGAAATGTACTGTGTCCGCTGCCGTGCGCCGAAATTACCTGCCCTTGGCATGGCCGACTACAAGCCCATTACCAGGGCGATAGGCAATCTTGTCGCCATTTGCCCGGATTGCGATTCCATCATGAACCGGCGCACCAGTTTTGCCAAGCTGGGGCAGGTTCGCGGTGAAATGGACATAACGATGCCGCAAGCACTGCAACGCATTAGTTGATAGCAACCAACCTACCGTTAACAGTGACTTGAAATAGGAGCAGTAAGCCATGACAAAACACCATGCAGAAAATGAACGAATCAAGCGCAA
Organism: Nitrosomonadales bacterium; assembly: GCA_016223025.1. Classification (GTDB taxonomy): domain Bacteria; phylum Pseudomonadota; class Gammaproteobacteria; order Burkholderiales; family Gallionellaceae; genus VIKH01. Next base: position 6,908 of record JACRPU010000097.1, on the reverse strand, counting down.
GTATTTTGCCTATCTGAAAGAGACCAAGGGTAATAGCGAGCCAACAGTGGATGCGGTCGCGAAGGCGCTGGCACGGTTTGAATACCATACCAAGTACAAGGATTTTAAGGTATTCCACTTTGAGCAGGCGATTGCATTCAAGAGGCACCTTGCCGAACAGAAGGGGCAGCTATCCGGGGAGAAGTTGAGCAAGGCGACCTTGCATTCAACCCTCACGCAACTAAAACGATTCTTCCAGTGGCTTGTCTGGCAACCTGGCTACAAGTCGCGTTTCCAGTTTTCGGATGCCGAGTATTTCAACCTGTCAGACAAAGACACGCGCATCGCTACGGCGCAACGGGACCAGAAAGCGCCGACACTGGAGCAGGTCAAGCACGTCATCAACACGATGCCGAACGGCTCAGATATAGAGCGCCGGAATCGCGCGCTCATCGCGTTCACGCTGCTGACGGGCGCGCGGGATAGCGCCATTGCTTCGATGAAGCTCAAGCATATTGACATAATCGCGGGGCGCGTTAATCAAGATGCGCGCGAAGTCAAAACGAAATTCAGCAAAACCTTCGACACCTTCTTTTTTCCGGTGGGCGATGAAATCCGCGAGATTGTGACGGAATGGGTAACGTATCTCCGGGAGGAGAAACTATGGGGCAACGATGATCCACTGTTCCCGGCAACGCAGGTGATATGCGGCGCAACCCGCCAGTTCGAGGCAGCCGGGCTGGGCAAAAAATGCTGGAGCAGCGCCACCCCGATCCGCATGATATTCCGCGAAGCCTTCGTCGGCGCTGGCCTGCCCTATTTCAACCCACACAGCTTCAGGAACACCATTGTCAGGATCGGACAGGAAAGGTGCAAAACCCCGGAGCAATTCAAGGCATGGAGCCAGAATCTCGGCCATGAAAAAGTCATGACGACCTTAACCAGTTATGGCGAGGTTGCTTGCCAGCGTCAGGGGGAAATTATCCGGGGTTTGGATGCATCACAACAGGCCACACAGCCAGATGTCAGCGAACTGGCGAGGGCGATAGCCCGCGAGATGCGTAGCACAGGAGTGGAAATGCAGGCAAGATAAACTTGAGGATCAAGATGAAGGATGCCGGCAATGTTGTGGCGCTATTCAGCCTTGCTGATTCTGCAAACGCGCGTAGTGTTTATCTCGCCGTTGCCGGCGGCGTCATTGCCCGTATTTCAGCTATTCCGCTGCAAGCGGCTCAGCACCTTGGCGATTTCCAGTAAGGCGCTTTGATTGTCCGGCGTAAGTGGGCGGAAGCACTGGCGGAACTTGCTGCCATTACCAGGCTATGTGTTACTTGGCGGAATCAGCAGCCAAGGCCATAACTGCATCGAACATCGCTTGACGCCCCCGCCCCTTTGCCGATGAATAGACACGCATGATCTCGGCCAGTCTATCATCGTCACAAAAGAAGTAGGCGACCGGGACGTTCAAGAGTTTGGCAATGCTCTCAATGATCGGAAATGGCGGCTCATGCACGCCATTTTCGTATCGGCTCATCCGCGCGCTACTACACCCCTCATCCAGCCCAATCATCACACCAAGCCGGTCTTGCGCAATGCTCGCGCGCAGCCTCGCCTCGCGCAGGCGGCGACTAAAGACGGATTTGGCAGGAAGCTGTTTAGGCATCCTGCGATATTCGTAGATTATTTTCGCTTATACTCTACGTATATCGTAGATTTGTATGGGGTGTGGCGAATGACAAAGAAAAATGAAGCGATCCAATCGTCAGAAAACGGCGCTGTGACCGCTCCTTCCCCGCAACAAGCCAAGCTACAAGCCCTGCTCCGCGAACTGTTCCAGCTTGACCAGCCCGATCTGGATTTCGGGCTGTATCGCATCATGCACGCCAAGGCACGGGAGATAGAGCAATTCCTGAATGACGATTTGCTGAAAATCATCGGTGATGCCTTTGCCGGAAATCAGGCAGAAAAAATTGCGCAGGCAAAGGCGGACTATGAGCGCAAGCGGCAATTGGTTCTGGATGATGGCGGCAACCCTGATGCCTCAAAGCAGGTGCAACAAGCCCTCGCCGAATACAAGGCCGCGCAGGAAAGCCAGGGTGAGGACGCCGAGCTGTACGACCATCTCTACCGTTTCTTCGAGCGCTACTACGATGGCGGCGATTTTCTGGCACGACGCTACTATGCCCGCGCCACCAGCGAGAAAGCAGAGCCTTATGCCGTGCCGTATGACGGCAGCGAAGTGTATTTGCATTGGGCGAACAAGGATCAGTATTACATCAAGACCGCCGAAAACTTCCGCCAATTCAGCGTGGACATGGCGCAGGCGTTGCCGGTTGGGGCGCAACTATTCGAGCAAACCGGCGCGCTCAAGCTGCATTTTACCGTGGCGGAAGCAGAAGAAGGCGCGCACAACAATGTGAAGGCTGCCGGGGAACGCTACTTCATCGTGGATGCCGCGCAGCCGCTGGAATGGAACAATGGCGAATTGACGGTGCGTTTCAATTACTGCGCCGATCCTGGCAAAACCGGACAGGCCGGAAAATGGCGTGAAATGCGCAACGCGCGCAATGAAGCCGCCATCCTGAACGCCCTGCAAACGCAGGGGCAAAGCAGCGATGAAAATGCGCACCGGGCAAGCCAGTATGCGGCAGCTCTGACAACCGAAATCACCAAAGGCAAAGACGGCACGCAGAAACTGCTCGCCAAGTATCTTAACCAGTACACCGCCAGGAACAGCATGGATTATTTCATCCATAAAAACCTGGGCGGATTCCTCAAGCGTGAGCTGGATTTCTACATCAAAAACGAATTGTTCCGGCTGGACGATCTCGGCACCCATGAAGCGCCCAACCCACAGCAATACGACAAGCTGCTGAAAAAAGCGCTCACCCTGCGCAGTGTGGCGCACAAGCTCATCGAGTTTCTGGCGCAGACCGAGGAGTTCCAGAAAAAACTCTGGCTCAAGAAAAAATTCGTGGTGGACACGCAATGGCTGATCACGCTGGACAAGGTGCCCGCCAGCCTCTATCCGCAGATCAAGGCCAACTATGCGCAGTGGGCGGAATGGGTGAAGCTGGGCTTTGTGAATGTGGATGCCGACCGCGATGCGCTGCTCAACGGTGAAAGCAAGCTGGTGCTGGACACGCAGTTCTTCGCCGCCGATTTTACCGCGCAGTTGCTCGCGCATATCAGCCAGGCCAGCGGCAATCTGGACGATGCCACAAACGGCGTGCTGGTGCATAGCGAAAACTTTCAGGCGCTGAATCTGATGCAGGAAAGGTATCGAGAGCAGGTGAAGTGCATCTACATTGACCCGCCGTATAACACCTCAGAAGCAGGATTCATCTACAAAAATCAATATAAACATTCCTCGTGGCTTTCGATGATTGCGGATCGAGTGAACTTATCAATGAGAGCAATGTATGAAGAATCTGTCCTCTGCTGTGCAATTGATGACTACGAATTACCTTATCTAGAAAAAACATTGGACGGTGTTTTGGGTTTTGAAAATAGGCTGGGGAATTTGGTTATCGAGATTAAGCCATCTGGAAGAACTAATGATAAATATTTAGCAACAAGCCACGAATACATTCTTTTCTATGCAAGGAATCACGATCAGGCATCCATAGATTTTTTTCCTCTAACTGAGGAACAAGCAGCCAAATACTGTGAGGGGAACGAGGAGGAACGCTATAAATGGAGAGATTTCTTGCGAACTGGCGGCTTTTCAACCCCTGAAGAGCGAAAAAATTCCTATTACGAAATTTACTTTAACCCTGATACGGGAAAAGCCGATATAGAACCGTTTGACGGTGCTGTAACAATTAAACCAGTTGACAGCCTCGGTAAAAAACGAGTTTGGAGAAAGACGAAACCGTCATTCCTATCCCACCTGAAAAAAGGGGAAATTACTTTCGTTCAAAACGGAAATGATAAATGGAAGGTGAAAATCATTGACAGAATTAAAGATGGCACTCGGCCTAAAAGCGTATGGGTTGGCCCAAAATATGATGCCTCATCACATGGAACAAAACTTATCAAAAGCCAGTTTGGCGGAAATGCAGATTTTTCGTTTCCAAAAAGCGTTCACGCTGTATATGACACGCTATATATCAACACAATTTCTGATGATTCATCACTGATTCTTGACTATTTTGCTGGCTCCGGAACAACAGGTCACGCCGTCATCAATCTCAACCGTGAGGACAACGGCAGGCGCAAATACCTATTGGTGGAAATGGGTGATTACTTCGACACAGTATTGAAACCGCGCATCGCGAAAGTGATTTATTCCGCCGACTGGAAAGACGGTAAACCCACCGCACCCAAAACGGGAATATCGCAACTGGTGAAAGTGATCCGTCTAGAATCCTACGAGGACACGCTGAACAATCTGCGCATGGCGGAAGAATCGGCGCACAGCAAGGTCATTGCGGCTAACTCAACATTGCGCGAGGGCTATTTCCTGCATTACCTGCTGGAACTGGAAACGCAGGGATCGCCTTCGCTGCTGAATATGGCGGATTTTAACGACCCCACGGCCTATACGCTCAAGATCAAAAAGCCGGGCAGCGAGGCGCAGGAAGCGCGCACGGTGGATTTGGTGGAGACGTTCAATTGGCTGCTGGGGTTGCGGGTGAGCAAGCTCCATGCACCGCAAATTTTCACCGCAAGTTTTACCGAAAAGCGGGATGCGGAATTGCCGCAGGATGCAAGGGCGAGGTGGGTGGTTGAAAAAATCGTTCCCTCAAATCAGCCCTCACCCCAACCCTCACCCCCAGCCCCTCTCCCGCAAGCGGGCGAGGGGAGCTATTGGTTCCGCGCCGTGGAAGGGGAAGCGCCGGATGCAGGTGGCCGGCTCAAGCGGGTGCTGGTGGTATGGCGCAAGCTCACGGGCAATCTGGAGCATGACAATCTGGTGCTGGAAGCATATCTGCGCGAAGCGCTCGGCCTGGATGTGCGTCATCCCGGCGAGCATTGGCCTGCGGTGCTGTATGTGAACGGCAGCCATGCTTTGCCCGCCATGCCGCATTGCGAAGCGCGCCAGTTGGAAGATATTTTCCACCGCTTGATGTGGGATGTGCAGGATGCCTAGCGCGACACCGGCAAGGCCGGGGCGCGGGCGGGCGCGGCCAGCCAATCTGCCGGATCAGCCACTGGATCGCTTCAGCGATTCGCTGGTGCTGAATGCGTGGATGATCGCGCAATTCGGTTTCGATGCCTTGCCTGCCAACTCCGACGATGGCAAGCCGATTCGCGCGCTGGCGCGAAGTGTAATGCCCAGCAATGAGGGATTGGGTGCGGACGGACTGCACCACTACTACCATGCCTTCAAGGCGGTGCTGCCCGCCCAGGCTGCCGTGAAACCGGATGTGCTGCTACGCTACGAGGAAAACATCGTGGCACACACGGCGCGGCTGAATGCCGGGCGCAGCCGCAAGATTGTATGGAAATATTTCCAGTGGCTGACGCTGTTGTGCGTGGAGCGCTACCTCGACCGCTTCTTTCAGGATCGCTACGGCCTGCTGGATGAGTTGAATGCGTTCGTAGCGAAATTCAACAAGTGGCGCACGGACAATGGTTATGCTGGTCAGATCGCCCCATTTTCGTTGCAAGAATTGAACAAGGTGTGTTTGCAGAATGCCACGGGCAGCGGCAAGACGCTGCTAATGCACGCCAATCTGTTGCAGTTCCGCCACCATGCCAAGGCCGCCAACAAACTGGCGGATTATTCGCGGGCGTTGTTGCTCACGCCGGGGGAGGATTTGACCGCGCAGCATCTGCGCGAGCTGGAAGAAAGCGGCATTCGCGCCCAGCGGTTCGTTGCCGACTTGTTGGCGCAGGCCAGCGCCGAGCTATCCACCGTGGACGCGCTGGAAATCCACAAGCTGGCGGAAAAGGATGGCGAGAAGACCATTGCCCTGCGCAACTTCGGCGATGCCAATTTGCTGCTGGTGGACGAGGGGCATGTCGGGCTGGCCAGCAATGAGGAAACGGGTTTCATGGCGCGGCGCGATGCGCTTTCCGGCAAGGGATTTGTATTCGAGTATTCCGCCACCTTTGCCCAAGCGGTGAAGGCGGCGGGCAACGAGGCCGTGACGCAAGCCTACGCCAAGAGCGTGCTGTTCGATTATTCCTACCGCTATTTCTACGCTGATGGCTACGGCAAGGATTATCAGGTGTTCAATCTGGCCGATTCGCGTTTTGATGCCGGCCATACCGAGCGGCTCTATTTGACGGCTGGCTTGCTCTCGTTTTACCAACAGTTGCGGGTGTATGACGAACAGCGGGCGGCACTGGCCGAGTTCAATCTGGAGAAGCCGCTGTGGGTGTTTGTCGGCGCGAGCGTGACCAGGGCCATAGGCGGCAATCTGGAAGAAAGAGATACGGCCACCGATGTCAGAAATATCGTGCAGTTCATCGCGGATTTTTTGCATGACTGGCAGCAAAGCGAGGCCGATATTCAGCATGTGCTGAATGGCGCAGTGCAGGATGGTAACGGGCAAAATCTTTTTGAGCATACATTTCACTACCTGCAAGACAAACGCCGTGAAGGAGAAACGGCCACCAAACTGCATCAGGATGTGCTGGCGCGCTTATTCGGCGGGGGCGGCATACTGCGCTTGACGCGGGTGAGCGGCGATACCGCCGAGATTCGCCTGCACACGGGCGAGGCCGGGAAACCGTTCGGCCTTATCAATGTGGGCGATGCGCCGGGGCTGATGAGGGAGCTGGAAAAATGCCTGAGTGTGCAAGCGGAGGAAAGCCAGTTTGCGACGGGTGCGCTGTTCGGCCTTATGTAGCGCTCCACATAACGCCGATTATGTAGACTGCTCGATTATGTGGACTTGGTCCTGCGGATACGCGCCAACCGCTGATGGGCAGAGGCCGACGCGTATTTTGTTCTCCACATAATCACAACGTCTTTA
>JACRPU010000075.1 GCA_016223025.1 Nitrosomonadales bacterium | reverse complement strand
CTCAACAACAAGATACGCGTTATCCAGCGCCGCGCATATGGGCTGCGCGATGAAGAATATTTGCGATTGAAAATACTCACGTCAATGCTCCCGAAGCTCTAAAAAGCATGAAATTTACCCACACTCTTTCACGAAGACCCTGTTAAACAAAGTTATTTCACACGCAGAACTTCCCGAAGAATTTTGCGTATTGATGCAGAACACTGAACATCGTGATGCGGCTCGAAAAACCCTGATCGCGGGCAGCTGGTTTTTCCCAGAAGAAAAAATCAAACTACTTGCCATGCTGGGTTTTGGTTCAAGCGATTTCGACTTGGACGGCGAATCGATGCCAACTGTATCAAGAGATGAAGATGTCAAACAGGGCAGAGACATAAAATTTCGACTCCAAATCGTTCCGCTTTATCACTATTCCTGCGTACTTTGCGGAATCAAGATGCTGCTACCATCTGGGATTGCGTTGGTCGAGGCTGCACATATCCACCAGTTTGCACAAAGTAAGAATGACGATATTACCAATGGCATGGCATTATGCCGTAATCACCACTGGGCATTTGACCAAGGGCTTTGGTCAATAGACACCAGCTCCGAAATAGTGGTTGCCTGTGGCAAGTTTGCAGAGCAGGCACCCAATCAAACAGGGCTGATGTCATATCATTCAAAACAACTCGATTTTTCGTGGCTGCAACCTGAACACCGACCGAGCCAGAAAAATCTGGATTGGCACAGAAGGCACAAGTTCATCGGTCATACGCCATGACTACCGTTTTCCAGCAACTGTCCCACAAGAAGCAGGTAGCTCGCATTGAAATTAATGAGGCAGGCAAATCCCGCCTCATCAGCTTTGAAGGTGACGAGATTACGTTTGATAAATCTGCGGGTGAAGACCAATTGTTTGCCACTTCGCTGCTTGCAGGGCTTGCCGAAATCTCCGGCATCAAGGCTCCATTGGTTGTAGATACCCCACTAGCGCGGTTGGACAGCAACCACCGCAAAAATATCTTGAATTACTGGATTTCGGATAAGAGTCGGCAAGTTTTCCTGTTGAGCCAGGATAAGGAAATTGACGCCTCAGTTCTTAACGAATTACAAGACAGCATCGCGCAGACATACCTGCTTCAACACCAGCAAATCGGTAATGGCGTAGGCATGACAACAGCTACCAAGAACACCTACTTTGGAGGTCAGCGATGAGTGATATCAGCTTGGAAAATGTACTGGTCTCCAACTTCCAGACCAGCGCAGAGGCAGACAAAATCACCGAAATGCTGAAAGGGCAATTGGGTCTTTCCGTGCGGTATCGTGTCGCCCGTCTCGCCATTGGCCGCTCGTTGGGTGAATCATCCTTCCCCACGCAGAGCGTGGATTCCCAAGGAAAAACCATCAAGGGTGATTTGCTGTTTGGACTGGATGAATATCCGTTGTGGGTGGGCCTGCTTATCACCAACATCAAGAAGCATATCCAAAAGCCCGAACTTACGATTGCCACCTTGCAGAACGCGGTCAAGCGGCATTGGCATCGAGGCATCATGCTTTTGTTGGACGACTGGAAAGAGGCCGGGGAAGACCCAAGAAAGTTCTGGGAAATCTTGATTCACCGCCGAGCCATGCTGCCCGACACTGTTGCCAAGCCAGGCAAATTCGGCGAGACACATCATGATAACGAGTTGGGTTTCACTGGAGTAGCCAAGGCAGTCTACGTCGATTTGGGCAAGGGTGTGGATGCGCCACACGAACAGTACATTCGCTTGGTAAATGGCGTTGGCACTTCTCCGCACATGGCGATTATGGGGCAGTCTGGCTCAGGCAAGACCCGCATCATGAAAGAGGTGCTAAAGCAGATTCACAATCAAACTGGTGCGCCCGTTATTCTGTTGGACTTGGGCAAGGGAGACCTTGCCAACGATACGGCGCTGATTGATGCATTGGAAGCGAAAATCCTGCGCGTCCCGGAGGATGGCATTCCGCTGGATATGTTTTACGCCTCCAATCAGAACGATGAAGTCGCTACCGATTCCGTGATGGGCTTTCGTGATTCCTTCTCCAGCGTGGTGCAAGGAAAGCTGGGGCCGAAGCAATTGGATAATCTGCGGGAAGCATTAAAACCTCTGTTCATTTCCCTAGAGAAAATAACGCTGGAGCATGTGCGCTCGCGGCTTAGTCAGCATTATGAGGACAACGATTTGAAGGTTGATAGTGTAATGTCCACCATCAACGACCTGACGCAATACACAATTTTTAGACCAGACTTCTCGCCACAGCAATTTTTCTCTCAAAGTTGGATTATCACGTTTGCTCATGCTCACGACACCATCAAGAATCTGGCGGTTTTCTTATTGATGGATGCGTTGAATACCTACATGAAACGTTCACCAGAAGCACCGCAAGACAGCGAAGGGCATCGTGCTATCCGTCTGGTTCTCGCTGTAGATGAAGCACGGCATCTGCTCGCTTCCAAACACGATGCTCTGAGCGACAACATCCGTTTGCATCGTTCCAAAGGCTTGGTGGTTACCCTTGCTTCGCAAAGCCCCGATGACTATGACGGCAAGAGCGATGACTATCTGGAAAACATTGGGCTTCCTATTTGCTTCAATACAAACGCCGTGGCTACTAAAGTGCTCCAGAATATGTTCAGAGGCAAGGCGAACTTTGCCACGCTTCCGTCGGGCGTGTTCATGACGTTGAAGGACTTGAAGCAGGTCAAGATTAAGGCGTTTTAGGGGGAGCGATGAGCAAACCACGGAGGGCAAATGAGTTGGCGGTCAATGGCGAAGAGCCGTTCCGTATCGCTCCGCTTCAGTGAGGTGAGAAATGTTGATTGATGTCGTTACCGTTAATGCGCTTCCTGATTTTCAGCTTGACTTGGAGTTCGAAAATGGCGAACGGCGCAGATTCGATATGCGTCCGCTGCTTGCAATGAAACCGTGGAATCGTATCGCGTTGCCTTCTGTGTTTGAACGGGTGCGTGTTGATTACGGCACGGTGGTCTGGCCGGGGGAAATTGATGTTGCTCCCGAAACGCTTTACGACGACTCCGTGCCGATAGCACGTTGAACCAGGCAGCGAGGCAGAATACTTGACCACTTACTTTGTTGACACGATGCGCTGCCCGAATTGCACGCGCTGGTTTCACTATTGTGCTTTGGGCTCTTATCACTCTTGTCCAAAATAGGTTCCCAATGAACACAAATTCTTCCTGGCACGATCCCGTTGTAGCCGAAATTCATGCCACGCGCGAACGTTTGGCAGATCAATATCACAATGACTTGCTCGCTTACTCCAGTGCGGCAGAGGCACGCTGCCGGGCCTTGGGGCTGAATATGGCGGAAGACCAGCATCCGCATTCTGCGCTGCCTTCCACCGATCCTCGCACACCTAACGATGTGCTCCTGCGTGATGCGCCACAGACAACTCGCCCCTGAGTTAGTACGGTGCGCCAAGCACCATTGGAACAGGCGCGATGGATTTCGCAAGCGGCTCGCAACTAACGCACATGGCGCAGGCCACCCCGAATGATGAATCGTCTGCGCCATGTGCGTTTCCCTCACCCCCGTTCCCCCTCTCCCGGAAGGAGAGGGGTACGGTATGCCCTCGCTGCGCGAGATTCACGTTAAATGAAAAAAATATGGGTTCAAATTTTTCTGCTTACGCTGCTGCTGACCGGAGCAGCGCAGGCAGAGGTTGCCGTGCCGCCGCTTGCGCACCGCGTCACCGATCTCACCGCCACGCTGGACGCGCAACAAGCTCAAACGCTGGAATCCCGTCTCGCCGCATTTGAAGCAAAGAAAGGCGCGCAAATTGCCGTGCTGCTTGTGGCCACCACGCAACCGGAAACCATCGAGCAGTTTGCCATGCGCGTTGCCGAGGCATGGAAGCTCGGGCGCAAGGGCGTGGACGACGGCGCGCTGCTGCTGATCGCCAGGGACGACCGCGCATTGCGCATCGAAGTGGGTTACGGGCTGGAAGGCGCGCTGAACGATGCCACCGCCAGGCGCATCGTCGCGGAAACCATTGCGCCGGAATTCAAGCGCGGCGATTTCTACGGCGGTATCGCGGCGGGTGTATCGCAAATGATCGCGGTGATCGAGGGCGAACCGCTGCCCGCACCGCGCGGTCGCGGCGAGCCATCCGCAAACTATGGCGGCCTGGAATCGCTGCTGCTGGCCGGCTTCATGCTGGTAGTGGTGGCAGGGGGCGTGCTGCGAGCGTTGATCGGGCGATTGCCGGCTGCCGCCATCATCGGTATTGCCAGCGCTTTCCTCGCCTGGCTCATCGTTGCGCCATTGCTGGTTGCGGGAGTGGTGGGCGCCATCGCTTTTTTCTTTACCTTGGCCGGGGGCATGCACAGCCATCACGGCGGCAGGATGGGAGGTGGAGGGGTCGGTGGAGGATTTGGTGGAGGATTCGGTGGGGTGGGTGGCGGAGGGATAGGCGGTGGAGGATTCAGCGGGGGTGGCGGTGGTTTCGGCGGCGGCGGCGCATCGGGGCGGTGGTAAGGGCCCTCACCCCCGTTCCCCCTCTCCCAAAAGGAGAGGGGTACGGTATGCCCTCGCTGCGCGAGATTCACGTTAAATGAACCTGCGGCGCATGATCCGGCATCTTTCCACCGGCAACCTGGCGGTGCGGGCCGCGTTTCCCGCGCGCGCGCTGCACGCCATCGAGCGGGCGATCCGCGAAACCGAGGCCGCTCATTCCGGGCAGGTTCGCTTTGCGGTGGAAGCGTCGCTCGATTTTGCGGCATTGCGCCGCAACCAGACGGCAAGCGAGCGCGCCATCGAAATGTTTTCGCAATTGCGGGTGTGGGACACCGAACACAACAACGGCGTATTGATTTACCTGCTGCTTGCCGACCGCGACGTGGAAATCGTCGCCGATCGCGGCATCCACGCCAGGCTGGGCAATTCTGTCTGGGAGGCGATTTGCCGCGACATGGAAGCGGCGTTCCGGCAGGGCGAGTTCGAGGCCGGGGTTACAGACGGGATTCGCGCTATCGGCAACCATCTGCAACGGCACTTTCCGGCAGAACCCTCCGCGCCGAACGAGTTGCCGGATAAACCCATAGTCCTGTAACCTCTGCCGGAGTGGGTCGGCCAGTCGAAGTGCAATTATTAACGCGCCATTATGTGTCTCTCAACGATTTTCAAACTCCCCTCAACCCCCCTTTTGACCGCAAGCTCGAAACTTCGCTTCGCTCGTTTTCAAAGGGGGAAGCGCCCCGATGATGCGCCTTCCCGTGAATTGTTCATAGGCTGATGGGCTATTGATGAAACGATCCAAAACCAGCAAACAGTGGATGCACGAGCATGTCACCGACCTTTATGTGCAACGCGCCCAGAAAGAGGGTTACCGCTCGCGCGCCGCATACAAGCTGCTGGAAATTGACGCGCGCGATCATTTGCTCATGCCCGGCATGATGGTGGTGGATCTCGGCGCGGCGCCGGGCGGCTGGTCGCAGGTGGCAGCCGCGAAAGGTTGCAAGGTGGTCGCGCTCGATCTGCTGCCGTTGCATCCCATACCCGGCGTCGGGTTCATCCAGGGCGATTTCCGCGAGGACAGCGTGCTGGCGCAACTGGAGGAACGGTTGGGCGGCAGGCGGGCAGAGCTTGTAATTTCCGACATGTCGCCCAATATCAGCGGCATCGGGGTGACCGATCAGGCGCGCGCCATGCATCTTGCGGAACTGGCGCTGGAGTTTTCCCTGCGGCATTTGCAACCGGGCGGTGCATTTCTGGTCAAAGCGTTTCAGGGCGCGGGCTTTGAAGAGTATGTCAGGGCGATGCGCGGCGATTTTGCGCGCGTGGTGACGCGCAAGCCCAAGGCCTCGCGCGACCGCAGCAGCGAGGTGTATCTTTTGGGCCTGGAGAGGCTGCAAGAGCTTGAGTAATCAAGCGGGACAGTGTCTAATGCGTACTGTTTTCTTGGCTTGGTATATGCCCGTTAGGAGCAATTTTGAATAACTTGTTTAAAAGCATCGGAATTTGGCTGGTCGTCGCTTTGGTGCTGATGACCATATTCAACCAGTTCAGCACGCGCCAGCAGCAGACGGTGCAGGCGCAAATGGATTACTCGCAGTTCCTGGAAGAGGTCAGGCAGGGACACGTTTCCAAGGTGACCATCGAGGGGCGCACGCTGAAGGCCGTAACCAACGACGGCAAGCGCATCTCCAGCTACGCGCCGCAGGATTTGTGGCTGGTGTCCGACCTCATCAAGAACGGCGTCAAAATCGAGGCGCGCCCGGAAGAAGAGCAATCGTTCCTGATGAACATTTTTGTATCGTGGTTCCCGATGCTGTTGCTGATCGGCGTGTGGATTTTCTTCATGCGCCAGATGCAGGGCGGCAGAGGGGGCGGCGCGTTCTCGTTCGGCAAGAGCAAGGCGCGCATGCTGGATGACTCGAAAGAGCGGGTCACTTTCGCCGATGTGGCCGGTTGCGACGAGGCCAAGGAGGAGGTGTCCGAGCTGGTGGATTTCCTGCGCGATCCGACCAAATTCCAGAACCTGGGCGGCCGCATTCCGCGCGGCGTGCTGATGGTGGGCAGCCCCGGCACCGGCAAGACCCTGCTGGCAAAAGCGATAGCGGGAGAAGCCAAGGTTCCGTTCTTCTCGATTTCCGGTTCCGACTTTGTCGAGATGTTTGTCGGTGTGGGCGCGGCGCGCGTGCGCGACATGTTCGAGCAGGCCAAGAAGCATTCCCCGTGCATCGTGTTCATTGACGAAATTGATGCGGTTGGCCGCCAGCGCGGCGCGGGCATGGGCGGCGGCAACGACGAGCGCGAGCAGACCCTGAACGCGCTGCTGGTGGAAATGGACGGCTTTGAAGGCACCAGCGGCGTCATTGTCATTGCCGCGACCAACCGCCCGGACGTGCTGGATCCCGCGTTATTGCGCCCGGGGCGCTTCGATCGCCAGGTGGTGGTGCCGCTGCCGGACATCCGCGGGCGCGAGCAGATATTGATGGTACACATGCGCAAGGTGCCGGTCGCATCCGACGTAAAGGCCGAGATTCTGGCGCGCGGCTCGCCGGGCATGTCCGGCGCCGACCTGGCCAACCTGGTGAACGAGGCGGCGCTGTTCGCGGCACGGCGCGGCAAGCGCTTTGTCGAGATGGATGATTTTGAGGCGGCCAAGGACAAGATCATGATGGGCACGGAACGCCGTTCCATGGTCATGCCGGAGGAAGAGCGCCGCAACACCGCCTACCACGAATCCGGCCATGCGGTAGTGGCCAAGCTGCTGCCCAAGACCGACCCGGTACACAAGGTCACCATCATCCCGCGCGGGCGCGCGCTGGGGCTGACCATGCAACTGCCGTCGGAAGACCGCTACAGCATGGACAAGAACCGCATTCTCGATACGATTGCGGTGCTGTTCGGCGGGCGCATCGCGGAAGAAATTTTCATGCACCAGATGACCACCGGTGCATCCAACGACTTCGAGCGCGCAACCGACATGGCGCGCCGCATGGTGACGCAGTGGGGCATGAGCGATGCGCTGGGGCCGATGGTCTACGGCGAGAACGAGGGAGAGGTGTTCCTCGGTCGCTCTATCACCACCCACAAAAATGTTTCGGAAGCGACCATGCAGAAGGTGGATGAGGAAATCCGCCGCATCATTGACCAGCAATACGCTTTGGCGCGCAACCTGATCGAAACCAACAGCGACAAGGTCGAGGCGATGGCGCACGCACTGCTGGAATTTGAAACCCTGGATTCCGAACAGCTCGACGACATCATGGGCGGCAAGCCGCCGCGCCCGCCCAAGCCGGTGCAGCCCAGCCAGAGTACCCAGCCGCCGCAGGATGCCGCTCCCGCCGCACCGGCTGCGACGCCAGCTCAACCGGCGCAGGGAACCTGAAGGATAGCTGGTAGCCGGTAGCATGTAGCGGGTAGCCAACCTAGCTACAAGCTACAAGCTACAAGCTACAAGCTCATGCTTCGCTGCGGCCCCTTCCATTTCGATCTCTCCCGCCCGCTGGTCATGGGCATCGTCAATGTCACGCCCGATTCTTTTTCGGATGGCGGCCTCCATTTGCGCGCGGATGCCGCGCTCGAACACGCGCGGCAACTGATAGCCGAAGGCGCGGACATGCTCGACATCGGCGGCGAATCCACGCGGCCCGGCGCACAGCCTGTCAGCGCGCGGGAAGAGTTGTGGCGCATCATGCCGGTGATCGAGGGTTTGCGCGGAGCTTCCGCCCCTCTTTCGGTGGATACCGGCAAACCCGAAGTGATGCGGGCGGCGCTGGCGGCTGGGGCGAGCATGGTCAATGACATCAACGCGCTGCAACAGCCGGAGGCGCTGGAAGCCGTGGCGGCCGGCGATGCGGCAGTGTGTCTCATGCATATGCGGGGCACACCGCAAACCATGCAGGAGCAGCCACGCTACCGGGACGTGGTGCGCGAAGTGTTCCATTTTTTGCGCGCGCGCATGGCTGCCGCCGAAGTGGCGGGCATTGCGCGGGAGCGCATCGTCATTGATCCGGGCTTCGGGTTCGGCAAGACCCTGGAACATAACCTTGCGCTGCTGCGCGGGCTTGGCGCGTTCAGGGAGTTGGATGTTCCCGTGCTGGTCGGACTGTCGCGCAAATCCATGTTGGGAAAAATTACCGGCCAGGATGTGGAACATCGGCTGCACGCCAGCGTGGCGGCGGCGCTGCTGGCAGTGCAGCGCGGCGCGAAAATCGTGCGGGTGCATGACGTGCGCGCGACGGTGGATGCGCTGAAGGTTTGGCGGGCGGTTGATCCCGAATGAACCTAACGATCATGGCCTGCGCCACGATCGTTAGCGTGAAATACATTTACGAAAACAGCCGTATGTTGCATGGAATCAATCTGTTACTCTGTGGATAAGTTCAGGCCCAGTAGAACCTATTTCATAATCAGGGGCGCTGCGCTTCTGCTGCATGAAAGTTAGGATGAGTGTGCGGGTGATATCGGAGCGGAGCATGAACGGGCAATTTTAGAAGCGCCCGCGATGTCTAGTGTAGTGCGCCGTTCTGTTTGGAACTTATGCCAACGGCCAGCACTGCATGTAGGTCGGGTTTCAACCCGACATGTCGGGCTAAAGCCCGACCTGCAATGGTTTGCGAATAAGTATCACCAATAGCGGCGCACTACACTAGCGGGCGGTGGCGGAGAGCATGTCGGCTTGCATTTTCGCCAGCGCCTTTTGTTCGATCTGGCGGATGCGCTCGGCTGAGACTCCGAGCTCGCCAGCCAGTTCGTGCAGCGTTGCGGGCGGCTCTTCGCGCAACCAGCGCGCCTCGATGATGCGGCGGCTGCGTTCGTCCAGGTTCGCCAGCGCTTGCGCCAGCCCGGCTGTTTTCAGCACATCCAGTTGTTTGTGTTCGAGCACGGCGGAAGGTTCGTCGTCGGCTGATGACGCCAGATAGGCGGCAGGCGCATAGCTGTCGCCCTCGTCATCGTTTACCCCGGCATCCAACGCCACTTCGTGGCCGTTGAAGCGGGCCTCCATCTCCAGCACATCGCCCGCGCTGACGTTCAGGCGTTGCGCGATTGCGCCGGCTTCCTGGGGTTTGAGCGGTCCCAGACCCTGTTTCATGCTGCGCAGATTGAAAAACAGCTTGCGTTGCGCCTTGGTGGTGGCGATTTTTACCAGCCGCCAGTTGCGCAGGATGTATTCGTGTATTTCGGCGCGGATCCAATGCAGCGCGAACGACACCAGGCGAACCCCGCGCTCGGGGTCGTAGCGCTTGACCGCCTTCATCAGGCCGATATTGCCTTCCTGGATCAAGTCCGCCTGCGGCAGGCCGTAACCGGCGTAGCCGCGCGCCACGCTGACCACCAGGCGCAGGTGCGACACGATGAGCTGGCGCGCCGCTTCCAGATCGTTATCGCGGCGGAAGCGGACCGCGAAATCCAACTCTTCCTCATGGCTCAGCATGGGGAAACGGTTTACCGCCTGGATATAGCCCTCCAGGCTGCCAACGGCAGAGGGGACGGGTAACGCCAAAGCGTGATTCATGTTTGCAGCCTCCTTGGGGGGAATATTAGCACTCTCGCGGTTCGAGTGCCAGACACGAAAAAGATTCAGGCACGAAAAAAATTCCTGCCCAAAATCCCGGATAACGAGTTAACGGTCATGGCGCAGGCCAACACAAAAAATGAATCGTCTGCGCCCTGGCCGTTGGCCGTTCCTCGAAACTTCGGCCTTTGGCCTCGTTTTCCCTCACTCTACTCCCCGGAGGGAGAGAGGGCGAAGCCCTCGCTGCGCGAGATTCACGCTAACGGGGTTCGATCCGCCGGAGATGCTGCGCTACCGACAGCCATGCGCCCAGCCAGCCGAGGCAGGCGGAAAAACCCAGCAGGGCCAGGCTGTCGCCCGCCGAAAGGGGGCGCAGCACGAGGCTGCTGGCATACAGTTGAGCCAGTTCTGCCAGGTTGCCGTTGACCAGGAGCAGGCTGGTCACGATGATGAGCCATGCCGCCGCTCCGCCCAGCAGCCCGTGCAGCATGCCGGAATAGAGGAAAGGGCGGCGGATGAAGGCGTCGGTGGCGCCGATCAGTTTGGACACTTCGATTTCATCGCGCCGGGTAAGGATTTGCAGGCGGATGGTGTTGAACGTTACGGCAACCAGCGCAAAGCCGAGCAGCACGCCGAGAATCAGCGTCGCCAGGCGGCCGAACCTGAGCAGCGCTTCCAGTTTGCGCGCCCAGGCGGAATCCACCTGTACATGCTCGATTCCCTGCCATTTTTGCAGTTCGTCGCGCAACGCTTCCAGCGCTTGCGCGCCCGTGTTTTTGGGGTAAATGACGTATGCGTCCGGCAACGGGTTTTGCGTCAACCCGCCGATCACGTCAGCCAGCCCGGTGCTCTGCTTGATCTGCTCCAGCGCCTGTTCGCGCGGCACGAACTCGATCTTGCCGATGGCCTGGTGCTGCTTCAACTGCCTGTCGATGCGGGCGGTATCGTCGCGGCCCGCATCCATGCTCAGGAATACGCTGATCTGCGGCGCGTCAACCGCCCGCTCGGCCATGCCCTGCACGTTTTGCAGCAGCACGACCATCCCGGCAGGCAGGCTGAGCGCGATGCCGATGACCAGAATGTTCAGCGCGCTCGATACCGGCGCGGCGAGCAGGCGGCGCAGGGTAAACAGCAGCGCGCGGGCATGTTGCGCCAGCCAGTTTTTCATTGCTGCAACTCCCCGTGCTTCAGTGTCAGCGTGCGCGCTGCAAAGTGGCGCAGGGCGCTTTCGTCGTGGGTGGCGATCAGCAGGGTGACGCCGACCTGGTGAAAGGACTGGAAAATGTCCATGATCTCGCCGGCGTAGCCCGCGTCGAGATTGCCGGTCGGCTCGTCCGCCAGCAGGATGGAGGGGCGGTTGACGATGGCGCGGGCGATGCACAGGCGCTGCTGTTCCCCGCCGGACAGCGCGATGGGGTTGGCCTTTTCCCGCTGCAACAGCCCGACCTTGTCGAGCGCGGCGCGAACGCGCTTGGCGCTTTCGCGGTAGTCGCCGCCGCAGATTTGCAGCGGCAGCATCACGTTGTCGAACGCGCTGCGGTCGAACAACAGCTTGTGATCCTGGAAGATCAGGCCGAGGTTGCGGCGCAGATAGGGGAGCGCCCCGCCCCTGAGCGAAGCGACATTCTGCCCCCTGACCACCACGCTGCCGCTGTTTGGCCGCTCGATGGCGGCAACGAGGTGGAGCAGGGTGCTCTTGCCGGCGCCGGAATGGCCGGCAAGAAAAACCATTTCTCCCCCGGCGATCTCGAACGTGACATTTTTCAGCGCCTCGTAGCCGCCGGGGTAGCGTTTGCAGACCTGGTTAAAGCGGATCATGGGTTATTCCGGGGCCAGTAGCCTGTTTCTATCCCGTCGCCCAGATCGGCCTCGATCAGGCGGCGGCGCACCTCAAGCAGGCGCCCGATCAGCGCGGGTTCATGCCGGGCATAGGCCGCTGCATCCGGGATGCGGTTCACCACGACACCGAGCAGTTCGGTGATCGCGTTGCCGATGGAATTCTGGCTGATGGTCACGATCAGCTTGCCCGCGTCATTGCGGTAGATAAGCTGCTTGAATGCGGGCTGCCAGCGTATGGCATTGGCGTATTTGGCATCTACGATGCAGCGGTCGCGCACCTTCTTCGCCGTTTTCATGAAATCGTTGTCGAACAGCAGCACGCTTTCCACCTCTTCGGGAAAATAGACATCCGGCAGCATGGGCGCGTTGTGCGTGGAGACCTGCGAGAAGAACGTGCGGTAGAAATCAATGAACCCTTTCAGCACTTCATCGTACTCCTTCCAGAAATGCACGTCCTTGAGTGCGTCCGCTCCGCCCTGTATCTCCCAACTGGGCAAACCTTGCGGGTATCCGGTCAGTTCGATGCGCGCATCGGCTTCGCTCGCGGGCTTGAGTATCCTCAGGTCCAGCGCCCTGTCGAAAAACCCGCGATAGACATCGCGCATGTAGGCCTGAAACAGGCTGTGCTGGCCGCCGTCGGTAAGATTGGGATTGTCGGCATCGGCCAGCCTGGCGTCGCGCAGTTCCTCTTTGGGGAAAACAACAAAATGGTTGTGCAGCATGCGGATGCTGGGCACGCCGGGAGAAGTCAGCGGCCAGGTCGCATCCAGGCTCGCCTCGCCCGCCAGGATCAGCGCCTCATCCGCGGCGGGATACCGCTCCAGCATGTAGGCGATGATGATCTGGTTCATCCGGTTCCATACATGCTTCACGTTGTCCGCGACCTGCGTGCGCCGCACCGGGCGCCCCAGCGGATTGAGGATAGTTTTGGATGTGTTGTAGATGATCGAGCAATCGAACTCGGTGCTATGGCCCAGCGCCTTGCGGTACAGCAACAGGTTCTCCTGGTTCAACAGCAACCCGTTGTTGCTCACCAGGTCGTTCAGGTTCTCCGTGCTGTTGAAGAACTCATTGTGCTTCATCCCTTCCGGCACATCCAGAGGGATGGGGCGGAAAGGGGTGACGATTTCGCGTGGCCCGGATTGCATCGTGTCGTTCCTCCTCCGAAAATGCCGCCCTCGATTACACCGGGATTCTCATCTATATCCGGAGAGAAATCGAGCCAGAGCTGCGCGCAAGCTCACCCTTCGATGCATCGGGGCGTGAACGGTGTAATGAATTATCCTAACGGGCATGGCAAAGTCACCCCTGAAAACGAGCGAAGTTTCGAGCTTGCGGCCAAATGAAACTCGCCATGCCCGTCCCCTCACTCTACTCTCTCCCGGAGGGGGAGAGGGCGAAGCCCTCGCTGCGCGAGTTTCACGTTAAGCCGGACGAGCCGGAACCAAACGTAGGTGCGAATTTACCTCGCAGAGGTTCTTGCACCCTGTGGGTGTTCGCACGAATACCAGGTTATGTGCCAATAAATTCGCACCTACGAACCCCTCATCTGGGGTTTTTGGTTTATTGGGCGACTCTAAACCAAAAAACGCGAAGAGCCGTCAATTCCTGGCGAAGGAAAGCTGGAAACTCTCCACCCCGTTGAACCCGGTCAACTGCCGGGAAACGGCAGGGATCGAGTAATCGTGATTCTTCAGCAAGGCAAATGGGGTATTCACGTAATTACGGTAATGCTACAATTAAGCAGTGGAATCAACGCACACCTCCAAACAAAAGAGCCATCCCAAAGCCGGGGCCGATTACCCGCGCAACTACGCCGAGTTTCTGGCGTGGTTCCATGAT
>JACRPU010000089.1 GCA_016223025.1 Nitrosomonadales bacterium | reverse complement strand
TGGATAAAAATGCTGGTCAAGCACGGCTTTATGCCGGCCACGGCCACCGCTTAATCGCTCACATCACTCGCCTCCCTTCGCTCTGGCTTGCGACAGGCCAGAATTTGTTACGTCCCGTGAGTGGTGTCTTTCACGCTAAAGACCGACATCACGGTCGCTGACATCTGCAATGGGTTTGTGTACAACCAACTGGAGGGCAAGGGGCTGTTCGGGCTGGGCGGAAAGCTCACCATCCAGCCGGAGTACCAGCGCAACTATATCTATGCGGATGGCGGCGGCAAGAAGGAGCAGGCGGTCATCGAATCGCTGCTCAAGGGCTATCCGCTCGGGCTGATCTACTTCAACAAAGTCGCGGAGGACAAGTTCGAGGTACTCGATGGCCAGCAGCGCATCACCAGTATCGGGCGGTTCGTTACGAACAAGTTCGCAATCATGGATAACGGCAATCCGAAGTACTTCGACAGCCTGCCCGCCGATCAACAAGCCAAAATCCGCGAGTCGAAATTGCTGATTTACGAGTGCGAGGGCACGGAGACCGAGATCAAACAATGGTTTCAGACAATCAATATTGCAGGCGTCCCGCTCAACGCCCAAGAGCTCCTCAACGCCATCTACTCCGGGCCGTTCGTGACGCTCGCCAAGGCCGAGTTCAGCAACAGCCAGAACGCGAACATCCAGAAATGGAGCGCCTACATCAAGGGCAGCGCAAACCGGCAGGATTTTCTGGAGCAGGCGCTGGACTGGGTGAGCAAGGGCGATATTGGCGGCTACATGAGCGGCCATCGCACCAACGGCAACATCAATGAACTGAAAACCTACTTCAACAGCGTCATTGACTGGGTATCGAGCGTATTCATGGATGTAGAGAAGGAAATGCAGGGCTTGGAGTGGGGGCGGCTCTACGAGCAACACCACTCCAAGTCATTTGATCTGGCCAAAGTACCTGACGAGGTCAAGCGGCTTTATGGCGACCCCTATGTCAAGAACCGTCGCGGGGTCTTCGAGTATATTCTCGGCGGCCTCCAGGATTCGAAGCTGCTGGATGTGCGGGTATTCGACGACGCGACCAAGAAGTCCGTCTACACCAAGCAGACCACAGATGCGAAAGCCAATGGCATATCAAATTGCCCGCTCTGTGCAGTCGGCCATGGGGCCAATAAAAACAAGATATGGAATTTTCCCGAGATGGACGCGGATCACGTTGCCGCATGGAGCAAGGGTGGCGGAAGCTCGGCTGAGAACTGCCAAATGCTCTGCGTTACCCACAATCGTGCCAAAGGCAACCGATAATATGGGCGTGCCATAGCCCGGCGCGAGGAGCGGATTCGGTCGCAGAACCGAAGCATTGAAGGCCCGCTTTTCGAACTACTGGGGGGCAGCTTAGTGTCGTAAGCGGAAGTTGGGTCGAACACTATCTGTCAGATCAACTCTGGAATAATACAAATAATCATGTGTACCACTTGCGGCTGTGGCAACGACGATACGCTGATTAACGGCATAGCCGTGTCACGGAGGAACCACAAACGTTCTGTAAATCAAGATGACAGTGCGGCATCCGCCAAGCGTTTCCTGTTCCGCACGCCCCAACAGCATCACCATCACGATCCGGCGCCCGCCGCAACAACAATACGCCGCATACAAATCGAGCAAAACATTCTCGCCAAAAACGACGCGCTGGCTGCGGACAATCGCGCCTTCTTCGCCGAACACAGCATCCTGGCGCTCAATCTGGTTTCCAGCCCCGGCTCCGGCAAAACCACGCTGCTGGTGCGCACCATCAAATCTCTCAAGGGACAGGTGGCGATGGCCGTCATCGAGGGCGATCAGCAGACCGACAACGATGCCGAGCGCATCCGCGCTACCGGCGTGCAAGCCATTCAGATCAACACCGGCAAGGGCTGCCACCTCGATGCGGAGATGGTCGGCCATGCGCTGGAGCAAATATCCTTGCCCGACGGGGCGCTGCTGTTCATCGAGAACGTCGGCAATCTGGTGTGTCCCGCCGCGTTTGATCTGGGCGAGGCGGCCAAGGTCGCCGTGCTGTCGGTGACCGAGGGCGAGGACAAGCCGCTCAAGTATCCCGACATGTTCCGCGCCGCACGGCTCCTGCTGCTGAACAAGTGCGACTTGCTGCCATATCTGTCTTTCGATATTGAGCTTGCCGAAAGCTACGCACGCCGCGTCAACCCTGACATCCGCATCATACGTTTCTCGGCCACCAGCGGCGAGGGCATGAATGACTGGATGGCCTGGCTGGATGCACAACGCACAACGATCACAAAAAGGAATTGATCCGCCATGCACATGCATGATACCCATCCATTTTCTTACGACGTAGAGGAAGCCAATTTTGACGAGCGCGTGGTCGCCTGTTCGCAGGACACCCCCATCCTGCTCGACATCGGCGCGGAGTGGTGTGCGCCGTGCAAGGTGCTCGGCCCGCGCCTGGAAAAGCTGGCGAAAGAATATGGCGGCAAATTCATGCTGGCCAGGGTGGATGCCGACGAGAACATGCGCATTGCCGGGAAGCACAAGGTACGCGGCTTTCCGACGGTCATCGCCTACAGCCGCGGCCAGGAATTTGACCGTTTTCACAGCGCGCAGCCGGATCATTTTCTGCGCCAGTTCATTGACAAGCTGATCGCCCACCACCAAGCATGACCCAACCAGGTTGCGTCGAGCACGTCATTCCTCTGTCACACCCGGTCAAACCCGTGCTGGCGGTGGGGGCCTGGTTCAAGAACACCCTCTGTATCACCTCCGGTCAGGAAGCGTTTGCCAGCAAAACTATCGGCGATCTCGATAATCCCGGTGCGTGCCGCGCCCACGAGGAAACGGCGCGGGTGCTGTTGGGTTGGCTGAACGAAAAGCCGGTTGCCATTGCGCATGACCTGCACCCGGATTTCCATTCCACCCGCTTTGCCGCGCAGCTTGCGGCGGAACTGGATGTGCCGCTTATTGCCGTGCAGCATCACCACGCCCACATCGCCGCCGTGTGCGCCGAGCATGGCGTGGACGAACCCGTGCTGGGGCTGGCGCTGGATGGCGTCGGCATCGGGGCGGACGGTAACGCGTGGGGCGGCGAACTGTTGCGGGTGGATGGGGCAGGGTTTCAGCGCCTGGGCCATTTGCGCCCGCTGCCGCTGCCGGGCGGCGACCGCGCGGCGCGCGAGCCGTGGCGCATGGCGGCGGCGGTGCTGCACGAACTGGGGCGCAACGGCGAGATTCCTCTGCGTTTTGCCGATCAACCGGCGGCGGCAACGGTGGCGGCGATGTTGCAGCGCGGCTTGAACTGCCCGCCGAGTTCCAGCACGGGACGGGTTTTTGACGCAATGGCCGGGTTGCTCGGCCTGTGCCGCAAAATGGAATTCGAGGCGCAGGCCGCCACTGCGCTGGAGCAGTCCGCCACGCACTACATTGCGGCACACGGCATGCCGCAATTTCCGGGTGGCGGCTGGCATATCAGCCCGGAAGGGCAACTGGATTTGCTGCCGCTATTCGCGCAGCTTGCCGACACGGCGGATGCGGTGTACGGCGCGGCAGTCTTTCACGCCACGCTGGCCGCCGCGCTGGCTGACTGGGTGGTGAAAGCGGCGCAACGCGCCGGGATCCGAACAGTCGCTTGCGGGGGCGGATGTTTTTTCAATAAGCTGTTATCGGCAGGCTTGCGCGAACAGATCAATGTCGCCGGTTTGCAACTTCTCGCGGCAAAGCGGGTTCAGCCCGGCGATACGGCCATTGCGCTCGGACAGGCGTGGGTGGCGTGCAACTCGCTTGCGGCGGCGGAATAGAAAACCGGTTATCGTTTACATTCACTGTGAGGATTGAAATGTGCAAACATATATTGACGGTGTTACTGGCTGTTGTGAGCAGCGGTGCGCTGGCGGCATGGGTAGATGTTGGCAACAATGAAAACACCACCATCTACGTTGACCCCTCCGCCATTCAACGGGAAGGCAACCTGGCGAAGATGTGGCACCTGACGGACTTCAAGAAGCCCAATAGGGATATGGGCGAACCGTACCTGTCCGCGAAAGATCAATTTGAGTACGACTGCAAGGATGCGAAATCGAGAAGGCGCGCTTCCTCCCAGCACTCCGGGAACATGGGCGGCGGGAAAGTGGTGTACAGCGATTCCTATACCTCAAAGTGGAAACCGGTTCCGCCCGATAGCGGCGTCGAGATTTTGTGGAAATTCGCCTGCGTGAAAAAGCGGGCGCCGTGAGTTTACATCATTCACCGGCCCCGCGTAGCTCTGCTTTGCGTTATGTTTCACCCAGCAACCAGCGCTCGACACAACCAGCGCTCGCTCTTGACATACCGCTATCAGTCTATACATAATGCGGCATGTGGGAAATCGAAGAACACCGTCGCGTTGATAAACAGCTTTCCGGCTCCGTCCCTATTGAGGTCCTGAAGTGTTACGAGAAATGGAAAGATATTGCCATAGTCTCCGGGCCATCAGGATTGAGGGCCGTCGAGGGGTTTCACTGCGAGACCCTGTCGGGTGAATGGAAAGGCTATCGCTCTTCCCGGCTGGGGCTCAAGTGGCGGGTGATTTACCGGGTTGTTGCCCGTGCGCCACTGATCCAGGTTATTCAGGTTACCGCCCGCAATTACAGGAGACCGTGACATGAAAGAGTTTCGTCCCGCAAAAAAACGAGCCGAAGTTTCGGCAGGAGAGACGGTGCGCATTTTGCGCGACCTCCAGGAGATGAGCCAAACCCAGCTCTCAGGGCTTACGGGTATCCCTCAAACCGCTATCTCAGCCATCGAAAACGGCAGGGCGAATTTAGGTGTCGAGCGCGCAAAGATTCTTGCCCGCGCCCTCCGGTGCCATCCTGCCGTACTCGTGTTTCCCGGCTGGCAGGTTCCGCTTGCGCGTGCAGCATAACCTGCGCTCAAGCGGGGTTGAGCATAAGCGCGCCTTATCTATCTAATCTAAATCTGACGATTGCCCTTCTGCTTTCTTGATTCTCGGATGACCGCAATGTGTCGTGTGCTGCATGCCACCAGCGCCCGCTACCAGGCAATCTGAAAACGAATCCGGGGGCTGCTTTGGAGAAGGTCAGAGCAGGCATGGGCAATATCCACCGGCTCTCGAATGCCCCGCGTATCAGCCCTCTTCCTTCCTTGCAGGCATGGTCAGCGCGACGATCCCCAACGCCACGGCGAACCACAAGGTGGCCAGGCGGATCAGCACCGTTGCGGCCACGGCCTGCGGTTGCGCGACGCCGTTCAGCACCAGCAGCGCCAGCATGGAGGCTTCCACGCCGCCGAGACCGCCGGGAAGGAAGCTGAGCGCGCCGACCAGCATGGAGAAGGCGTAAATGAACAGCGCGGTTTGCAGCGAAAGATCGCTGCCGAGAAGCTGCATGATGTAATAGAAAGCCACACCCTCCGCGCCCCATGCAACCACCCCGAGCGCGATGCCTTGCAGCAGCATGGGCAGGCGGAAACAGCGCCCGGAATGCAGCACGATTTCGATGCTGTGGGTGAGGAAGCGGGCGAGGCGGGCGGGCAGCCGGTATTGCGCGATGCGCTCGATCGCTTGCAGCCACGCGGTCTGCTGGAGAACAAACAGGCCGACCAGGATCAGCGCCGACAGAACCATCACCGGCAGTTGGGCTTGCGGGTAAACCCACAGCCCCACGGCGGCCAGCAACAGCATGCTGATGAAGTTGGAGAGATGCTCCGAAAAATAGGCCGCCAGGCTTTCCGGGTAGGAGACGCCGTGCTGTTTGAGGAACACGCTGCGGATCGTCTCGCCGACCTTGACCGGCAGGATGGTAAAACCGAAGCCGGCGATATAGATGCGCAGGCTTTCCGGCCAGTACACGCGATGCCCGAGCAGGGCGAGGAATTTCTGCCAGCGCACGAAGCGCAGCCCGTAATTGGCCAGCGAAAGCGCGAGCGCGATGGCCGTGCCGACCAGTCCCACGCGGGCGATGGCTTCCACGACATCCCGCCAGCCGCCCCACAGGGAAAATCCCAGATAGCCTGCCGCGCTCAGCAGCACAACCAGCAGCAACGCGCGGAAGCGCCATCCGCCCAGGATGGCATGCTGTTGGTCGGCCATGTTTATGCGATCAGCCACAGGGTCGCCGCCAGCCAGGCGGCGACAACCCCTATCAGGTGAACGTCGCGCACCAGATCGTGCGAGGTATCCCCGCCCCCGCGCTGGTGGTGCAGCAGGTAAATGTAGCGGAACACGCCGTACATCACGAACGGCACGGTGTAGATCAGGTTGGCGGTGCCGTGGAGGCGGATGGTGTCCGGGTTCATGGTGTACAGGCTGTAGCTCATGATTAACCCGGCGGCGGTCACCCCGATCATCTTGTCCAGCAGCACCGGGCTGTAATGTTCCAGCACTTTCCGGTGCGCGGCTTTGCTGTCTTCGGCCAGCGCGATGATTTCCGCGCGCCGCTTGGTGAAGCCGAGAAACAGCGTCACCATCAGGCCGCACAGCAGCAGCCATTGCGACGGGGGTATGCCGACCCCGAGCGTGCCGGCGAGGATGCGCAGCATGAAGCCGGTGGCGATGATGAAAATATCCAGAATCACCACGTGCTTGAGCCGGAGGGAGTAGGCGACGTTCATCAGCGCGTATGCAACCAGGATAGCCACCACGATCCACGAGGCAGCAGAAGCCAACCCCAGGCCGAGCGCGGCGAGCAGCGCGGCGAGCAGGGCGGCAGCCGCGAGCGACACCCGCCCGGATGCTATCGGTCGCCGGCATTTCTTGGGATGGTTGCGATCCTGTTCGGCATCCACCATGTCATTGATGACGTAGATGGCGCTGGACATCAGGCAGAATGCGGCAAAAGCAAACATTACCCGCGCCGCCAGGCCGGGATCATCCCAGGCATGGCCAAACAGCAGGCCGATAAACACAAAAGTGTTTTTCACCCACTGGTGCGGGCGCATCAGGCGCACTAATTCGAGCAATTTATTCATTACGTCGCCGGTTCAAGCATCAGGCAAATCAGGTGGCGCAATATTACCTCGCCGTTGCCGCTCATGCCGCCGTATTCTTCTCTGCGGCAGCCGCTGATGAAGCTCTTTTCCGGAATGCCGCCCCGGATTTGATCTGCCACCACATGACCGGAAACCCGATGCACACGGCGGCGGAAAAGAGGGTGTAAGTTTCGTCCATGCCGATCCCGGCCAGCGCGCCATTCAGTGCCGGCTGCTCGAAGTATCTGTTTATATCAATTTCAAAAAGCTTTCCAATCCCGGTCGCAATGCCGATCCCGATCAACGGGAAGGCCACCTTCCGGTTGGCGGCGAACAGCGTTGCCACGACCATCAGGAACAGATAGTAATAATTGGACATTTCTGACCATGCGAACGGGACAAATGTCGCTCCCAGCGCGATGGCCTGCCAGGTTCCGCCCGACAGTACCGCCAGAACAAAAAGCGGCAGGCAAACGGCGACGACGGCGACATAGGCGGGCACGGCTTTCTTCTTGGCTTCCGCCTTTGCTTCCTGCCATTTCCAGTAGATGTGGGCTTCCTGGGCGCGAACATCAATGGTATTGCGGACTGCCGTGTCGGGCCGGTAAGTCAGCACCGTGCGCAGCCCGACATTGTTGGTGCTGACCACTGCCGAGTGCTTCCTGGTGTTATCCGCAAACGCGCCCAGCGAAGCGGCCCCATAGGTGGCAGAGACGGCAGCCGCCAGAATCGCTGCCGCCGCAGCCATTCCGGCAAAAAATTTCCCGTAGGCCATTATTTGATCGCGCTGCCGCTGATAAATCGCGTAGAGCAGCCCGACGAAAGGCCCCAGCGCAAATATCGCCGGGAAAACCCGCAACGCGGTCGCATAGCCCAGGGCCGCGCCGGCGAGGATGTAATGCTCGCGTTTCATCGCGCAAACCGCAAGGACGGACAGGAAGAACCAGTCGAGCCGCAGCATCCCGCCGCCCGCCCACGCCCAATCAATCCCGCCGGATGCGGTGCTGGCAATGGCGGCAAAGGCGGCTGTCGGCAAGCCAAAAGCCCAGGCCAGGCAGGCAACGCTGCCGAACAGCAGGGCAACATCCATCAGCACCATCGCCGTCACCGCGCCGTCGGATAACGGGAGCAGGCCGGAAACGAGCCCTCCCGCAAGAATCCACGCCGGCGACGGGTTGAAGCCATGATCCACCTGGGCAAGCTCCCACAAGTCTGCCAGCCGGTTGCGGAAAAATCCGATGTCGCTCTTGAAGGCTTCCCAGCGGGCGGCGGAAAACCGTTCCTTGCAATAGGTCTCATTAAAGAAATAGTCGCGCGCGGCAACGAGCTCGTTGGTTTCGAGATCCCGGATGGCGCGCCTTTTCGCCGCATGGCTTGCCGCGGGGTCGTCGCTTTCCGCTTCGGCCCTCGCCACGCACGCATAAAGCCGGGGGTAGCCGATCTCGGGGAAATATTTCGATCCGACGTAGTAGTGAAACAGATCCCAGTTGTTCGGCTGCGTGGAAAACGGCTTGAAGCCGACATAAGACAGCAGCGCCACCGCCCCCAGCGCCACCAGAATGGTGTCGCAGACTTTAACCGACCGGGATCCGGCGTTGCGCTTTTTCAGGTAAAGCCCGACCGGGATCACGATCAGCGAGGCAATCAGGATGATGAGGTTTGTCATGCGGAATCAACAGGGTCTGGCAATGCGGTTCATACGGAAATGCCGGAGCAAACTCATTCAGGGCGAATCATTCCCGAACTTGCGATAATAAGCAAAGTCCGCGCTGGATAGCAATTCCCTGTCGCCC
Source organism: Nitrosomonadales bacterium (assembly GCA_016223025.1). GTDB lineage: Bacteria > Pseudomonadota > Gammaproteobacteria > Burkholderiales > Gallionellaceae > VIKH01. The sequence goes on along the minus strand of JACRPU010000089.1, from coordinate 41,739 downwards.
CGGCTGTCGCCGTAGGCATATAACGTGTACCCGCTCCTCGGTCCCAGCAATGCTTCGAGCCGCCGGACTTTCTCGATGCCGAAGCAATTCTTTCCGGAAAGATTTCCGGTGACGCGACCGTCATCCAGCGTTTCCAGATGCGAGGCGATCGCGTCATCGAAGCCGGTTTTCTGCGCCCAGGGGCGCACGTATATATCCAGCGACGCGCTGATTACCACGCAGCGATGCCCCTGCCGCTTGTGCCATTCCAATCGCTCCAGAGCTTCGGCGCGCAGCATCCCCGCCAGCTTCTGCTCCGCGAACTGCACCGCCTTGCGTCGCAGCTCTCCGATCCGCGTGCCGGACAGGAAGCGCGCGAACACCCGCTCCTTGGCGATGTCGTTGCGGATCACGCCCAGGCCGTAGCCCGCCAGTGTCGGCGCAAGCACCAGCACGTTGCGAACAAACTCGTTCGGCCCGACAGCGTGCAGCAGAAACGGAAACATGGTATCGCGGCGGGTCAGGGTGCCGTCGAAATCGAATGCCGCCACCACGGGCTTGCCTGTTTCTGCTCCGCTCACAGCTTCAGACGCTTGAACACCGGCTCCGGGATGTGCCGAATGATGAGCATGATATAGCGCCAGAACCAGGGCAGGTAAACCACGTCCGCCGATTTATCCAGGGAGCGCACGATGCGCTCGCCGATGTCCTGCGGGGAAGCCACCAGAAACAGGCCGGGCAGGCCGTAGGTCATGGCGGTATCCACGAAGCCCGGCTTGACCGTGATGACGCGCACGCCAACAGGGAAGAGGCGGTTGCGCAAGCCTTCGAGGTACAAGCTCAGCGCGCCCTTGGCGGCGCCGTACACGTAGTTGCTCTGCCTGCCGCGATCGCCCGCCACCGAGGAAATGCCGATGATGAAGCCGCGTTTCAGCGGCTCGAAATAATTGGCGCAGTGGCTCAGGATGGAAGCCGCGCCGGTGAAGTTGGCCGCAATGACCTTTTCTCCCAGCCTGAAATCGCGCGCCGCCTGCTGGTCGCCGAGAAAACCGAAGGCCAGCACCACGCCGTGCAGGTTCGGCATGTCCTCGATCACGGACCGGAAAAATGACTCGTGGGTCGCAATCGCTTCCGCGTCGAAAGGGCCGTAACGCACTTCGACGCCGTAGCGCAGGCGCAAATCCGCAGCGCTGCGCCGCAACTCATCCCGGTCGCGCGAAGCAAGGTACAGCGCGTAACCCTGCCCGGCAAAGGCGGCGGCGGCGGCGCGGGCTATCGCCGAGGTCGCACCCAATATCAGCACGGCCTGGCTCATGCTTTTTCCTCCGCAATTTTCAGGCGGCGCGACAGGCTCGAACCGAACAGGTTGTCCGGGTCAACCCTGTTCTTGATCCCGATCCATTCGCCATAGCGCGGGTACATGGCGCGAAACGACTCTGCCGATAGCCGCGCATCCTTGGCGAGATAGATGCGCCCGCCGTGTTGCAGGACAATTTTGTCCAGATCGTCCAGCAACCCGAATAACCCTTCATCGCGGATCGGCAGATCCAGCGCGAGGGTATAACCCGCCATGGGGAAGGACAGCAAGCCTTTGCCTTGCGCGCCGAGCCGTTTCAGCACGGCGAGAAAAGACGGGCGGCGGCTGCCGGACAGTTTTTGCAGCAGCGTCCTGATGCCGTCGAACGCGGTTGCGCCGGGGATCACGCACTGGTACTGCACGAAGCCGCGCTTTCCGTACAGGCGGTTCCAGTTGCCGATCGCATCCAGCGGGTAAAAGTAAGGGGCATAACCGCTCAGGAAAGGCCCTTGCTTCCCGCCTTCCCGCGCGTAATACAGCGCATTGAAAGCGCCAATGCTCAACGGGTTCAACATAAAGGACGGGAAATCGAAGGGGATGGAGCGGCTGCGCTCGGATCTGGGGGAATATTCCCGGCCTGCCGGAAGTTCCTCTTTCGCCGCATGGTGCCCGCACATGGCGATGCCGCGACCCAAGTGCGGCCCGGTCGCCAGACTATCCAGCCAGGCTACGGTATAGCGGTCATCCGTGGCCGGGTTTTCCAGCAGTTGGAACAGTTGCTCCAGATTGTCGGCCACATGGTTCCGCACCATCACATAACCGCTTTGAACCGGCGTGAGTTTGAGCGTCACTTCGCCGATGATGCCGGTCAACCCCATGCCGCCCACGGTCGCCCAGAACAGTTCCGGTTTTTCGGAAGGGGAACACGACACGTGACTGCCATCGGCCAGGATCATTTCCATGCCGAGGACGTGATCGCCAAACGAGCCGTCGCGGTGGTGGTTCTTGCCGTGTACGTCCGCCGCCACGCAGCCGCCGAGGGAAACAAGTTTCGTTCCCGGCGTGACCGGAAGGAACCAGCCCTTGGGTACGATCACCGCGAGAATTTCCGCCAGGGTAACGCCCGCCTCCGCGCGCAGAATACCCTGCTCCGCATTCAGATCGAGCAGCCGGTTGACGCGCTCGGTCAACAGCACCCGGCCATTGTCGTTCAGCGCCGCATCGCCGTAGCTGCGGCCCTGCCCCCGCACAATCAGCCCGTCCGCCACGGGCCGCAGGTCGGCATAGCGCTCCGGGCGCTCCATCTCGCAGGATTGCACCGGGTAGCGCCCCCAGCCGGAAAGTAACGCGGTCAGCGTAGCCATCAGCCGCGCTCCTCCGGAAAATATTTTTCGCAAAAATAACAGGGCGCGTGCGGCAGGAACGCCGGGATGTGGTAGTACTTGTCCTTGATCGGTTTCAGCACAAGATTCCTGTAATTGCCATAATCGAAGCCGTAACCTAACACGAAATGAAAAGTAACGCCGCGCAGCTCGAACTGCCTGCTTTCCACGCTCTTGAAGTAGGGCCGGTATTGCGCCATGTCGGGCGCGGACTTTTTCACAATCAAAATGTTGCGCCCGGCAAATTGCCGGAAATCGGTGACCATGTCGTCCTGCCGCGCGTGCAGCGAGCCTTCGCCGAACACGAAAAAATTCCTGCCGTAATGGTAGGAAATGATGGCGGCAGGGGTGTAGCCATCCGCCGCAAGCAAAAATTGCTGCCCCTCGTAGGGCCGCACTCTTTCGACAATTTCATCGTTCTTGAACATGAACACGATGCCATCGTAGAGCTTGGTGTTCTTCCAGGTTTCCATCGGCAGGAAAGCGATGACGGCGATTGCCGCCAGGTGGGCGGCGCAGAACCAGGCCATGAAATTGAGCGACTTGACCAGTTCCTCGCGCGACAGGAGATGATGCAGCAGCACATACAGAAACGGGTAGAACGCCAGCACCCAGTGCAGGCCGATCACTTTTGTCGGCGACAGCAGCGCAAACACCGCCATCGGCAGCAGGAACGCGCAGGCGAACAACCTGAAATCGTCGCGCCTTATTTTTCGCCGGAATCCCGCACGGTGCCTGAACAAATAGTAAATTATCGGCGGGGTCATCAGGTAAACCTGCGTGCCGAGATAGATGGCGACCTTGCCCGGCGACAATTGCTCTGCCTCGTTCCGGGTGTAGAAATTGAACAGGATGTTGTCCCAGCAATGGGTGTAGTTCCAATAAAGGTTGAGCAGTGCGAACGGCAGCGCCACCAGGAGCAGCAAGGCGAAGCCCTGCATTTTCTGCCTGTCCCTGCCGGAGAAAATGAAATACGCCAGATACCCAACCCCCAGAAGCGCCGCAAAATATTTCGACAGGAAAGCCAAGCCGAAGAAAGCGCCGGATAGCGCATACCATCCCAGGCTATCCTTTTGCAGCGCCTTGAGCAGAGATGCGGCAGACAGAAAAACAAACAGGATCAGCGGCGTGTCTGTCGTAACCAGCACATTCAGAACATTCAGCGGCGAAACCAGAAAAAGCATCGCCACCAGCGCTGCCCTGGTTTCATCATGCGGCTTGAGCAGTTGGTAAATGCCGATGCCGATCAGCGTGGAAAGCAGGATAGCCGGCAAGCGCAGCACCACTTCCGAACTGCCGAAGTAAAGCAGCAACTGTAGTATCCAGCCCACCATCGGCGGGTGGTCGTAAAAACCGAAATCCGGATGCTTCGCCCAGACGATGAAATAAGCCTCGTCGCCCGACATGGGGAGTATCCAGGCGAGAACGAGCTTGACGGCCAGCGTGGCGAGCAAGACAAGCTTGAAAGATGCTTGCGGATTCATCCTGTAAACCTCAGTTCAATCCGCAGATTACGCAGATTAACGCAGATTTTCAGACTGTTGCGGGCGAGCATCGCATCACCCCAAAAGCTGGTTGGCAATCCATGATTACCCGCTGTTTAATCGGCGGAAATCTGCGTAATCTGCGGACAACTACGTTTTTTAACGTGAAACTCGCGCAGCGAGGGCTTCGCCCTCTCTCCCTCTGGGAGAGAGTAGAGTGAGGGAACGGGCATGGCGAGTTTCATAATCAGGGGTGGCTACTCGCCATGCCCGTTAGATTCATGGCTCTTGCACGGGATTCGCCATGCCGAATTTATTGTCCGGGCACCGGTAGTTGTCATCACGCCTGTCATGAAGCAATGGCCGATCAGGGTTGTTTAGCGGATCCCTCTTGCGGTTCATATTCCCTTGTACCCTGTGCAGCCACAAAGCCTGCCAAGGAGATATTCACCTTTCGATGCGCCTTTCGGCAAGCTTGCGGCGAACTGTCCCGGGCATTATCTGGCCTGATCCGCAGGTGCGCAAGAAAAAGAAAGAGCGGCCAGTAGCCGCTCTTTCTTTCCAGCGATTGTTCGCCCCCGTTTACTTGACAACGGCCTTCAGCTCGCCCTTTGCGTACCGGCTGGCCATGGCTTCCAGCGAGACCGGTTTGATCTTCGCGGCCTGGCCCGCGCAACCGAACGCCTCGTAGCGGGCCTTGCAGATGCCCTTCATGGCTTTGGTGGTTTCGGCCAGGTATTTGCGCGGATCAAAATTCCTGGTGTCTTCCGCAAGGTGGCGGCGGATTGCGCCGGTGGAAGCCATGCGCAAATCGGTATCAATGTTCACCTTGCGCACCCCGTGCCTGATGCCTTCGACGATTTCCTCCACCGGAACGCCATAGGTTTCGCCCATGGTGCCGCCATGCTGGTTGATGATCTTGAGCCATTCCTGCGGCACCGAGGACGAGCCGTGCATCACCAGGTGGGTATTGGGAATGCGCGCATGGATTTCCTTGATCCGATCAATGCGCAGCACCGCGCCGGTTGGCGGGCGGGTAAACTTGTAGGCGCCGTGCGAAGTGCCGATCGCAATGGCCAGCGCGTCCACCTGCGTGGCCTTGACGAATTCGGCGGCCTCGTCCGGGTCGGTCAGCAGTTGCGAATGCTCCAGCTTGCCTTCCGCGCCGTGCCCGTCTTCCTTTTCGCCTTTGCCGGATTCCAGCGAGCCCAAACAGCCCAATTCTCCTTCAACGGATACTCCGATCGCGTGGGCAATTTCCGCCACCTGGCGGGTGACGCTGACGTTGTATTCAAAGGTTGACGGGGTCTTGCCGTCAGTCATCAGCGAGCCATCCATCATTACGCTGGAAAACCCGGAGCGGATAGACTGGATACAGACCGCCGGGGAAGCGCCGTGATCCTGGTGCATCACCACAGGAAGATGCGGGTACATTTCCACCGCCGCCTCGATCAGGTGGCGCAGGAAGGCTTCGCCCGCGTACTTGCGCGCGCCCGCCGAGCCCTGCATGATGACCGGACTGTTGGTTTCGTCTGCCGCTTCCATGATCGCCTTGACCTGCTCCAGGTTGTTGACGTTGAAAGCGGGCAGGCCGTAACCATTTTCCGCCGCGTGATCCAGAAGTTGCCGCATAGATACGAGAGCCATTTTTTCCTCCTTTGATAAAGTCAGTTGATAGATGGTAGTCGTTAGGCGTTAGTTGGCGTTGTCCGCTACGCGGGTTTTGTTTTAACTAACTTTCATGACGAAAGACGACACCCCTGATGATGAAATGTTTCACGATTGTGTTCCACGGTTATCAACAGGATAGATATCTGATGTGTAACGAATAAGCGTCATTTTGCGAAAGTTATTTCACGCTAACGTCTAGTGTCGCAAACCAGTACGTGGGTTGGGCAAAGCGAAGCATACACAACGAGCGAAGGCATCATCCGGGTACACGGCCAAAAAGTTTTTCGGCATCAATGTTGTGTACGCTTCGCTTTGCCCAACCTACGAGAAGACGGCTTCCCATTTTTGGTTCCGGCTCGTCCGGCTTTGGCGTTAGTTGGCGTTGTCCGCTACGCGGGTTTTGTTTTAACTAACGTCTGGCGGCTGACGACTACCAACTGTTTTTACTTCCTGTGATCGCCGACGCGCACGATTTTCAGCGTGTTGGTGTGGCCGCTGGTGCCGATAGCTTCGCCTACGGTCATCACCATCAGATCGCCTTCTCCCACCAGGCCGAGGCGCACCAGTTCCTCTTCCGATTCCAGCAACGCCACGGATGGCAGCTTGGAGCTGGGTTCGAACGCTATCGGGTACACCCCGCTGAACAGGGTGGCCCTGGTCAGTGTCGCCTTGACCGGAGTCAGGGCAAAAATCGGAACCCCGGCGCTCATGCGCGACATCCACAGCGCCGTGGAACCGGACTGGGTCAGCGCCACGATCGCCTTCACCTTGAAATGCGATGCCGCGTACAGCGCAGACATGGCGATGGACTGATCTATGCGCGCAAACTTGCCGCGTGTCAGGCGATGCTCTACCGCGCTTTCCTCTATTTCTTTTTCCGCGCTGGCGCAGATGCGCGCCATGGCCTGCACCGTTTCGATCGGGTAATCGCCGACGGCGGTTTCCGCCGACAACATCACCGCATCCGTTCCGTCCAGCACGGCGTTTGCCACGTCCGACACCTCCGCCCGCGTGGGGATCGGGTTGTTGATCATGGATTCCATCATCTGCGTGGCGGTGACCACCAGCTTGTTGCGGGCGCGCGCCATTTTGATCATGCGCTTTTGCAGGCCCGGCACCGCCGCGTCGCCCACTTCCACCGACAAATCTCCGCGCGCCACCATGATGGCATCCGATGCGTCAATGATTTCTGCCAATGCCGGGATGGCTTCGGCGCGCTCGATCTTGGCCATCAGCATGCTCTTGCCGCCCGCCGCGTGCATCAGCTCGCGCGCCAGTTTCATGTCGTCGGCAGAGCGCGGGAAAGACACCGCCAGATAGTCTGCCTTGATCAGCGCCGCCGTCTTGATGTCTTCCTTGTCCTTGTCGGTCAGCGCGGGAGCGGTCAGGCCGCCGCCTTTGCGGTTGATGCCCTTGTTGTTGGACAACACCCCGCCGCGCACCACCTTGCAGATAATCTCGGCGCCGCTCACTTCGGACACCTTGAATTCCAACATGCCGTCGTTCAGCAGCAGCACCGAACCCTTGCTGACATCGTCCGGCAATTCCTTGTAGTCGAGCCCGACGCGCTCCCGGTTGCCGGGCCGGTTCCACGCCGCATCGAGAATGAAAGTATCGCCGTCTTTCAGTTCGATCTTGTCGTTCTCAAACTTGCCCACGCGGATCTTGGGCCCTTGCAGGTCGGCCAGGATGCCCACCGTGCGACCGCACCGCGCCGCCGCCGCGCGCACCTTGTCCACGCGCGACAGATGATCCTCTACCGTGCCGTGAGAAAAATTCATGCGCACCAGATCCACGCCGGCGCGGATCATCCCTTCCAGCACTTTCGGATCGCTGGAGGCCGGCCCCAGGGTTGCAACGATTTTGGTTCTGCGTAACATGAATTCCTTCTTGAGCTAGTAGCTGGTTGCTTGTAGCCGGTAGCTTTTACCTGCCGCGCGCAAAGCGCGCACTTGTAAGCTGCCAGCTACAGGCTACCCGCTATTTGGCCCGCTGTTCCAGGATTTCCACTGCGGGCAGTTTTTTCCCTTCGAGGAATTCGAGGAATGCGCCGCCAGCCGTGGAGATGTAGGACACCTTGTCGTAGATGCCGTATTTCTGGATGGCGGCGATCGTGTCGCCTCCTCCTGCCAGAGTGAATGCCTTGGTGTTGGCGATAGCCTCGGCAACCTTCTTCGTGCCCGCGCCGAACTGGTCAAATTCGAACACCCCGACCGGGCCGTTCCAGACCACGGTGCCCGCTTTCATGACGATGTCCGCCAGTTCCTGCGCGGACTTGGGGCCGATGTCAAAGATCATGTCGTCGTCGCTCACGGCGTCCGCGCTTTTCTGCACGGCGGGCTCGCCGGCGTCAAATTTCTTGCCGACCACCACATCCACCGCGACCGGGATCGTGGCGCCGCGTGCGGCCATCTTCTTCATCAGCGCCTGCGCGACCGGGACCAGATCGTTTTCGCACAGCGACTTGCCGACCCTCTTGCCGGAAGCCTTGAGAAAGGTGTTGGCGATGCCGCCGCCAACCACCAGTTGCTCGCATTTGTCGGACAGCGATTCCAGCACGGTCAGCTTGGTGGAAACCTTGCTGCCGCCGACAATGGCCACCATCGGGCGCGCCGGGTTGAGCAGCGCCTTGCCCAGCGCATCCAGCTCTTCCGTCAGCAGCATGCCCGCGCACGCGACCGGCGCGAACTTCGCAACGCCATGAGTGGAAGCCTCGGCGCGGTGCGCCGTGCCGAATGCGTCCATCACGAACACATCGCACAGCGCCGCATATTTCTTTGCCGTTTCATCGAGATTCTTTTTCTCGCCTTTGTTGAAGCGACAATTTTCCAGCAGCACCAGCTCGCCAGCGGCCACATCGAAGCCTCCATTCACCCAGTCCTTGACAAAACGTACCGGTTTCCCCATGCGGGCCGCGATATTGTCGGCCACCGGCCTGAGCGAATTTTCTTCGGAATACACGCCTTCTTCCGGACGGCCCAGGTGCGAGGTGACCATCACGCGGGCGCCCGCCTTCAGCGCATGCGCGATGGTGGCCATGGAGGCGGTGATGCGCGCGTCGGACGTGACCTTGCCCTCGCTCACTGGCACGTTGAGGTCGGAACGGATGAACACACGCTTGCCGGACAAGTCGAGATCGGTCATGCGGATAAAATTTGTCATGGGGAAGCTCCTGAATTGTTGAGAAGCCCGTAGCGTGTAGCCGGTAGCTGATTTAAAGTGCGCGCATTACGCGCGACATTTAAAAAGCTACGAGCTACTCGCTACAGGCTATCAGCTTTGCTATTTCGCGACGTGCTGCACCAGGCGCATCAGGTTGCAGGTGTAGCCGTACTCGTTGTCGTACCAGGCCACTACCTTGACAAAAGTGGGGTCAAGCGCGATACCGGCCTCCGCGTCAAACACGGAAGGCTGGGTGCAGCCGCGAAAATCGGTGGCCACCACCTTCTCGTCGGTGTAGCCCAGCACGCCCTTCAGCGGCCCGCTCGCGGAAGCCGCTTTCATCGCCGCGCAAATCTCGGCGTAGGTTGCCGGCTTGTTCAACTCCACCGTCAGGTCAACCACGGACACGTCGGAAGTCGGCACCCGGAAGGCCATGCCGGTCAGTTTTTTGTTCAATTCGGGAATCACCACGCCAACCGCCTTGGCCGCGCCGGTGGAAGAAGGGATGATGTTTTCCAGGATGCCGCGACCGCCGCGCCAATCCTTGTTGGACGGGCCGTCCACCGTTTTCTGCGTCGCGGTAGCCGCATGCACGGTGGTCATCAGGCCGCGCTTGATGCCGAAGGTGTCGTTTAATACTTTGGCCACCGGCGCCAGCGCGTTGGTGGTGCAGGAAGCGGCTGAAACGATGTTCTCGCCCTTGTATGTGGCGTGGTTGACGCCGTACACGAACATCGGGGTGTCGTCTTTGCACGGCGCTGACTGGATGACTTTCCTGGCGCCCGCAGCAATATGCGCCTGGCAGGTTTCCCTGGTCAGGAATATGCCGGTGCATTCGATCACGATGTCTGCACCAGCTTCATCCCATTTCAGCTCGGCGGGATTCTTGATGGCGGTCAGGCGGATTTTCCTGCCATTCACGATCAGCGTATTGCCCTCCAGCGCAATATCGGCGTTGAAGCGCCCATGCACGGAATCGTACTTGAGCATGTAGGCCAGATAATTTGGCTCCAGCAGATCGTTGATGGCGACCACTTCGATTTCAGGGAAATCCTTGATAGCCGCGCGAAGCACCATGCGCCCGATGCGGCCAAAGCCGTTGATGCCAACCTTGATTGCCATATTTGCGACTCCTCGTGATTGATAATACTTGGCCGGTAGCTGGTGGCGGGTAGCTGGTAGCTGGTAGCTAACTAAATGTCGCGCGCGAAGCGCGCACCGACAAGCTACCAGCTACGGGCTACAAGCTACCCGCTGGTTATAGAATGCTTTTGGCGGTACTGACGATATTCTCGACGGTGAAACCGAACAGCTTGAACAGCTCGCCCGCCGGGGCCGATTCGCCGAAGCGATTCATGCCGATCACCGCGCCGCGCAATCCCACATACTTGTACCAGCCGTCGGTCACCCCGGCCTCGATGGCAATCTTGTGTACGCCCGGCAACAGGACGCTGTCCCGGTAGGCCTTGTCCTGCATGTCGAACACGTTGGTACACGGCATCGAAACCACGCGGGCGGGGATGCCCTGTTCCTCCAGCGCCTTCCTGGCGTCCATCGCCAGTTGCACCTCCGAACCGGTTGCGATCAGCACCAGCCTGGGCGATGCGGCATCGGCCAGCACATACCCGCCTCTGGCAATGTTGGCGATGGTGGCCGCGTCGCGTTTCTGGAACGCGAGGTTCTGGCGGCTGAATATCAGGCAGCTCGGACCGTCCCCGCGCTCCACCGCAGACACCCATGCCTGCGCCGATTCCACCGTATCGCACGGCCGCCATACCCGCATGTTGGGGATCAGGCGCAATGTGGCAGTCTGCTCCACCGGCTGGTGGGTCGGGCCATCTTCGCCCAGCCCGATGGAGTCGTGGGTGAACACGAAGATCACGCGATTCTTCATCAGCGCGGACATGCGCAAGGCGTTGCGCGCATATTCCGAAAACATCAGGAAGGTGCCGCCGAACGGCAGCAGGCCGCCGTGCAGCGCCATGCCGTTCATGATGTGCGCCATGCCGAACTCGCGCACGCCGTAGCTGATGTAGTTGCCGGGCTTGGCGCCATGAACGTGCCTGGCGCCCGTCCAGTTGGTCAGGTTGGAGCCGGTCAGGTCGGCGGAGCCGCCGAGGAATTCCGGCAATGCGGGAACCAGCGCATTGATGGCATTCTGCGAAGCCTTGCGGCTGGCGATGGTTTCCGCCTTCTCGTCGGTTCTGGCAATCACTTCGGCGGCGTGCTGTTTCCAGTTGGCAGGCAGCTCGCCCTTCATGCGGCGCTCGAATTCCGCGGCTTCCTTGGGATGGGCCGCGCGATATTCCGCAAACTTGTTGTTCCACAGTTTTTCCAGGCCCTCGCCTTTGGTCCGGGCATCCCACGCCGCATAAACGTGCGCGGGCACCTCGAACGGCGGATATTTCCAACCGATGTGCTGCCGCGTTGCCGCCACTTCCGCGTCGCCCAGCGCCGCGCCATGCACGTCGTGGGTGCCGGCCTTGTTCGGCGAACCGGCGCCGATGATGGTTTTGCAGCAAATCAGGGAGGGCTTGTCGGTCACCGCCTTGGCGGCGGCGATCGCGGCATGGATGGCTTCCGGGTCGTGGCCCTGCACGTCGGCGACCACATGCCAGCCATAGGCCTCGAAGCGCTTCGGGGTGTTTTCGGTAAACCAGCCGCCGACATGGCCGTCAATGGAGATGTCGTTGTCGTCCCAGAAAACGATCAGCTTGCCCAGGCCCCAGGTGGCGGCCAGCGCGCAGGCCTCGTGCGACACCCCCTCCATCATGCAGCCGTCGCCCATGAACGCATAGGTATGGTGGTTGACGATCTCGTGGCCGGGACGGTTGAATTCGTTGGCCAGCAATTTTTCCGCCATGGCGAAGCCGACGGCATTGGTGATACCCTGGCCGAGCGGGCCGGTGGTGGTCTCCACGCCCGGTGTGTAGCCGTATTCCGGGTGGCCGGGCGTCCTGGAATGCAACTGGCGGAAACGCTTTAACTCGTCCATCGGCAGGTCGTAGCCGGTCAGGTGCAGCAGCGCATAGATCAGCATCGAGCCGTGGCCGTTGGAGAACACGAAACGGTCGCGGTCCGCCCATTTCGGGTTGGCCGGGTTGTGCCGCAAATGGTGGTTCCACAACACCTCGGCAATTTCGGCCATGCCCATGGGCGCGCCGGGGTGGCCGGAGTTGGCTTTCTGCACCGCATCCATCGCCAGAGCACGGATCGCGCCGGTTATCTCGTTAAACTTTGGGGGGGTTACGTTACGGGTTGCCGACATTTCTCGCTAGCCTCCTGAACATTTTCTGAGCGGGTTGAACGGGGGATGCAGTAGCGGCAATTATGCCGCACGGCCCTGTTTAGGGCAAACTTATTTCCCCGCGTTGACCCGCGTCAATCTGGCCGGGAGCGACGACCGCGCCGGTAATGCAGCGGACGGGATCAGATCAGCCCGTGCTCCGACGCATAGACTGCGGCCTGCACGCGCTTGGCGATGTTGAGCTTGCGGAGAATGCCCTGCACATGGATTTTGATGGTGGATTCCGACAGGCCGAGCACGCGGGCAATCTCCTTGTTGCTGGCGCCGCGCGCGAGCATGACGATGATTTCCCGCTCGCGCGGAGAGAGCTTGCCGGGGCTGATGTCCGCCACGGCGGCGTTGTCCTTTGGCGGGGCGCGCAGCGAATCCGCCAGCTTGTTCGCGATTTGCGGCGACATCACGGATTCGCCGCACGCCGCGCGGCGGATGGATTCCAGCAGGAATTCGGTGTCAATGTTTTTCAGCAGATAGCCGCGCGCTCCGGCGCGCAGCGTTTCCAGCAGGTCTTCGGCATTTTCCGAGACGGTGAGCATGATGACCTGCGTTTCCGGAACGTCCTCCGCCAGCAGGCGCAACGCCTCCAGTCCGCCGGTGGCGGCCATGTGCAGGTCCAGCAGCACCACGTCGGGCTTGAGCTGCTTTGCGCGCTTCACGCCTTCCAGCCCGTCGCCGGCCTCGCCCACCACCTCGAACCCCTCGTGCCGCTGCAACACCAGCTTGATGCCGTTGCGGAACAGCGTGTGATCGTCAACGATCAGAATGCGTATCGGTTTCATGCCGTTACATTACTCCTGTGCGGCAGGGCGAGGCGCATCAGCGTACCCTGTCCCGGCGCGGATTCGAGCGTCAGCTCGGCATCTATGCGGTATGCCCGCTCGCGCATGATGCTCAGCCCCACATGGGTATCGCCGGTATCGCGCGCGACATCGAAGCCGATGCCGTCATCGCGGATGCGGAGCGAACATTCTCCTTCACAGGCGAGTTCCACGTCAACGCGGCTCGCCTTGGCGTGCTTGCGCACATTGGAAAGCGACTCCTGCACGATATGCATGGCCTGGAGCACATGTTCCGGCGGATACTCCGGCACCGTGCCGCGATAGGAGAAAGTGGCGCGGATGCCGGTTTGCCCTTCGAACTTCTCCAGCGCGCTGCGCACGGCGGTTTCCAGGTCCGCGCTGCCGACGCGGGTGCGGAAATGCACCAGCAGCTCGCGCACATCATCGTAGCTTTCCTGCACCCCCTCGCGTATCTGCTCCAGCCCCTGCAAGGCGGTGGTTACCTGCCCCTGTTTCAGATCGTCGCGCAGCAGTTGCACCTGAATGTTCAGGAAGGCGAGCGACTGGGCGATGCTGTCGTGCAGTTCCTGCGCCAGCAGGTTGCGCTCCTCGGATACCGCCATTTCCTTTTCTCGCGCGACCAGCCGCTGGTTCTCGATGGCGACGCCGAGATGCTGGCCGACCGACTCCAGCAGGCGGATTTCCGATGGCGGCAAAATGCGCGGCGTTTCAAAAAACAGGTTGATCATGCCCAGCACCTGCTGTTTGGAGCGGATCGGGATCGCCGCGACCGACTGGAACCCGTCCCGCTTGCAAGCGTGCAGCGGCAGCCGCTGCAACGGGGAAGAGAAATCGGCGCACATGGCGACGCCGTCGCGCGCCACCTCGCCGCACAGGCAATTGCCGACCGCCAGGCAGGTTTCCTCGCTCAGGAAAGATTTGGAGACCCCCAGCGACGCGACGATTTTCAGTTGCTCCCCCTTGGGATCCACCAGGCGCACCACGCCGTCGCGGGCGTCCATCAGGGCGGCCAGCTTGTCCAGCACGATGTCGCACAGCGGCTCCGCCGCAGTTGACGAATTGAGAAAGGCGGCCACATCGTAGAGCACGGCGAGCTCGCGGTTCTTGATTTCGACGCTGCGGGACTTCTCCTCCACCCGCTGTTCCAGGTTGGTGTAAAGATCCTGCAACTGGTCGGCCATCTGGTTAAAACCCTCGGCCAACTCGCCGAATTCGTCCCGTTTTTTCACCGGCAGGCGCACGCCGAAATCCGCTTTGCCCATGCGCTGGATGCCCTCGCGCAAACTGTTGACGGGGCGCACCACCATCAGCGAAAACAGGTTCATCAGCAGCACCGTGCCGATCAAGGCCAGGCTTATCAGCCCGATCTGGAACGTGCGCAGCAGCGTGGTGGCGCGGGCGTTGCTGATCTCCACCATCGCCACCAGCTCGTTCACGCTGTCAACGAACCTGCCCACCACGGGCCGGTACTCCGCCAGCATGAATTCCTGCTCGCCCTGTTGCCCGGAATCGAGTATGCGCTTGATGCGCGGCTTGATATCGTCCTGCCAGGCTTTTTGCAGCTTGCCCATATGCTCCCGCACTTCCTTGTCCTTGGGCAGAGAAAGCGGGCGTTGCGGGTTGCCGCGATCGAGGTCGGACAACACCTTTTCGAACTGTTTGACTTTGGCTTCGATTTCCCGCCGCACCTCGACGGATGGCTGCTGCACGTATTGGGCGAGCAGGAAAGCGATGTGGAACGAGCGCATGCGCTCGCTGCCGGCGTCGTTGATCGCCGCCGCGCCGCCTTCCAGCCGCAAGGACACGTACAGCGTCGAACTGATGGCAACCAGCGCAACAAAAAAGTAAAACAGCAGCAGGCCGGTGATCTTTTCCTGGAGCTTGAAACTGAAGGTTGCCATATGCACACCCCCTTCCGGGTTGTTTTACCGCTGGGCGGACCGCCGGAAACGGCGCTCCGGAGCTTCCTCAATCCAGCATGTGCGACACCATGCCGTCCGCCAGTTTGGGTTCGAACCAGGTGGATTTTGGCGGCATGACCTCGCCGGCATCGGCCACCGCCATCAAATCTTCCATGCGCGTGGCAAACAGGGAAAAGGCTGCGGCCATCCCCCCGTTGACGCGCTTTTCCAGCTCCGCCAAGCCGCGGATGCCGCCGGCAAAATCAATGCGCTTGTCGCGGCGCGGATCGCGGATGCCGAGTATCGGCGCGATCAGATGGTTTTGCAGCAGGCTCACGTCGAGGCGCGCCACCGGGTCGTCTGCGGGAATCAGCCCGGCGCGGATTTGCAGGCGGTACCACTGTCCCGGCAGATACAGGCCGAACTCGCCGGGCCGGCCCGGCTTGACCGGCGCGCCGCTCGCCCGCACCGAAAAGTTCTCGCCGGCGCGCCGCAGAAATTGCTCCGCATCCATGCCGTTCAGGTCGCTTATGAGACGGTTGTAATCCATGATCTTCATCTGGTGGTGGGGGAAGATCACGGACAGGAAGTAGTTATAGCTTTCATCGCCGCCGTGCGCCGGGTTGGCGGCGCGCCGCGCCGCCGCCACGCGCGAGGCGGCGGCCGAGCGGTGGTGCCCGTCGGCGATATAGAGCGCGCGCATGGCGTCGAATTCTGCCGTGATCCGATCGAGCGACGCGCCATCGCGGATCACCCACAGGGTGTGGCGGACGCCGTCATCCGCCGTCACATCGGCGTCCGGCGCTCCGCCGGATACGCGCTCCAGGAGCGCATCCACCTGCGGTGCGGCGGGGTAAGCCAGCAGCACCGGCCCGGTCTGGGCATGGAGCGCGTCAATCTGGCGCACGCGATCGTCTTCCTTGTCGGGGCGGGTGAACTCGTGCTTGCGGATGCGGTTGGTATCGTAATCCGCCACCGAGGCAGCCGCCACCAGGCCGGTCTGGCTGTGGCCGCCCATGACCAGCCGGTAGGCGTAATAGCAGGGTGCCGCATCGCGCGCCAGCACACCCTCCGCCAGCATCCTGCCGAAATTTCCCGCCGCCTTGGCATACACCTCCGGCGCGCAAGGGTCGGTGCCGGCTGGCAGATCTATTTCCGGTTTGGAAATATGCAGAAAGCTCCACGGCTTGCCTGCCGCACGCACGCGCGCTTCTTCGGCGGAAAGCACGTCGTAAGGCGGGGCAGCGATTTCGGCGGCGCGGGACGGGGCCGGGCGCAAACCGGCAAAGGGGCGGATCAGGCTCATTACAATTCCTCGGTTCTGTTCATAAAATCCTCGAGCGCCAACCTATGCTGAAGAGAGGATCGGTTCTCATTTTATAACGACCGCAATTTTGCAGGGGGAATTCGGCTACTGCGCTATAGTGTTTCACTTGATAGTTTGAGATTGGTTCCGTTTCCGCCCGCCGCGCTTTTTGCCGCGCCGGACAGCATCCTGTCCGGCGCCAGCCGACGCCCTGCCAGATCGGCTACCCCGATGAATCGCCCTTTTCCATACAGGCGGACTTTGCCATCCGGCAGCGCGGCATCAACGGCGAGCCGCTGCCCTTGCGCGATGCGGGTTGCCTGCGCTTCATCCAGCTCCAGCACGGGCAGGTCTTGCAGCAGACAATCCGGCGGCAGCAGACACGCCTCCCGCTCCGCCATGTTCATCGCCTCAAGCTCTGGCAAGCCGCGAGCGTTTTCCAGGCGGAAAAATCCAATTGCCGTCCGGCGCAAGCCGAGCAAATGCGCGCCGCATCCCAGAGCCTGGCCGATGTCTTCGGCCAGCGTGCGGATATAGGTGCCCTTGCTGCAACGCACGGCGATTTCCAGTTCGTCCCCCGCAAAGCGCTCCAGCACCAGCTCGTGGATGGTCACGCTGCGGCCTTCCCGCTCTATGGTTTCCCCCTTGCGGATGTACTCATACAGCGGTTTGCCCAAATGTTTGAGCGCGCTGTGCATGGGCGGAACCTGCCGGATTTCTCCCGTGAAGCCGCGCAATACCCCGCGCACCCGCGCTTCTTCCAGCGCCACCGGGAAGGAGCCGGTAACTTCTCCTTCCGCATCTCCCGTAGCGGTGGTTTGGCCGAGCTTTACCAGCGCGCGATAAGTTTTGTCGGCATCCAGCAAAGCGCCGGAAAATCTGGTGGCTTCGCCAAAGCAAATTGGTAACAACCCGGTTGCCAGCGGGTCGAGGGTGCCGGTGTGCCCCGCCTTCTCCGCATGGAACAGGCGGCGGACTTTTTGCAAAGCGGTGTTGGAGCTGGGATTCAGCGGTTTGTCGAACAGCAGGACGCCGTCGAGGGGGCGTTTGTTGCGGATCATCATCTAGCTGGTAGCATGTAGCTGGTAGCTGGTAGCTGGTAGCAAACCGTGTCTGGCTGCAAGCTACCGGCTACAAGCTACGAGCTTTCTCCCTTGTCGCTGGCGACCGCCTGGTCTATGAGGTGCGACAAATACGCGCCGCGCTCGACCGACTCGTCGTAAACGAAGCGCAGTTGCGGTGTGATGCGCAGTTTCATGACATGGGACAAGCGGCTGCGCAGAAAGCCTCCGGCGTGTTCCAGGCCCTGTTGCACCTTGTCGCTCGCGCCTTCCAGCGTGGTGTAAAACACTTTGGCGTGCGAATAATCGCGGGCCACCTCGACGCCGGTCAGCGTGACCATGCGCACGCGCGGATCGCGCACTTCCAGCCGCAGCATTTCGGCCAGCTCGCGCTGCACCTGCTCCGCGATCCGGTCGGTTCTGGCATAGTCCTTCGGCATTACAACGCGCGCGCCACCTCGACGATCTCGAACACTTCGAGCTGGTCGCCCGCCTGGAGATCGTTGTATCCGCGCAATGACAGCCCGCACTCGAAGTTGGCACGCACTTCCCTGGCGTCATCCTTGAAGCGCTTCAGCGAATCCAGCTCGCCGGTGTGGATGACCACGTTGTCGCGCAGCACGCGCACCTGCGAACTGCGCTTGATCATGCCTTCGGTCACATAGCAGCCGGCCACTGTGCCGACCTTGGAAATGTGGAATACCTGGCGCACCTCCACCATGCCGATGACGTTTTCCTTCTTCTCCGGCGCCAGCATTCCGGACAGCGCGGCTTTGATTTCGTCCACCATCTCGTAGATGATGTTGTAGTAGCGCACGTCCACGCCGGAAGCTTCCGCCAGCTTGCGCGCGGCGGCATCGGCGCGGGTGTTGAAGCCGATCACGATGGCCTTGGATGCCAGCGCCAGGTTGATGTCGGATTCGCTGATCGCGCCCACGCCGCTGTGCAGCAGGTTGACCTTCACCTCGCCGGTGGAGAGTTTCTGCAAGGCGTGCGCGATGGCCTCGCAGGATCCCTGCACGTCGGCCTTGACGATCAGCGCCAGGGTGCGCACTTCCCCTTCGGCCATCTGCTCGAACATGTTCTCCAGCTTGGCCGCCTGCTGCTTGGCCAGCTTTACGTCGCGGAACTTGCCCTGGCGGAACAACGCGATTTCCCTGGCTTTCTTCTCGTCGGCCAGCACCATCACGTCCTCGCCGGCTTCCGGCACTTCGGACAAACCCTGGATCTCGACCGGGATGGACGGCCCCGCCTCGGCTACCGCTCTGCCGCTTTCGTCCAGCATGGCCCGCACGCGCCCGAACACGGCGCCGACCAGCGCGGTATCGCCGCGCTTCAAGGTGCCGGACTGCACCAGAACCGTCGCCACCGGCCCTTTGCCCTTGTCCAGTCTTGCCTCGATCACGATGCCCTTGGCGTTGGTTTCCTTCGGCGCCTTCAGCTCCAGCACCTCGGCCTGCAACAGCAGGCCTTCCAGCAAGTCGTCTATACCCTGCCCGCTCTTGGCCGACACCTCGACGAACATGGTGTCGCCGCCCCAGTCTTCCGGCACCACGCCTTCCGCGACCAACTCCTGCCGGACGCGCTCGGCGTTGGCTTCCGGTTTGTCTATCTTGGTGACCGCCACCACGATGGGCACTTTCGCCGCCTTGGCGTGGTGGATCGCCTCGCGCGTTTGCGGCATCACGCCGTCATCGGCGGCCACTACCAGAATCACGATGTCCGTCACCCTGGCGCCGCGCGCGCGCATCGCGGTAAACGCCTCGTGGCCCGGCGTATCGAGGAAGGTGATCATGCCGCGCGGGGTATCCACGTGGTATGCGCCGATATGCTGCGTGATGCCGCCCGCCTCGCCGCTGGCCACGCGGGTGCGGCGGATGTAATCCAGAAGCGAGGTCTTGCCGTGATCCACGTGGCCCATCACGGTAACTACCGGGGCGCGCGGTTCGAGGGGCGCATTTTTGTTGGCCTCCGCTTCCGCGAGGTATGCGCTCGGATCATCCACCTTGGCCGGCTTGGCGATATGCCCCATCTCTTCCACCACGATCATCGCCGTTTCCTGATCCAGCATCTGGTTGATGGTCACCATGGTGCCCAGGTTCATCAGCGACTTGATGATTTCGATGGCCTTGACCGACATTTTCTGCGCCAGTTCGGAGACGCTGATCGTTTCCGGCACCACCACCTCGCGCACCACGGGTTCGGTTGGCAGCGAGAAGGCGTGCTGCGCGGCCTCTTCCTGCCGCGCGTGTTTTTCGTGGTGCCTGGGGCTTCGCGCGTGGCCGGTCGTCCACCCGGCTGACCGCACATCGGTGCGGGTTGGCGTGCGTTTTTTGTGGCCCGCTTCATTCCACGGGCTGTCCTTGGCCGGCGCTGTTTTTGCGCCTTTCTTTGCGGCGGTTCGCACCTTGTCGCCCGGTTTGGGAGAGGGTTTGTGCAGGGTGCCCTCGGCCAGATCGGGCGCGGCTGCAACAACTGCCGCGACCGGCTGGGTTTCTGCCTTGGTCTGCGCGGCGGGTTGTTCTGCCTGTTCTGCGGGTTCAGCTGCCGTCTTGCGCTTGCCGCGCGATTTCTTGGCCTGCACGTCGGCGGCCTGGCGCGCGGCCAGTTCCGCCTGGGTGCGCGCTTCTTCGGCGCGCTGGGCAAGCTCCTGCTCGCCCACCACCCTGGCGGCGGCTTTCTTCTCCGCAGCCTTCTCCGGCGCTGCCTCCGTTCCGGCAACAGCGGCCTGCGCTTCCGCCGGTGCCGCGGCAACCGGTGCAATCACGCGCTTCTTGCGCACCTCGACCTGGATGGTGCGCGCCCTGCCGGTGCTATCCGCCTTTTTGATTTCGGTGGTTTCGCGGCGGGTCAACGTGATCTTGCTCTTGGCTTTGCCGGTACCGTGGGCGCTGCGCAGATGCGCCAGCAGTTGGGTCTTGTCCTGCTCCGACACAAGATCCGTCTCCTGCTGTTTGGCGACGCCTGCCGCTTGCAGTTGTTCGAGCAGCAACCCGACCGGCAAGCCGAGCTCGCCGGCAAACTGCGCCACATTCATTTTTGCCATCACTACCCCTTAACCGCAGAATCCTGTTTGCGGGCGCGATTGATCGCGCCCCTGCAACTTTGCCTCATCACCGGCGGCTCAGGCAAACCAGGGAGCGCGCGCCGCCATGATCAACCGGTTGGCGCGTTCGCCGTCCATACTGGTCAGTTCGATCAGTTCGTCCGCATCCAGGTCGGCTAGCTGCTCCTGCGTGCAGACCGCCTTGCCCGCCAGGATGCGCGCGGTTTCCTCGTCCATGCCTTCGAGTTTGAGCAAATCCTCGATGCCGTGCTCCACCTGCTCTTCGTTGGCGATCGCGGCCGTCAGCAGCGCATTGCGCGCGCGGCTGCGCAACTCGTTCACGGTCGCCTCATCGAAGGATTCGATCGCCAGCATCTCTTCCAGCGGCACGTAGGCCACCTCTTCCAGCGTGGCGAAACCCTCCTGCACCAGGATGTCCGCCACTTCTTCGTCCACATCCAGCTTGGCGATAAGCAGATCGCGCACCTTGGAAAATTCCTGCTCGTTCTTCTGGCTGGATTCCGCCACCGTCATGATGTTGAGCTCCCACCCGGTCAGCTCGCTGGCGAGGCGCACATTCTGGCCGGTGCGCCCGATGGCTTGCGCCAGGTTTTCCTCCTCGACCGCCACGTCCATGCTGTGCTTGTCTTCATCCACCACGATGCTGGTCACGTCGGCCGGAGCAAGCGCGTTGATGACGTAGGTGGCCGGGTCTTCCGACCACAATATGATATCCACCCGCTCGCCGGCCAGCTCGTTGGTCACCGCCTGCACGCGCGAGCCGCGCATGCCGACACAGGTGCCGATCGGATCGGTGCGCGCGTCGTGCGAGCGCACGGCAATTTTGGCGCGGGCGCCGGGGTCGCGCGCCGCGCTGACGATTTCGAGCAGCCCCTCCTCGATTTCCGGCACCTCCAGCTCGAACAGCTTGACCAGGAATTCCGGCGTGATGCGCGACAGGATGATCTGCGGCCCGCGCACGGAACGATCCACGCGCAGCAAATGCGCGCGCACGCGGTCGCCGACGCGCATGTTTTCCTTGGGGATCATCTGGTCGCGCGGCAGCAGCGCCTCGATCTTGCCGAACTCGATGATGGCGCTGCCGCGCTCGATGCGCTTCCCCGTGCCGGACACCAGATGCTCCTTGCGCTCCATGAAGTCGTTCAGGATCTGTTCGCGTTCGGCATCGCGAATTTTCTGGAAAATCACCTGCTTGGCGGCCTGGGCGCCGATGCGGCCGAAATCTATGGATTCCAGCGGCTCCTCGATAAGCTCCCCCAACTGGATTGCGGGGTTGCGCTTCTGCGCCTCGCCCAGCTTGATATGCAGTTCCGGCGTTTCAAAGGTTTCATCGTCCATTACCTCCCAGCAGCGGAACGACCCGTACTCGCCCGTTTCGCGGTCTATGCTTACCCGCACGTCGGCTTCTTCGGCAAAGCGCTTCTTGGTGGCTGACGCCAGGGCGGATTCCAGTGCGCCGAACACGATTTCCTTGTCCACGTTCTTTTCGCGCGCCAGAGCATCCACCAGCAACAAAACTTCACGATTCATCACGATCTCCAAACAAACCACCAGCAGTCACCTGCGTCAAAATACCGGCGCCAGCCGCGCCTTGTCCAAACCGGATAGCTCAATCAGCACCTGACTGCCATCCACCTCCAACCGCAACACCCCATCCTGAACCTCCCCCAGGATGCCGGTGAAGTTCTTGCGCCCCGCCAGCGGCACGCGCAATTTGATCTGCGCCCGCTCGCCGCAGAAGCGCACGAAATCCGCTTCTTTCTTGAGCGGCCTGTCCAGCCCGGGGGACGAAACTTCGAGGCGGTCAAAATTCACCCCCTCCACCGCAAACAGGCGCGTCAACTGGTTGCTGGCCCGCTCGCAATCCTCCAGGGTAATGCCGGACGGTTTATCCATGAGCACGCGCATCAAGCCTCTGCCGGATAATTCCAGGTCAACCAGCTCGTATCCCAAGCCGGCCAATGTCGTTTCCACGAGCCTTGCCACGTCCACGATTCGCACCCACAAATAAAAAACGGGCCGAGGCCCATCTGTAAAACGGCTGCGATTATAGCAAACTATGCCGGTCGGGGGGAACAAACTCAAACCGAGTTCGCGGCGCGCGGTTTCCCGGCTTGCAATTCTGTCAGCCGCTCACTGCCCCGGCAGCTTGTTAAAACCGCTATAAACGCCCCCGGCGGGTTCGATGTCAACCCGCTCCACCCGCGCGAGGTCCGGGCCGTGCCGCGACCAGCGCACGATGGCGTCCACGGCGGCGGCTTCACCCTGCACCACGGCTTCCACCGCGCCATCGCTGCGGTTGCGCACCCAGCCTGCCACACCCAGCCTCTGCGCTTCGCGGCGCATCGAATCGCGGAAGAACACGCCTTGCACGCGACCGCGGATGACAAGGTGCAGCGTTACGTTTTGCGGGGGCGAGGGCGTTTGCGGCATGGCTCGACTTATCGTGCCTTGTTGCTGACCGCTGTCAGAATACCTTGCAGAATCGCGGTGGGCGTGGGCGGACAGCCGGGCACGGTCACATCCACCGGAATCACGTTGGCGACCCTGCCGCAGCTCGCGTAGCTTTCGCCGAAAATTCCCCCGTCGCAGCCGCAATCGCCGATTGCCACCACCAGCTTGGGATCGGGCGTGGCGTCGTAGGTGCGTTTCAGCGCGGTTTCCATGTGCCGCGACACGGGGCCGGTGACCAGCAGCATGTCGGCATGGCGCGGGCTGGCGACGAAACGTATCCCCATCCCTTCGATGTTGTAGTAAGGGTTGTTGAGGCAGTGGATTTCCAGCTCGCAGCCGTTGCACGAACCGGCATCCACGTGGCGGATGGCGAGCGAGCGCCCGATTTGATGCAGGATCCGTTCGTTGATGCGCCGCGCCTCCAGGCGCAGCGACTCATCCGGCTGCGGCGGCGCTTCGGTCTTGATGCCGGTGCGCAAAATCTGTCTGATGATCTGGTGCATGGCTAGAGATCCACCCCGCTGTAGCTCAGGTTAAACGATTTGTTGATGAGCGGGAAGTCGGGCACGATGTTGCCGATGATGGCGTGCTCCAGCACCGGCCAGTTCTGCCACGATGGGTCGTGCGGGTGCAGGCGGCGGATGCGGTTGTTCTCGCCGGCGTGCAGCGCCACCAGAATTTCGCCGCGCCAGCCTTCCACCCAGCCCATACCCAGTCGGCTTTCCGCCGCATCGCCCAGCGCGCAGCGTATTTCACCGGATGGCAGGCGCTCCAATATCAACCGCACCAGGCGTATGGATTCGGCGATTTCTTCGAAACGCACGGTGACGCGCGCCGCCACGTCGCCGTTGCGGTGCGTGGCCATCTGCACGTCGAGCTGGTCGTAAGGGGTGCAGGGGAATTGCTCGCGCGCATCCCAGGCCTGCCCGCTGGCGCGACCGGCCAGGCCGGTCAGCCCGAGCTGCGCCGCGAGTTCCGGCAACACGCGCCCGGTGGTGAGGAAGCGGTCCTGCGCGCCGGCGTGCTCATCGTAAATGTCTTTCAGCGCGGCAACATTTTGTTCGATGTGGCGCAGGGTTTCGCCGATGCGGGCCAGCCCCGCGCTGTCAACGTCAACGGCGACGCCGCCGGGCACGATGCGGTCCATCAGGTAGCGGTGGCCGAACAACTCTCCGTTCATGCGCAGCAAATCTTCTTTCAGTATCCAGAATTGCGCGAAGCCGAAAGCCAGCGCCACATCGTTGCCGAGGTAGCCGAGGTCGCCGAGATGGTTGAGCAGCCGCTCCAGTTCAAGGAATAGCGCGCGCAGCCACAATGCGCGCGGTGGCGGCACGGTGCCTGTCACGCTCTCCGCCGCCTGGGCGTAGGCCCAGGCATAGCCCACCGTGGTGTCGCCGGATATGCGCCCGGCCAGTCTGGCGCCCTGCTCCAGCGTCATGCCTTCAAAGCGTTTCTCTATGCCCTTGTGCTTGTAACCGAGGCGCTCTTCCAGGCGCAGCACGCGCTCGCCCACGATGGAAAAGCGGAAATGGCCGGGTTCGATGGTGCCGGCATGTACCGGGCCGACCGGAATTTCATGCACGCCGTTGCCGGTGACGGCTATAAAGGGATAGCCGTCTTCCCCGGCGGCAAAGGTGGCCGCGATGTCGAACGATTTGCGTAGCGGATGCTCGCCGCCGGGCCATGCGGCGTGGCGCAGCCACTTGCGGTGATCGCCCCCCGTGGGATGCAGGCCGAGCATGTCGCTCACCGTGCGCTGCATGCGGTCGGCGGCGGGAAACAGATCGCTGATGTCGGGAAAGGTCGTATGCTTGCCGCTCACCGGCAAGGTAAGCGCCAGCAAGCCTGGGGCGGCAACCAGCACGACGTGCAGCGCATATTCCCCATTTTCGTCGCCTCCCCACAGCGCGAGCAATTTTCCGCCGCCGCGCATCACCTGCTCGCACAGCGAGCGCAGTTCCTCCGCATTCACCGCGCCGTGCCAGGCCGGCATGGCGCCGGGTAACCTGGAAAATATTTTCGGGAAGTCGTCCAGTTTCATGTTTGCAATTTCCTCGGCTCACCCGATCAGCGCCGCCGCCTGCCTATACCACTCGGCTAGGTAGGGCGGAATATACAGCCCCAGCATCAGCACCAGCGCGAGGTGCGCGAACACCGGCAGCAGGGCGGGCGGGTGCGGCAGGCGCGCGCCGGCGGTTTCGCCGAACACCATCAGTTGCATGCGCCCGAAAATCGCGGCGAAAGCCACGCCCAAGGCGGCGAGCAGGAACGGCATGGCCCACGGGTAGCCGTGCATGGCGGTGGTGATAATCATGAATTCGCTGGTGAACACGCCGAACGGCGGCATGCCCAATATCGCCAGCGTGCCCAGCGCCAGGCCCCAGCCCACGGTGGGGCTGGTTTTGATGAGGCCGCGGATGCCCTCCATCAGTTGCGTGCCGGATTCCTGCGCGGCATGGCCGACCGCAAAGAAGATCGCCGACTTGGTGAGCGAATGCACGGTCATGTGCAGCAGCGCGGCGAACGTCGCCACCGGCCCGCCCATGCCGAAAGCGAAAGTCATCAGCCCCATGTGCTCGATGGAGGAATAGGCGAACATCCGCTTCACGTCTTTTTGCCGCGACAGAAAGAATGCCGCCATCACCACCGAGAGCAGGCCGAAACCGATCATCAGGTCGCCCGCGAAGCGGGTGCCGAGCGCCCCGTCCACCAGCACCTTGGAGCGCACCACCGCGTACAGCGCGACATTCAGCAGCAGGCCGGACAGCACCGCCGACACCGGGGTGGGGCCTTCGGCGTGCGCGTCCGGCAGCCAGTTGTGCAGCGGCGCCAGCCCCACCTTGGTGCCGTAGCCGACCAGCAGGAACACGAAGGCCAGCGACAGCACGGTGGGGTCGATGTCGGTCTTTACCGCGTTGAGGTGCGTCCACAGCAGCGCGGTGCCGCCCGCACCGAGCACCTTTTCCGCCGCGAAATACAGCAGGATGGTGCCAAACAGCGCCTGCGCGATGCCCACGCCGCACAGGATGAAATATTTCCACGCCGCCTCCAGCGAGGCCGGGGTGCGGTACAGCGACACCAGCAGCACGGTGGTGAGCGTGGCGGCTTCCATCGCCACCCACAGGATGCCCATGTTGTTGGTGAGCAGCGCCAGCAGCATGGTGAAGCTGAACAACTGGTACATGCTGTAGTACAGCCGCAGCATGTTCGCGGTGAGCTTGCCGTGGTGTTGCTCGATGCGCATGTAGGGGCGCGAGAACAGCGAAGTGGTGAAACCGACAAAGGCGGTGAGCGCGACCAGGAACACGTTGAAGGCGTCCACGAAGAATTGTTCGTCCCACGCCGTGAACGCTCCGCCCGCGACGACACGGGACGCCAGCGCGGCAGCCGCAACCAGGGTGCAGAAACTCGCCGCCGAGTTGAGTTCCGGAGCAAAGCGCCGGGTGCCGAAGACCGCGAGAAGAAGTCCGCCGAACAGGGGAACCAGCAGTACCCAGAGGATTTCCATCAATCTTCCTTCAGTTTTTCCATGTGCTCCAGGTCCAGGCTGTCGAACGCGGTGCGTATCTGGAAAAAGAAAATTCCGAGGATGAGCATGCCCACCAGCACGTCCAGCGCGATGCCGAGCTCCACCACCATGGGCATGCCGTAGGTGGCAGAGGTGGCGGCGAAGAACAATCCGTTTTCCATGGCCAGAAATCCCACTACCTGCGGCACGGCCTTGCTGCGGGTAATCATCATCAGGAACGAAAGCAGCACGCTGGCCATGGCGATGCCCAGGGTGCTTTTGGTGATGGTGCCCGCCATCTGCGAGATCGGCGCGGCGAGGTTGAAGGCGAACACCACCAGCGCCAGCCCGGCCAGCATGGTGGTGGGGATGTTGAACAGGGTTTCCACGTCCCACTTGACGTTCAGCTTGCGGATCAGGCGGTGCAGGATCAGCGGCAGCGCGACGGCCTTGAGCAGCAGCGTCAGCGCGGCGGAGTAATACAGGTGGACCTGGTGCGAGGAATATGCCACCACGCTGGTGCTGACGGCCAGGATCAGCCCTTGCAGCGCGAACAGGTTGATGAGCGACAGGATGCGGCGCTGCGACAGCATGGCGAAGGCGATCAGCAGCAGCAGCGCCGCGCACATGTTGATGATTTGCCCGGAAAACGGGATGTTCATGCGCACCTCCGACACGTTACTGGCGTAGCCAGCCGATTGCGGGAGGAGGTGCCTGGCGGCATTGCCCGCACCGCCGCTTCGCGCACCGTGTTCATGCCGCCGTCTCTAGCAGGAAATGGGTCAGCAGCCCCAGCACGGCGAGCAGGAAAGCGGTGCCCATGAATTCCGGCACGCGGAAGATGCGCATCTTGGCGGACAGGGTTTCCAGCAGGGCCAGCCCGGCACCGGCGCCGGCCAGCTTGAGCGCCAGCGCCGCCACGGCCAGCGGCAACGCGCCCCAGTTGCCGGTTTCGGCGATACCCCACGGCACGAACAGCGCGATGCAGATGGTGGTGTAGGCGAGCAGCTTGAGCGCGCCGGCCCATTCCACCAGCGCCAGGTGGCGCGCGGAATATTCCAGCACCATCGCCTCGTGAATCATGGTGAGTTCGAGGTGGGTGGCGGGATTATCCACCGGGATGCGCGCGTTCTCCGCGAGCATGACCATGATGAAGGCCACGGCGGCGAAGACCATGCTGGGGTACAGCACGAAAGGCTTGTGCGCCAGCGTTTCCACGATGGTGATGAGCGAGGTGGAGCCGCTGATGGTGGAGGCGGTGAACAGCACCATCAGCAGCGCCGGTTCGGCCAGAAAACCGACCAGCATCTCGCGGCGGGCGCCGAGCGAACCGAAAGCGGTGCCGATGTCCATCGCCGCCAGCGAGATAAACACCCGCGCCAGGGCGAAGATGCCGACCAGGGCGATCACGTCCACCGCCGGGGACAGCGGCAGGCCGGTGGCCAGCACCGGCACCAGCGCCGCCGCCAGCCACATGCAGGCGAGCAGGATGTACGGTGTGGCGCGGAACAGCGCCGAGGCGTTGACCGCCAGCACGGCATCCTTGTGGAACAGTTTGTTCAGGTTGCGGTATGGCTGCAACACCCCCGCGCCGCTGCGGTTCTGCATCCACGCGCGGCACTGGCTGGTCCAGCCGAGCAGCAGCGGCGCGATGAGCAGCACCAGCGCATTCTGCGCGAGCTGGAGCAGGAGCGACGGATAGCTCATCGGACGAAGGCCAGCAAAGCCAGCAAGGTCACAAAGCTGTACAGCAGATAGATGTGGATGCGCCCGTGCTGCAGCTTGCCCATCAGCTTGCCGGCAGCATCGTTCATGCGTTTGGCCGGCGCATAAAAAATATTCCACAGCAGGTCGTGCGTCTCGGAATGGAAATGCGGGTGCCGGTCAAAAGGCGCAGGCACCTGCCTGACCACGCCCATGTACCATTCGAAGATTTGCCGGATGGGCTGGCCGAAGCCTTCCGCCGTATCCTGCATGCGCGCGGTTTGCGCCGGAAACCCGCAATCCCATGCCGGGCCGCGGCGCACGCGGCCATGATAGAACTTCTTTACCGCGAACGCGGTGAGCAAACTGCCGCCGACGATAATCAGCAGCAGGACGAGCGGCCCATAGCTGGCGCGCTCGGCCTCGATCGGCGTGAGCAGCAGCCAGCCGGTCTTAGCCGCGCTGGCGGACAGCGAGTGGTGTACCAGCATTTCGGTGACAAAATCCAGGTGCAGGATGACGAAGGAGGGAAACACCCCGAGCGCGATGCAGCCGACGGCCATGCACAACATGCCGATGCGTTCCCACAGACCGGCGTCGTGTACTTCCGCCAGGCTGCTGTCGCGCGGCTGGCCGAGGAAAATCACGCCGTAGAATTTCACCATCACGTACCCGGCCAACGCTGCGGCCAGCGCCAGCGCCGCAGCCGCGATCGGCACCAGCATGTTGACGTAGGGTTGCGGCAAGCCGGGCGATAACAGAAAGGCTTGCAGCAGCAGCCACTCCGAAACAAAGCCGTTCAGCGGCGGCAGGCCGGCCAGGGCGAGCGCGCCCACCAGCATCAGCAGCGCCAGCTCCGGCATGCGCCGGATCAGGCCGCCCAGCTTGCCCAGGTGGCGCTCGCCGGTGGCGTGCAGGATCGAGCCGGTGCCGAGGAACAGCAACCCCTTCATGAAAGCGTGGTTGAGGGCGTGGTACAGGGTGGCGGTGAGCGCCAGCGCCGCCAGCGCTTCCTTGTGCGAATCGTGAAAAATGATGGTGAGGCCGATGCCGGTCAGGATGAAACCGATGTTCTCGATGGAAGAAAACGCCAGCAGGCGTTTCATGTCCGACTGCACGGCTGCAAAGATCACGCCGAACAGCGCGGTGAGCAAACCGAGCGCCAGCGCGAACACGCCCCACCACCACAACTGCACGTCCAGCAAATCGAAGGTGACGCGCAGAATGCCGTAGATGGCGGTCTTCAGCATGATGCCGCTCATCATCGCGGAAACCGGCGAGGGCGCGGCAGGGTGCGCTTCCGGCAGCCATGCGTGCAGCGGCAGGATACCGGCTTTGGCGCCGAAGCCGAACAGGGCAAGAAAGAAGGTGACGCTCGCCCAGAAGGCGGGCAATTGGCCGTGGCGCATGGCATCGAAGGTGTAGCCCCCGTGCCCGCCGTGTCCGCCGTGCATCACGCCGAAGCACATCAGGATGGCGATCGCGCCGACATGCGCGATCAGCAGGTAGAGAAAGCCGGCGCGGCGCACCTCGGGGTGGTCGTGATCGGTGGTGACAAGAAAGTAGGACGACAGCGCCATGCTTTCCCACGCCACCATGAACAGGTAGGCGTCGTCCGCCAGAAACACCAGCGCCATGCCGGCGAGAAAGATGTGGTATTCGAGACAAAGCGGGCCGAGCGCGGACTTGGGCATGCCGTGGAAATATCCGGCAGAGAACAGCGAGATTCCGATGCTGGCCGAGCCGAGCAACAGCAGAAAGAAAGCGGAAAGCGCATCCATGCGCAGGTGAAACGGCAGATCGGGCAGACCGAGCGGCAGAATGGCGGTGCTGACTTCGTTGAGACCGGCCAGCGCCGCGCCAGCCAGGACTAGCGAACCGAGCGCGCCAAGCGGAAATATTATCCGGGTGATGAAGCGGGAATTTTGCAGCACCAGCCCCGCCGTGCCGAGCGCGAGCCAGAACACCACTACGCCCAATATGACATCCATGGGCAGCACGCCGAATGAAGCAAACACTGGCTGGCTAACCTCCTGATGAAACTACTGTAAACAACTGGCCTACGCTCATTTTGCGGCCGCGCCGGGGGACAGCCGTAATTACTTGACGCGCATACCCGGCTGCGCACCTTCGTCGGGGCCGAGAATGAATAACCCGGGCGCTTCTCCCGAAGCCGCCAGCACCATGCCTTCCGACAAACCGAACTTCATCTTGCGCGGCGCGAGGTTGGCCACCATCACCGTCAGGCGGCCTTTCAGTTTTTCCGGGTCATAGGCTGATTTGATGCCAGCAAACACGGTGCGCGGTTTTTCCTCGCCGATGTCCAGCGTCAGCTTGAGCAGTTTCTCCGCGCCTTCCACCTGCTCGGCGTTGACGATTTTCGCCACGCGCAGATCAATCTTCATGAAGTCGTCAATGCCGATAAATGGCTCGAAGTTCTTCTCCGCCTGCGCGGCTTCCTTGCTGGCGGTGTGCTGCTGGTGTTCGGCATGGCGCTGCTCGGAGTGTACACTCCCCCCCCTCGCGGGGGAGGGTTGGGGAGAGGGGGCCGCAGGCTGCAACGACCCCTTGTTTGCCGCGACCATCGCTTCGATCAGCTTGGGGTCGAGGCGGGTCATCAAGTGCTGATATGGTTGGATAGAGTTTGTTGCTGTAATGGCATCATCCCAAGTGAATTTCTGTCCAAGTCCGAAAAAATCCTTAGCGATTTTTTCAGCAAGTTCGGGGAGTATCGGCGCGAGCAATACGGAGATAACTTTGAAGCTGTGCAGTATCAGGGAGCAGCGTTGCTGTAGCTCTTGATGTTTGCTAGGGTCTTTGGCTAAAAGCCAAGGTTTCGCTTCATCGAATACTTCATTCAGTCTATCTACTCGCTTCATTAGCAGTCTGACAACCTGCCCGTATTCACGTGCCTCGTACAGTCGCGCTACTTCTGCGCGCAACTCTTCCGCGTGATTTTTGAATTCGGTTATATCGTCGAAATAGCGAATTTCGCCATTGAAATGATTGGTGATGAATCCAGCACTGCGACTAGCAACATTGATGTACTTGCCAATCAAATCGCTATTTACTCTTGCTACAAAGTCCTCCAGATTCAGGTCAATATCTTCCATCGTCCCGTTGAGTTTTGCGGCATAGTAGTAGCGCAGGTATTCTGTGTTCCCGACGTGATCCAGATAGCTTCGCGCAGTGATGAAGGTGCCGCGCGACTTGCTCATCTTTTCGCCATTGACTGTGAGGAAGCCGTGCGCGAAGAGCTGGGTCGGGGTGCGAAAGCCGGCATGTTCAAGCATTGCCGGCCAGAACAGCGCGTGGAAGTAGAGGATGTCTTTGCCTATGAAGTGGTACAGCTCGGTATCCGAGTCTTGTTTCCAGTAGGCATCGAAATCTATGCCTTTCGCGTTGCAAAGTTGCCTGAAGCTGCCCATATAGCCAATTGGAGCATCCAGCCACACATAAAAATACTTACCCGGAGCACCGGGAATCTCGAAGCCGAAGTAGGGGGCATCGCGCGAGATGTCCCAGTCGGACAGTTTGCTTTCGCCTTCACCGCCCAGCCATTCCTGCATTTTGTTGGCGGCTTCGGGTTGCAGCGCGCCGCCGCGCGTCCATTCGCGCAGGAACCTCTGGCAGCGCGGGTCGGATAGCCTGAAAAAATAGTGGTCGGAATCGCGCAGCTCCGGCTTCGCTCCGGATACGGCGGAATACGGGTTCTTTAACTCCGTCGGCGCATAAGCCGCGCCGCATGCCTCGCAGTTGTCGCCGTACTGTTCTTTCGCGCCGCACTTGGGACATTCGCCCTTGATGAAACGGTCCGGCAGGAACATCTGCTTGACCGGGTCGTAGTACTGTTCGATGGAGCGTTTTTCGATCAGCCCGGCATCCCGGAGTTTCTTGTATATGGTTTCGGAGAATTCCTTCGTCTCGGCAGAATGGGTCGAGCCGTAGTTGTCAAATTCGACATGAAACGCGGCAAAATCCGCCTTGTGCTCTTCCGCCACGCGCGCGATCAATTGCTCCGGCGTGACGCCTTCTTTCTCGGCGCGCAGCATGATGGGCGTGCCGTGGGTGTCGTCGGCGCAGACGTAGTGGCACTCGTTGCCGAGCATTTTCTGGAAGCGCACCCAGATGTCGGTCTGGATGTATTCGACCAGGTGGCCGAGATGGATGCTGCCGTTGGCGTAGGGGAGGGCGGAGGTGACCAGTATCTTGCGCGTCATTGTGGTTGCCTGTTGGGAGTGCCGCAATTGTAGCAAAATCGGGCTATAGGCGTGGTGGGGATTATTGGGTAGAATGCCCTCCCCGAATAATTTTCCCCATGGAGCAGCAGATGAGTTTTACCGAAGCAGACGTGCAGGCCGCACTGAAACAACTGGTTGACCCGAACACGAAAAAGGACTTTGTCGGCGGCAAGTCGGTGAAGAATATCAAGATCAGCGGCAGCGACGTGTCGCTCGACATCCAGCTCGGCTACCCCGCGAAAAGCGTGTGGAACGAAATACGCGCGATGGTGGAAAACCACCTGCGCGGCAGCCTGCCTGGCGCAGGCAGGATCGCCGCGAACGTGACCAGCAAGGTGATCCCCCATGCGGTGCAGCGCGGCGTGAAGATGGTGGACGGGGTGAAAAATATCATTGCGGTGGCAAGCGGCAAGGGCGGGGTGGGCAAGTCCACCACGGCGGTGAATCTGGCGCTGGCGCTGGCTGCGGAAGGCGCGCGCGTGGGCATGCTGGACGCCGACATTTACGGCCCTTCGCAGCCCACCATGCTGGGCATCGGCGGCCAACCGGATTCCACCGACGGCAAATTGCTGGAGCCGATGCAGGGGCACGGCTTGCAGGCCATGTCCATCGGCTTTCTGATCGAAAGCAACGAGGTGCCCATGATGTGGCGCGGCCCGATGGTGACGCAGGCGCTGGATCAACTGCTGCGCCAGACGCGCTGGGACAGCCTGGATTATCTGGTAGTGGATTTGCCGCCCGGCACGGGCGATATCCAGTTGACCCTGGCGCAGAAAGTGCCGGTGACCGGGGCGGTGATTGTCACCACTCCGCAGGACATCGCGCTGGTGGATGCGCGCAAGGGGCTCAAGATGTTCGAGAAGGTGGACATCAAGCTGCTGGGTATCGTGGAAAACATGTGTACGCACATCTGCTCGAAGTGCGGGCACGAAGAGCATATTTTCGGCGCGGGCGGCGGCGAGAAAATGTGCGCGGATTACGGGGCGGAACTGCTCGGCTCGCTGCCCCTGGATATCCGTATCCGCGAGCAGGCCGATTCCGGCAACCCGACCGTGGTGGCCGATCCGGATGGCGCGGTCGCCAATGCATACCGGCAGATTGCGCGCCGCGTCGCGGTAAAGATTGCGGAAATGGCGCAAGACCACAGCGCGGTATTCCCCAAGATCGTGGTGCAGAACACTTAGAGGAGGCAGAGAAGGGGAAAAGGGGAAGAGGAAAACCGGCGCGCTGCTGTTGCCTTTCTCCCTTCTCCCTTCACCCTTCCCGGAATTTATGAGCATCAAGTCCGACAGGTGGATCCGCCGCATGGTGGAGCAGGCCGGCATGATCGAGCCGTTCGAGCCCGGCCAGATAAAAGAGGTGGATGGCAAGCGCATCGTGTCCTACGGCACATCGAGCTACGGCTACGACATCCGCTGCTCGAAGGAATTCAAGCTGTTCACCAACATCAACAGCACGATTGTTGATCCGAAAAACTTCGACCCCAATTCGTTCGTCGAAGTAAAAAACGACTATTGCATCATCCCGCCCAACTCTTTCGCGCTGGCGCGCACCGTGGAATATTTCCGCATCCCGCGCAACGTGCTGACCATCTGCCTGGGCAAAAGCACCTATGCGCGCTGCGGCATTATCGTCAACGTGACGCCGTTCGAGCCGGAATGGGAGGGCTATGTGACGCTGGAATTTTCCAATACCACGCCGCTGCCCGCGAAGATCTACGCCAACGAAGGCGTGGCGCAGGTGCTGTTCTTCGAGAGCGATGAAGTGTGCGAAACTTCCTACAAGGATCGCGGCGGCAAGTACCAGGGGCAGGTCGGTGTCACTCTCCCCAAGATGTAGTTTTGCCAGCATTGTTTCCGGAACTACACATAATCCGCACCCGCCACCGCATGTTTGCCACACTCCATCGAAGGGGCGCCGAATGA
Organism: Nitrosomonadales bacterium; assembly: GCA_016223025.1. GTDB lineage: Bacteria > Pseudomonadota > Gammaproteobacteria > Burkholderiales > Gallionellaceae > VIKH01. The sequence continues at coordinate 7,493 of JACRPU010000089.1, read as the reverse complement.
AACTCAACTTTAGCTCCGGCATCACATTGGCCTTCGGCAAATGTGAGCCTGCACTGAAAATAAATTTCTACCGCGCCATGTATGGCTGTTGCGGCATGTGCCGTCCTTAGTCCCCCATCAGAGGATCATTATGAAATTTAATTTTCCCATCATCATCATTGACGAGGATTTCCGCTCGGAAAATGCCAGCGGGCTGGGCATCCGCGCGCTGGCCGAGGCCATCCGGAAGGAAGACATGGAAGTGATGGGCATCACCAGCTATGGCGATCTGACCTCGTTTGCCCAGCAGCAGAGCCGCGCTTCGGCTTTTCTGCTGTCCATTGACGATGAGGAGTTCGGCGGCGGCAGCAAGGAGGAAACCGAAATCGCGCTGAAAAGCATCCGCGCCTTCGTGGAGGAAATCCGCTTCAAGAATGCGGACATCCCGATCTTTCTCTACGGCGAAACCCGCACCTCGCGCCACATCCCGAATGACATCCTGCGCGAGCTGCACGGCTTCATCCACATGCACGAGGATACGCCGGAGTTTGTGGCGCGGCACATCGCCCGCGAGGCGAAGGCGTACATGGATACGCTCGCCCCGCCGTTCTTCCGCGCGCTGGTGAATTACGCGCAGGATGGTTCTTATTCGTGGCATTGCCCCGGCCATTCGGGCGGGGTGGCATTTCTGAAGTCGCCGGTCGGGCGGATGTTCCACCAGTTTTTCGGCGAGAACATGCTGCGCGCCGACGTGTGCAATTCGGTGGATGAACTCGGTCAACTGCTCGACCACACCGGCCCGGTGGCGGCATCCGAGCGCAACGCGGCGCGCATTTTCAACTGCGACCATTTGTTCTTCGTCACCAACGGCACTTCCACCTCGAACAAGATCGTGTGGCATTCCACCGTGGCTCCGGACGACATCGTGGTGGTGGACCGCAACTGCCACAAGTCCATCCTGCACGCCATCATGATGACCGGCGCGATACCGGTGTTCCTGATGCCGACCCGCAACCATTACGGCATTATCGGGCCGATTCCGCTGGAAGAATTCAAGCCGGAAAACATCCGCAAGAAGATCAGGGCCAACCCGTTCGCGCGCAACAAAAAAGCGAAACCGCGCGTGCTGACCATCACCCAGAGCACCTACGACGGCATCCTGTATAACGTGGAAACCGTCAAGGCGATGCTCGATGGCGAAATTGACACGCTGCATTTCGACGAGGCGTGGTTGCCGCACGCCGCTTTCCACGACTTTTACCGCGACATGCACGCCATCGGCCAGGGGCGCAAGCCGTGCAGGGAATCCATGGTGTTTTCCACGCAATCCACCCACAAGCTGCTGGCCGGTTTGAGCCAGGCATCGCAGATTCTGGTGCAGGACAGCGAGGCGAACAAACTGGACCGGGATTGCTTCAACGAAGCCTACATGATGCACACCTCCACCAGCCCGCAGTACGCGATCATCGCATCGTGCGACGTGGCCGCCGCGATGATGGAGCCGCCGGGCGGCACCGCGCTGGTGGAAGAATCCATCAGCGAGGCGCTGGATTTCCGCCGCGCCATGCGCAAGGTGGACGAAGAGTGGGGAGCCGACTGGTGGTTCAAGGTATGGGGGCCGGATTTTCTGGCGGCGGAAGGAATGGCGGCGCGCGACGACTGGCTGCTGGGCGCGGACGACCGCTGGCACGGTTTCGGCGATTTGGCGCCGGGTTTCAATATGCTCGATCCGATCAAGGCCACCATCATCACGCCGGGGCTGGATGTGGATGGCGATTTCGCCGAGTCCGGCATCCCGGCGGCCATCGTCACCAAATATCTGGCGGAAAACGGCGTGGTGGTCGAGAAAACCGGGCTGTACTCGTTCTTCATCATGTTCACCATCGGCATCACCAAGGGGCGCTGGAACACCATGGTGACCGAATTGCAGCAGTTCAAGGACGACTACGACAAGAACCAGTCGCTGTGGCGCGTGCTGCCGGAGTTTGTCGCCAAATACCCGCGCTACGAAAAGACCGGCCTGCGCGACCTGTGCGAGCAGATACACGGTATCTACAAGGCCAACGACGTGGCGCGGCTGACCACCGAGATGTACCTGTCCAACATGGAGCCGGCGATGAAACCTTCCGACGCCTTCGCAAAAATGGCGCACGGGGAAATAGAGCGCGTGGCGATTGACGATCTCGAAGGGCGCATCACCAGCGTGCTGCTGACGCCCTATCCGCCGGGCATACCGCTGCTCATTCCCGGCGAGCGCTTCAACAAGACCATCGTGGATTACCTCAAGTTCGCCCGCGATTTCAACCAGAAATTTCCCGGATTCGAAACCGACATCCACGGGCTGGTTTCGGAGAAGCCCAACGGGGAGCAACTGTATTACGTGGATTGCGTGAGGCAGGGCTGATCCCGAAAGCCCCGGTACAAGCCGCAGAGATCACGGAGAACGCAAGGATTGCTCACCTTCAGCGGCCTCGCCCAAAAGGTGAAGGGAATTTTTCTCAGCCGTTATATTTTCCCCTGTGAACCCCGCGCTCTCTGTGGCTGATTTTTCCGGGTTAATTCCGGGAAAAGCAGCAAACCACGAGAAACGGGGTGCAACGAAACTACTCCGCCGACCGCACCTGCGCGGCCAGCTTGTCCAGCACGCCGTTGACGTATTTGTGCCCGTCGGCGCCGCCGAATGTCTTGGCCAGTTCCACGGCCTCGTTGATGATGACGCGATAGGGGGTTTCGGGGTGCCGTGTCAACTCGTATGCGCCCAGCATCAGTATGGAAAACTCGACGGGGTTGAGCTCGGCAAGGTCGCGGTCGAGATAAGGCGCTACGGCAACCTCGAGGTCGGCGTGTTGCGCCAGCACGCCGTCCAGCAACTGTCTGAGAAGCGCGGCATCGTAACGGCCTATCCCCTTCTCGCCGCAAATCTGTTTTTCGATCTGGCCGCTGTCGCCGCCGGCCAGACGCCACTGGTAGATGCCCTGCAACGCCAGTTCGCGCGAGCGGTGGCGCGGGCTTGCGGCAGGCGTCCTGGCCTGGGCGTGCTGCCCGCTCACGCCAGGGCTTTCAGCAGATTCGCCATCTCGATCGCCACCAGGGCGGCTTCTGCGCCCTTGGCGTTCATGCGATCCTCCGCCTGTTCATCGGTATCGGCGGTAAGAATGGCGTTGGCGATGGGCACCCCGCTGTGCAACTGCACTTCGCTCACGCCGCGCGCCGATTCGTTGGATACGACTTCAAAATGGTAGGTATCGCCGCGAATCACCGCGCCCAGCGCGACGAGCGCATCGAACTTTCCGCTTTGCGCCATGCTTTGCAGCAGCAGCGGGATTTCCAGCGCCCCCGGAACGCTCGCCAGCGTGATGTCCTCATCGCGCACCCCATGCCTGGCCAGTTGCATGCGGCAGGATGCCAGCAGCCCTTCGCACACAACCGCATTGAAGCGGCTCTGCACGATGCCGATGCGCATCCCCGCGCCGTTCAGGTTCTTTTCGATTTCTTTCATGTTCCGATTGCCTCACTCATTCGTGGTGCGCGTAGCCCGCCACTTCCAGACCGAAACCCGTCATGCTCGGCAGCTTGCGCGGATTGGCGAGCAGGCGCATCTTGCCGACATTCAGGTCGCGCAGGATTTGCGCGCCGATGCCGTAGCTGCGCTGATCCCACTGCGCGGCATGATGGGTCTCCGATGTCGCCGCCGCGCGCGCCAGCAGGTCTCCGGAGGTCTCGTTGCGGTGCAGCAGCACCAGCACCCCGCCGGGCGAATGCGCGATTTTCACCAGCGCGTCATGCACGCTGGTCGAGTTCCTGGAACTCGATTGTTCGAGAAAATCCATCACCGACAGCGGTTCATGCACGCGCACCAGCGTCTCCTGCTGCGGCTGGATGTCGCCCTTGACCAACGCCAGATGGGAACGCAGCGTGGTCTTGTCCGTGTAAACGACCAGATCGAGCTCGCCGTAAGCGGTTTTCACCCGGCGGCGCGCCACGCGCTCGACCAGCTTCTCGTGCTGGCTGCGGTGCCCGATCAGGTCGGCGATGGTGCCGATCTTCATGCCATGCTGCCTGGCGAATTCGATCAGGTCCGGCAGGCGCGCCATTTCGCCATCATCCTTGAGAACTTCGCAGATCACCGCAGCGGGCGTCAGCCCGGCCAGTTGCGCCAGATCGCATCCCGCTTCGGTGTGCCCGGCGCGCACCAGCACGCCGCCGTTCTGCGCCATGAGCGGAAAGATATGGCCGGGCTGCACGATGTCGGCGGGTTTGGCGTTCCTGCTGGCCGCCACCCGAATGGTATGCGCTCGGTCGGCGGCGGAAATGCCGGTGGTCACGCCTTTCGCCGCCTCGATGGAAAGCGTGAAATTGGTGCCCAGCGGCGAACCGTTGTCGCGCACCATCAGCGGCAGGTTGATCTGCCTGCAATGCGCCTCGGTGACGGTCAGGCAGATCAGGCCGCGCCCGTACCTGGCCATGAAGTTGATTTTTTCCGGTGTCACGAACTCGGCGGCAAACAGCAGATCGCCTTCGTTCTCGCGGTCTTCCTCGTCCACCAGCACCACCATGTTTCCGGCGCGGATTTCGGCAATGATGTCCTGTATCGGTGCAATGTCTGTCATGTTCGCTATACCTGTGCCTGCATTATACGTGCAACAAGGCGCGGGATTATGTCACACGCCAGCCCATATATGCCTGCATGGATTTATTCCGGGTGGCAGCAGGACAAGCACCGCAGAATCCGCAACAGGCCCTTAGCGCGAAAAGAAACCGGGGGCGCCCATAACGGGCATGGCGCAGGCCACCCCAAAAAATGAATCGTCTGCGCCCTGCCCGTTTCCCTCACTCTACTCTCTCCCAGAGGGAGAGAGGGCGAGGCCCTCGCTACGCGAGATTCACGTTAATCAATCCGCCTGCTTGCGCAGAAAGGATGGAATATCCAGCATCTCCACACCGGACTGCCGCATCGCCTCGACCGCTTCGCGGTGTCGCCCGCTGCGGATCACCGCCGGCACTTTTTCCAGCTCGCTGTAATTGACCGCCGGCGCCGGCTCGTCGTGCGTGCCGGTGCGCATTCCGTAAACCAGTTCCGGTTTGGGTTGCTTGCGCGCCACCGGCGAACCCAGCCCCGTCGCCACGATGGTTACGCGCAGTTCGTCGCCCATGCCATCATCGAACACCGAGCCGACGATCACGGTGGCATCCTCGATGGCAAACTGGACGCTGTTGGTCACTTCCCGGTATTCCTTCAGCGTGAGGCTGCTGTTGGAGCTGATGTTTACCAGCACGCCGCGCGCGCCCGCCAGGTCCACGTCTTCCAGCAACGGGCTGGACATGGCGCGCTCCGCCGCGATCTTGGCGCGCTCCGGCCCGGAGGCGGTGGCGGACCCCATCATCGCCATGCCGTTTTCCGACATCAGGGTGCGCACATCGGCAAAATCCACGTTCACCAGTCCGGGCACGTTGATCACTTCGGCGATGCCGGCCACGGCGCCCTGCAACACGCCGTTTGAAGAACGGAACGCATCCAGCAGGGTCGTGTTTTCTCCCAGCACGCTCATCAGTTTCTCGTTCGGCACGATGATGAGCGAATCCACGTATTCGGACAGCGACTCGATGCCCGACTGCGCCAGGCGCATGCGCTTGCCCTCGTGGGCGAACGGCTTGGTCACCACGGCCACGGTGAGGATGTCCATTTCCCGCGCCACCTGGGCCACCACCGGCGCCGCGCCGGTGCCGGTGCCGCCGCCCATGCCGGCTGTGATGAACACCATGTTGGCCCCCCGGATCAGCTCGACAATGCGCGCGCGATCCTCTTCGGCGGCGGCGCGCCCGACATCCGGAATCGCTCCGGCGCCCAGCCCTTTGGTAATCGAGGCGCCGATCTGCAACTGGGTGCGCGCCTTGTTGCGCTTGAGCGCCTGGGCGTCGGTGTTGATGGCGATGAACTCCACCCCCTGCACCCCCTGCTCGATCATGTGGTCCACCGCGTTGCCGCCGCAGCCGCCCACGCCCACCACCTTGATTACCGCATCCTGAAGTTGCGCATCCATGATTTCAAATTTCATTTTCATCTCCTTCGCACTGATTAAATTACCAAAAACACTCCGAACCCAACACCAAAAAACCAACCCTCAAAAATTCCCCTGGAACCAGGCCTTCATCCTGCCCATCACATCGCCGAAAGAACTCGAACCCATGCGCGCCTCCTGGTGGCGCCGGTGCTGCTCCAGACCGTAAAGCAGCAGGCCGACCCCGGTGGAGAAGCGCGGCGCCTTTACCACATCCGACAAGCCGCCCACGTAATGCGGCAGCCCGAGGCGCACCGGGAGATGGAATATCTCCTCGCCCAGCTCCACCATGCCCTGCATGGCGCTGCTGCCGCCGGTAATCACGATGCCGGAGCAAAGCAAATCCTCGAAGCCGCTGCGGCGCAGCTCGGTCTGCACCAGCGAGTACAGCTCTTCCACGCGCGGCTCGATGACTTCGGCCAAGGTATGCCGCGACAGCATGCGCGCCCCGCGCTCGCCCACGCCGGGCACCTCGATGGGCTTGTCGTCCGACAACTGGCGCAGGGCGCAGCCGTATTTGATCTTGATGTCCTCCGCATCCCTGGTCGGGGTGCGCAGCGCCATCGCGATGTCGTTGGTGATCTGGTCGCCCGCGATGGGAATCACGGCGGTATGGCGGATCGCCCCGCCGGTAAAAACGGCCACGTCGGTGGTGCCGCCGCCGATGTCCACCAGGCACACGCCCAGATCCTTTTCGTCCTCGGCCAGCACCGCCTTGCTTGACGCCAGCGGCTGCAGGATCATCTCGCGCACATCCAGCCCGCAGCGGTGCACACATTTCATGATGTTTTGCGCCGCCGCCACCGCGCCGGTGACGATATGCACTTCCACCTCCAGGCGCATGCCGCTCATGCCAAGCGGCTTCCTGATCCCCCCCTGGCCGTCAATGCTGAATTCCTGCTCCAGAACGTGCAGCACCTGCTGGTCGCCCGGCAGACTGATGGACCTGGCGGTTTCTATCACGCGGTCAATGTCGGCCTGCGTCACTTCCCTATCCTTGATCTTGACCATGCCGTTGGCGTTGGAGCTCTTGATGTGGCTGCCCGCGATGCCGGTGTAGACCTCGCGGATCTTGCAGTCGGCCATCAGCTCGGCATCGCCCAGCGAGCGCTGGATCGCCGCCACGGTCGCGTCAATGTTGACCACCATGCCCTTTTTCATGCCGGACGATTCGTTCATCCCCACGCCGATCACTTCCAGCATGCCTTCCGGTTTGATCTCGCCGACGATGGTGACAATTTTGGAAGTCCCGATATCCAGGCCGACGATCAAATTCTTGGCTTCCCTGTTTTTGCTCATTGCGCTTCTCCGAGAACTAATTCTAATTCGCTTTCATAATGAGACTAACAGCGCTATCATCCACGATAGGATTCCACTCAGGAGACTGTCATGGCTCGACCGCGCTGCATCGAATCAGATTTGGTTGGCAAAGCACGAGAGATTGCAGCCGTAGCA
>JACRPU010000088.1 GCA_016223025.1 Nitrosomonadales bacterium | reverse complement strand
TTCGCGTGCGGGATGCCTGCGACCCGAAGTCGGGGAATTTCGTGATGCCTTTTCCCGGCCAGGATCAGCGTTTGCGGTGTTGAGATGTGCGGCATCGCGTTTGTCGGTGTCGGATCGTAGTTTTTTGTGTTTGTCGTGCCTCGCCGCCGTGGAAAATTCGGGGCGGCAGGCAGCGGCGTGTGTCTAAACTTCAGTTTATTCATTAACAGGCCCTTAGAAAGCCCACAATGGACTACTCTCAAAAATCGGTGCTGGTATCCGGCGGCACCGGCTCTTTCGGTAATTTTATCGTGCGCCGCCTGCTTGATCTCGGCGCGAAGGAGGTGCGCATCCTCAGCCGCGATGAAAAAAAACAGCATGACATGCGCGTGTTCTATCGCGGGCGCACCAACCTCTCCTTCGTGATCGGCGATGTGCGCAACCGCGAGCGCCTGGACGAGGCGATGAGCGGCATAGACATCATGTTCCACGCCGCCGCGCTGAAACAGGTGCCGGCTTGCGAGAACTTCCCCCATGAAGCCATCCACACCAATGTGACCGGCGCGCAGAACGTGGTGGACGCCGCCTTGCACAACGGCCTGGAAGCGTTCGTCATGGTCAGCACCGACAAGGCGGTCAAGCCGGTCAACGTGATGGGCATGACCAAGGCATTGCAGGAACGCATCGTGCTGAAAGGCAACCAGTCGCGCCTCAATCGCGGCACCCGCTTTGCCTGCGTGCGCTACGGCAACGTGCTGCGCTCGCGCGGTTCGGTGATTCCCCTGTTCCGCCGCCTCCTCGCCACCGGCAAGCGCCTGACCATCACGGATGATCGCATGACGCGCTTTCTGCTGACGCTCAACGATGCCATTGATCTGGTGCTGTACGCCGCAGAGCAGCAGCAAGGCGGGGAAATATTCGTGCGCAAGGCCCCGTCCGCGCTCATCACCGATCTGGCGGCGCTCATCAGCGAGGAAGCGGGCAAGCCGCTGGAATACGATGTGATCGGCATGTTGCCGGGCGAAAAACTGAACGAGATCATGCTCACCGAGGAGGAGTTGATCCGAACCGAGGATTTGGGCGACTACTACAAAATTCACCCGTGGTGGAACAAGGTGCATTTCGATCACCTGCGCGCCGAATACAGCTCCTTCGACTGCCTGGTGGAGAAAGAACAGATCAAGCGGTTAATCGCCCGCGCCGACAGGGAATTCGAGGAAATGGAGATGGCGGGTGGCGAGTTCTCCAACTTCTGATAGCCCTTTTGGCGAAATCCCGCTGTTCAAGGTGTTCCTGCCGCCGCGCGCGGCGCTCATGCCGCGCCTCGAAGAAATCCTGTATGGTGGCCAGATTTCCGAGGGGGCGCCGGTGGTTGAATTCGAGCGCCGCTTCGGCGAACTCGTCGGCAGCCCCGATATTCTTTCTTTCTATTCCGGCACCGCAGCATTGCATGGCGCGCTGGTGCTGGCGGGCGTCCGGCCCGGCGACGAGGTGATTTCCACCGCCATGACGGCGGAGCCTACCAACATGGCGATATTGCACGCTGGCGCAAAGATCGTGTGGGCCGATGTTGACCCCGCCAACGGCAACCTGTCTGCGGCTGCCGTGGCGGAAAAAATTACCGGATACACCCGCGCCGTGCTGGCCGTGCATTATGGCGGTATCCCCGCTCCTTTGGGCGGCATCCGCGCCGCCGCCGCAGCGCGCGGCATCCCGGTGATCGAGGACGCCGCCCATGCGCTCGGCGCGCGCTACTCCGGCGCGCCGGTCGGCACGCATTCCGAATTCGTCATGTTCTCGCTCCAGGCGATCAAACACATGACCACCGTGGACGGCGGCATGCTGGCCTGCAATGGGGCGGGCGACCGGGAAGCGCTGCTCGCCAGGGGTCGCCGCTTCCGCTGGTTCGGCATAGACCGCGCCGCTTCGCGCACCGAGGTTGACGTGACAGAGGTGGGTTACAAATACCACATGAACAACGTCACCGCCACCATCGGCCTGGTGCAGCTCGACCACATCGCGCCGGTCATTTCGCGCCACATCTCTAATGGCCGTTATTTTGACCGGGCTTTGCAGGGCATACCGGGGCTCTCGCTGTGCCGCTGGGAAGAACATGCCGAGCCGTCCTACTGGTTCTATACCGTTCTGGTGGAAGACAGGGAAAATTTTGGGCGCCATCTTGCCGCGCACGGCATTGCCAGTTCGCGGGCGCACAAGCGCAATGACCGCCATTCGGTGTTTGCCGCCAGCCGCTGCGAACTGCCGGGGCTGGACGAGTTTTACGAGAAAATGATCCACATCCCTTGCGGCTGGTGGGTGGACGACGAGCGGCGGGAATTTATCGCAGAGGTAATCCGGCAGGGATGGTAGTCCTTGCCGCTCCGGAAAATCATTTCTCTCCGGACTTGTTGCGGGAAGCGGCGAGAAACTCCGCATCAGCCTCTTTTCTGGCCATGCCGGCGCGAAGATAGGTCCATAAAACATAGAGCGCCAGACCGGCGGCAGCGAGGCAGACGCCCAGCCATGCGACCGGCCCCTGGCGCTCCTGCCCGGGAGTCAAGTTCAGCACGCCAATAACGATAGACACGAGTACGATCACGCCGCCATGCAATATCTGGATAGGGCGCGCGGGGACATACTTCCGCATTTTCTCCTGCACGAGGAGGTCGAGTTCCGGATTGCTCATGACTGTAGGGTACCTCTAAACTAACTTTCATGCAGCAGAAGCGCAGCGCCCCTGATTATGAAATAGGTTCTACTGGGCCTGAACTTATCCACAGAGTAACAGATTGATTCCATGCAACATACGGCTGTTTTCGTAAATGTATTTCACGCTAAAGTTCCTGCATGAGAAGAGCGAGCACCCCTGTCTTTACAGGCACTCGGCTTGAAAGCCACCTTCCGATTTCTGTCTGTGCCTTGATCTGCCGTAGCAGTTCCATCGCACGCTGTTGCTTCGAGTTGGGGGTCGTGAGCACCTCAAAGGTAGGGGCATTTTCTGCGGCCTGTGGTGTGCGGCAGGTATTGCGCACCATGGTCGCAAGTTCGGCCATCAAGGTGCAATAGCTGTGCGCCGGGGTGTCGTCGTCGAGGGTGTGGCTGGCGACCTTGTCCAGCGCGGCTTTGGAGCGCCTGGCCGGTGCTGCGGAGTCTCGGTTTAATGGCCGTTGGAAATTTCCGCCAGCAGCTCGTAGCGAGCCTCGCCATGCACCCTGAACGCCCGCTCACAGAGTTTGCGCGTGGTGGTGCCGGAGAGTGTGCCATGCAGAGCATCCATTTCGGCCAACAGGCGGATGTCCTCCACCGAATACCGTTGCACGAACGGCACGGCAGGCGGATGGCGCCTGTCCTTGATGCGCCCACCACCTGTAGTGAACTGCTTGATGCGGCGCGCGTAACCGAATTGGTCGAGCGTGTCGGCCATCCAGTCGTAGGCGGCGTGGCGATCTGCCAACGTAAACGACATTGGACAAGGCTGCTACCGGCGTTACCGTCGAAGAAACCGAGCGTGAAATGCGTGAGGCAATCGAATTTCACATCGAGGGGCTTATCGAAGATGGGTTGCCCGCACCGCAACCGGCAAGCATCGTTGAGTATCCTGAGATTGCGGCCTGACCCTGCGCCCAACTACTCCTTTTCCCCATCCAGCCCCAGCTCCTGAATTTTGCGCGTGAGGGTGTTGCGCCCCATGCCCAGCAGCGTGGCGGCCTCGATGCGCCTGCCCCCGGTGTGTTGCAGCGCCTGGGTGATGAGCGTGCTCTCGAATTGTTTGGTGAGCGTATCCAGAATGTGCGGGTCGCCGCGCTGCAGCGCGAGCGCGGCTTGCTGCGCCAGGGCGTTGCGCCACTCGCCGGCCATCGCGGAGGCGGATTGGGCCGCGCGCCATTCCGGCGGCAGATCGGCGGCTTCGACCACACGCGAAGGCGTCATCACGGTGAGCCAGTGGCACAGGTTTTCCAGTTGCCGCACGTTGCCGGGAAAATCCTGCGCCATCAGGTATTGCAGGGTTGCCTCGCTGAAGGATTTCTGTTCGGCGCCGAGTTCGCGCGCGCTCTTTTGCAGGAAATATTTCGCCAGCAGCGGGATGTCTTCCCGCCTTTCGCGCAACGGTGGCAGGCGCAGGCGGATGACGTTGAGGCGGTGAAACAAGTCTTCGCGGAACAGCCCCTGCTTCACGCGCTCTTCGAGGTTCTGGTGAGTCGCGGCGATGATGCGCACATTGGCCTTGACCGGCTGGTGGCCGCCGACGCGGTAGAAACTGCCGTCGGACAAAACGCGCAGCAACCGGGTTTGCAGCTCGGCGGGCATGTCGCCGATTTCGTCGAGGAACAGGGTGCCGCCTTCGGCCTGCTCGAAGCGCCCGCGCCGCGCCGCAGTGGCTCCGGTGAAAGCGCCGCGCTCGTGCCCGAACAGTTCCGATTCCAGCAGATCCTTCGGGATGGCGGCGGTGTTGATGGCGACAAAGGTCTTTTCCGCGCGCGGGCTGTGGCGGTGCAGGGCGAGCGCGACCAGTTCCTTGCCGGTGCCGGATTCGCCGTTGATCAGGACGGTGGCGTGCGATTGCGCGAGCCTGCCAATGGCGCGGAATACCTCCTGCATGGCCGGCGCCTGCCCCAGAATGTCCGGCGCGGCAAGCACCTCTCCGGCGGATGCGCTCCTGCGCTGGCTTTGTTCCAGCGCGCGGCGGATCAGATCAATCGCGTGGACGACATCGAAAGGCTTGGGCAAATACTCAAACGCGCCGCCCTGAAAGGAGGAAACCGCGCTTTCCAGATCGGAATAGGCGGTCATGATGATGACCGGCAGGTGCGGATACTGCTCGCGCAGGGTTTGCAGCAGATCCAGCCCGGAACTGCCGGGCATGCGGATGTCGCTGATGGCTGCTTGCGGCGCGCCATGCGCGAGCGCCTGCACCGCCTCGTCGGCGGAGGAGAAGCTCCTGAATTCGATATTCTCGCGCGCCAGTGCCTTTTCCAGCACCCAGCGGATGGAGCGGTCGTCGTCAATGATCCATACAGGTTTCATGCGGTAGCGCCTATATTATTCAAACCGTTATCCGCAGATTACACAGATTCGCGCAGATTTACCGGCGGTAATTCCTCACCCGACAGCTTACCAAGCCCGGTTTCATTGGCAGTTGTTTTCATCTGTGTAACCTGCGTAATCTGTGGATGAGTGCTTTTCCGGATTTATTGCAGCGGCAGCATGACGGTGAAGCAGGTGCGCCCCGGCTCGCTGTCGAACTCGATGCTGCCTTGATGCTGGCTCACATAGTCCTGCGCCAGCGTCAACCCCAGGCCGTGTCCATCGGGGCGACCGGACACCAGCGGGTAAAAAATCTTGTCCTGCAAATATTCCGGTATGCCGGGGCCATTGTCTATGATCTGAACCATCACCGCCAGGCGGTGCAGTTTTTTCATCAGCGTGACCCGGCGCGCGATGCGCGTGCGCAGGATGATGGTGCCTTGCCCCTGCATCGCTTGCGCCGCGTTGCGCACGATATTGAGCATCACCTGGATCAATTGCTCCTTGTCGCCGAGCAGCGGCGGCAGGCTGGTATCGTAGTCGCGCCGGACGACCAGCTCGTCCGGTATCTCGGCCCGCAGCAGGCTGCGCACCCGTTCCAGCACTTCGTGGATGTTGAGCGCGCTGAAACGGGGCGTGTGCTGCGGCACGAGCAGTTTTTCCATCAGCGCGCGCAGGCGGTCGGCTTCCTTGATCACGACCTGGGTGTATTCGTGCAAGCCGGGTTTTTCCAGCTCCTGCTCCAGCAATTGCGCCGCGCCGCGTATGCCGCCCAGCGGGTTCTTGATTTCGTGCGCCAGATTGCGCAGCAGCAGGCGGTTGGCCTGGGTCTGGTCCAGCATCTGTTCCTCGCGCGCCAGCTTCAGCGAGCGATCCATGGGATGGAATTCCAGCAGCAGGTAGCGCTCCCCGGATTGCAGCGGGGTCGCCGTGCAGCGCAGATGCAGCCGCCCATGCGCCTGCGTCCCCAGCATGAGGTCGTGTTCGGTGTGGCTGGCATTGTTGTCCAGCGCCTGCCGTATCGCGGCAGAGAGCTGCCCGGTGTGGGTGAAGGCGTGCTGCATCGGGCAGCCGATCAGGTTCTTGCCGCTCAACGCAAACAGGTTTTCCGCAGCCGGATTGAGGTAGGCGATGCGCGATTGCTCGTCCAGCAGAACGACTGCCGTAGAGAGGTGCTCCAGCGTGGGAGTGAAAGTGTCCGGCATAACGCTCACCATGCAGAAAACATGCCAGATGGCAGGCGGCTATTTGCGGCCGGACAGTTCGACTTTAAGCGCGCCCACATTCTTTTCGTGCAGCGATACCAGTTCCTGCAAGGTTTTTATTTTTTCATCATTTATCGCAGCTCCGGGGCGGGCTTTGCCGGAGAGCGCTGCGGGGTTTTCCCCGGCATCCCTCAGGCTCTTGCGCGCTTCGGCGAGCAGTTTTTCTTCGGCGGCCAGTTCGTCCGACAGTATTTTGTGGCGCGCGCTGTCGCGGCTCTTCTGCGTTGCGTTATCCACCTTGGGGAAGTCGGTGCGGGCAGCTTCGCCGCGCGGTTGCACCGGGGGTGCCGATGCGGACGGCGGCGGGGCAAGATCCAGTTTCCTTGCCCCCTTCATGGGTGAGCTGGAATAGGTGACATGCCCTTCGGGATCGGTGTGCTTGTAAATCTCGGCCCGCGCCCAGCCGATGTGGCTCGCACAAAGCAGTACCAGCAGATAGAGTGGCTTCATGGCTCGCATACTGGCGGGAAGTATAACGTGAAACTCGCGCAGCGAGGGCTTCGCCCTCTCTCCCTCCGGGATAACCAGAGAGTAGAGTGATGGGACGGGCATGGCGAGTTTCATTTGGCCGCAAGCTCGAAACTTCGCTTCGCTCGTTTGGCCGCAAGCTCGAAACTTCGCTTCGCTCGTTTGGCCGCAAGCTCGAAACTTCGCTTCGCTCGTTTTCAGTGGTGGCTACTTTGCCATGCGCGTTAGGTTAAGCCCTGCGGTGTGACAAACGGGGCCGCGCCAGCAAAAAGAAACGGGGCCGAAGCCCCGTTGTTCTTTCCGCTGCCGGAAGGTTGTTACAGGCTGTAGTACATGTCGTACTCGACCGGATGGGTGGTCATGCGGTAGCGCGTGACTTCTTCCATCTTCAGCTCGATGTAAGCATCAATAAAGTCGTTGGAGAACACGCCGCCCCTGGTCAGGAACTCGCGGTCCTTGTCCAGCGCTTCCAGCGCCTGATCCAGGCTGGAGCATACGGTCGGAATCTTCGCGTCTTCTTCCGGCGGCAGGTCGTACAGGTTCTTGTCGGCGGGATCACCGGGGTGGATCTTGTTCTGGATGCCGTCCAGGCCGGCCATCATCATCGCGGTGAAAGCCAGGTAGGGGTTGGTGGTCGGGTCCGGAAAGCGCACTTCGATGCGGCGCGCCTTGTCGCTCTGCACGAACGGGATGCGGATCGAGGCGGAACGGTTGCGCGACGAATAGGCCAGTTTCACCGGCGCCTCGAAACCGGGTACCAGGCGTTTGTAGGAGTTGGTGCCCGGGTTGGTGATGGCGTTCAGCGCGCGCGCGTGCCTGATGATGCCGCCGATATAGTACAGGGCCGTTTCGGACAGGCCGGCGTAGCCGTTGCCGGCGAACAGGTTCTTGCCGCCCTTCCAGATGGATTGGTGAACGTGCATGCCGGAGCCGTTGTCGCCGACGATGGGCTTGGGCATGAAGGTCGCGGTCTTGCCGTACTGGTGCGCGACATTATGCACGACGTATTTCAGCTTCTGCGTCATGTCGGCGCGCTTGACCAGCGTGCTGAATTTGGTGCCGATCTCGCACTGCCCCGCAGTCGCCACTTCGTGGTGATGCACCTCGACGGGTACGCCGATCTCTTCCAGAGCCAGGCACATGGCGGAGCGGATGTCTTGCAGCGAGTCAACCGGTGGAACGGGGAAGTACCCTCCCTTGACGGTGGGCCGGTGCCCGGTGTTGCCGCCGTCAAACTTCTCGGCGGAAGCCCAGGCGGCTTCTTCGGAGTTGACTTTGCAGAAGCTGCCGGACATGTTCACTTCCCAGTTCACCGAGTCGAAAATAAAGAACTCTGGCTCCGGCCCGAAATAGGCCGCATCGCCGATGCCGCTGGATTTCAGGTAGGCCTCGGCGCGCTTGGCGATGGAACGCGGGTCGCGGTCATAGCCCTTGCCGTCGGCGGGCTCGATCACGTCGCAGCTCATCACCAGCGTGGTTTCGTCCATGAACGGGTCAACGAAAGCGGAGTCGGGGTCGGCCATCAGCAGCATGTCGGATGCCTGGATGCCTTTCCAGCCGGCGATGGAGGAACCGTCGAAAGCGTGGCCGTTCTCGAACCAGTCATCGCTGTCCAGCACTACATGCGCGGGAATGGAAACGTGCTGTTCTTTGCCCCTGGTATCGGTAAAACGCAGGTCAACAAATTTGACCTCGTTGTCTTTGAGTAACTTTGCAACATCAGCAGCCGACTTCGACATGACTCTCTCCCAATAAACGTAGTGACTAGACTAAAATAAACAACCGGAAATCCGACAAACCAAAAATCTGGCACCATAACAGCACAAAACATGCCATGCTTTTTCCAACGCCAAAGCGCGCATTCTGCCACATCCGCCCGACAAGCTGAACGAAAATGTGCGCCCCGAAACGGGGCGCGCCCCCGCTTGGCGCACTATTTTTGTGCGTGACTGCAATGCAGGTGGATAGAGCGAAAGTAGGGGTCGTCCGCCGTAATTTCGGCGCATTCGCTTTTCAGCGCTTCCATCCTAGCGCGGTCGCAATGTTGCGAGTCGAAAAACAGGTCGGCGTCAACCTTGCCATCCAGGTAATGCAGCATGGTGCGCCCTCCCGACGGCAGACCGCCGCTCATGCGCGCCGCAAGATGATCGAGAAGCTCACGGCGGGAGGGCAGACCGGCGTTGGGCCTGGCGCGCGCATCGTCCTCCGGGTCAATATGCACCATCACGTCCATGACATGATGCTGGCGCAGCACGGCTTGCCGCGCGGATTCGGCGATGAAGTGCCCTTCGGAAACGCTGATTTTCGGATCAACCAGGACGTGCGCATCCACCAGCGCGTTGTCGGCCATTTTGCGCGTGCGCAATTCGTGCAGTCCGCGCACGCCGGGCGTCGCCAGCAGGGTGGCGCGGATGGCTTCCACTTCCTCGGCGGCAAGGCCGGTGTCAACCAGTTCGGCCAGTGCCTCGAGGGCGAACTTGCCGCCCATGTGCGCGATCATCACACCCACCACTGCGGCCGCGACCAGATCCAGGAAAGTGTAGCCCATCAGGTTGCCGGAGATGCCCACCACTACCACCAGCGAAGACGCCGCGTCGGAGCGCGCGTGCCAGGCGTTGGCGATAAGCATTTGCGAGCGCACGCGCTTGGCCACCGCCAGCATGTAGCGGAACATGCCCTCCTTGGCCGCCAGCGCGGCGAACGCGACCCAGAGCGTCCAGGGGTGAACGGGTTGCACCAGTTCGGGGTGCTGCAAGCGCGTTCCCGCAGCGAACAGCAGCGCGACGCCCAGCGCTGCCAGCGCCACGCCCAGAATGAGCGTGGCGGCAGTTTCTATGCGCGCGTGCCCGTAAGGGTGGTCGGCGTCGGCGTGGCGGTTGCCGTGGCGGTTGGCAAACAAAACCAGGATGTCGGCGAGCAGGTCGGAAAGCGAATGCAGCCCGTCCGCCATCAGCGACTGCGATCGCCCGAGATAGCCCGCAACCACCTGCACCACGGTCAGCACCAGGTTGATGAAGATGCTGACCCACGTGCTTTTCCGCGCGGCGGCAAAGCGTTCCGGGTTGGCCGGCTCGAAGGCGGCGGAGATGTTCCGCGCGGGCGGGTGGGTGTGATTTTTCATTGCGGTTGCGTTACTATGCGTGGCTGCCGCAAAGCATAACACTTGCGGTCGGAACCATGTTTCGGAAAATATCACAGGTAAACGTCAATGGGTAAAATCACCGAGATTCTGAATGCCGCGCAGCAACGCGCCAAAGAAATGAACCTGCCCTACGAGGGCGCGCTGCTGCCGGGCGAGGCCTATGAAATCATGCAGTCCGCTCCTGGCGCCAAGCTGGTGGACGTGCGCACGCGCGCCGAGCTGGATTGGGTCGGGCGCATCCCCAGTGCCGTGGAAGTGGAATGGGCCACCTATCCGGGCATGAAGCCCAACCCGCATTTCATCGCGCAGTTCGAACAACTGGTGGACCGGGAAGCGCTGGTGATGTTTATCTGCCGCAGCGGAGTCCGCTCGCACAGCGCCGCCGCTCTCGCCACCCAGGCGGGCTACCCAGATTGTTACAATGTTCTGGAAGGCTTCGAGGGCGACCGGGATGCGGGCAGGCACCGCAAAGCGGTGAACGGCTGGTGCAAGCGCGAACTGCCGTGGGAACAGGGTTAGCCATCCGGCCTTGCGGCTGACAGGATTTTTCAAACCAGATGAGCCTGTCCGAACGCCTCGCACTTTATGCCGGCCTGACGCGGCTCAACCGCCCCATCGGCATCCTGCTGCTGCTGTGGCCCACGCTATGGGGCTTGTGGATTGCGGGAAGCGGGCATCCGCCCTGGCACATTGCCGCCATCTTCATCCTGGGCACGATCCTGATGCGCTCGGCAGGCTGCGCCATCAACGATTATGCCGACCGCGATTTTGACAGGCACGTGAAACGCACCCGCGAACGCCCCGTCACCAGCGGGAAAGTCGCGCCGCGCGAGGCGCTGTGGCTGGCGTCGGGGCTGGCGCTGGCCGCTTTCCTGCTGATCCAGCCGCTCAACGGGTTGACGCTGCTGCTATCCGTTCCCGCCGCGCTCCTCGCCGCCAGCTACCCGTTCACCAAGCGCTTCTTCGCCATTCCCCAAGCCTATCTCGGCATCGCCTTCGGCTTCGGCATTCCGATGGCGTTCGCCGCGCAGCTCGAAGCCGTGCCCCCGATCGCCTGGCTGCTGCTGCTCGCGAATGTTTTCTGGTGCATCGCCTACGACACCGAATACGCGATGGTGGACCGCGACGACGATATCCGTATCGGCCTCCGCTCCTCCGCGCTGCTGTTCGGCAAACACGATCTGCAGGCCGTGATGGCCTGCTACGCGCTCGCGCTCGCGCTGCTCGCTGCGGCGGGAGGGATGATCGGGCTGGGAGTGGCGTACTACGCGGGATTGCTCGCTGCGGCGGGCATTGCGGGTTACCACTACACGCTGATCCGGGGACGGCAGCGCGAAGCCTGCTTCAAGGCCTTCCTGCACAACAACTGGTTTGGCGCCTCGGTGTTTGCCGGGATTGCGCTGAACTATCTGCCATCCTGAGAGATTGATCTCCAGGGCACTTAAAAATCCACATTTCATCCCAACGCGTTGCCTCAAGATAAGGGTACTTCTAAAAATTACCCGTCCATGCTTCGACAAGCTCAGCACGAACGGGTAACTTGTTGATTCACAATGACAGCCGTTCGCACTGAGCCTGTCGAAGTGCAATTTTTAGAAGTGCCCATAAAAGGTTACCGAAGGGGCAAAGCAATTTGCCCTACCCGCGCGGACTAAGGTAAAATTTGCGCCCTTTCGTTTTGATAATTGGCGCCTTCCTGCTATGCGCGGGCGCCCGCTGTGGCGATCCGGGTCGCCACTTTTTTTGACCCGAAGCCGAATGAGGAATAACGCGTGAGCCTTTCTTTGTTGCCCGGACAGTTGCCAGCCCGGCAAGGTTTGTATGACCCGCGCCGCGAACACGATGCCTGCGGGGTGGGTTTTGTTGCGCACATCAAGGGCAAGCAGAACCACGACATGGTGCGCCAGGGCTTGCAGATACTGGAGAATCTCACCCATCGCGGGGCGGTGGGCGCCGACCCGCTGGCCGGCGATGGCGCGGGCATCCTGATCCAGGTTCCCGATGCGTTTCTGCGCAAGTGCTGTACGGCGCAGGGCGTTACGCTGCCGGCGGTCGGAGAATATGGCGTCGGCATGGTATTTCTGCCGCGCGTTGCAGCGGCGCGCAGCACTTGCGAGCGCGTGCTGGCCGACAAGATCGAGGCGGAAGGATTGACGCTGCTGGGCTGGCGCGATGTGCCGGTGGACAACTCCGGCTTGGGCGAAAGCGTGAAGGCTTCGGAGCCGGTGGTGCGCCAGGTGTTTGTCGGGCGCGGCAAAGATGGCAAGGACGCCGACAGCTTCGAGCGCAAGCTGTTCGTCGTCCGCAAAATTACCGAGCATGCCGTGCGCGCTTTGCCGGAAGAATACAAGCGCGGCTTCTACATAGCGTCGCTCTCGTCGCGCACCATCGTGTACAAAGGCATGTTGCTGGCCGACCAGGTCGGCAAGTATTACCCCGATTTGCAGAACAAAAGCGTGGTCACCGCGCTGGCGCTGGTACACCAGCGTTTTTCCACCAACACCTTCCCCACCTGGAACCTGGCGCACCCGTTCCGCATGATCGCGCACAACGGCGAAATCAACACCCTGCGCGGCAACGTGAACTGGATGGCGGCGCGCCATGCGGCGATGTCTTCCGACCTGCTCGGCGAAGACCTGGAAAAATTGTGGCCGCTGATCGCGGAAGGCCAGTCCGACTCCGCCTGTTTCGACAACGCGCTGGAATTGCTGGTGGCGGGCGGCTATTCGCTGCCGCACGCGATGATGCTGCTGATCCCCGAAGCCTGGGCGGGCAACCCCTTGATGGACGAGGAGCGCCGCGCCTTTTACGAATATCATGCGGCGCTGATGGAGCCGTGGGATGGCCCCGCCGCCGTGGCCTTCACCGACGGTCGCATGATCGGCGCGACGCTGGACCGCAACGGCCTGCGCCCGGCGCGCTACCTGATCACCGACGACGACATGGTGCTGATGGCATCGGAAATGGGCGTGCTGGACATCCCGCAGCACAAGATCGTGAAGAAATGGCGCCTGCAGCCGGGCAAGATGTTCCTGATTGACCTGGAGGCGGGGCGCATCGTGGATGACGCCGAGCTGAAACGGCAGCTCGCCACCGCCAAGCCCTACCGCCACTGGATCGAAAAATCGCGCTATTTTCTCGGGGATTTGCCCGAAGTCAAGGACAAGCCCGAGTTGCAGGAAACGCTGCTGGACACCCAGCAGGCTTTCGGCTATTCGCAGGAAGACCTCAAATTCATCCTCGCCCCCATGGCTGCCGCGGGCAAGGAGGAGATCGGCTCGATGGGCAACGACGCCGCGCTGCCGGTGCTGTCTAACCGGAGCCGCTCGCTCTACGATTACTTCCACCAGCTTTTCGCGCAGGTGACGAACCCGCCGATAGACCCGATCCGCGAAGAGATCGTGATGTCGCTCACTTCGTTCATCGGCCCCCGGCCCAACCTGCTCGGCATAGACGAGACCAACCCCACGATGCGCCTGGAGGTGCATCAGCCGGTGCTGACCAACGAAGATTTGTTCAAGCTGCGCGACATCGGCAGGCTGACGCGGGGATGCTACAAATCTCTGGCGCTGGATACCACTTACCCGGCGGCACATGGCGCGCAAGGCTGCAAAGCCGCGCTCGGCGCGCTGTGCGCCGCGACCGACCAGGCGGTGGCGGACGGCTACAACATTCTGATCCTGTCAGACCGCGCGGTATCGGAAACGCGCATGGCCATTCCCGCGCTGCTGGCTTGCGCGGCGGTACACCACCACCTGATACGGGGCGGCCTGCGCACCAGCACCGGCCTGGTGGTGGACACCGGCTCCGCGCGCGAGGTGCATCATTTTGCGCTGCTCGCCGGCTACGGCGCCGAAGCGGTGTGCCCGTGGCTGGCATTTGAAACCGTTGCCTCCATGGCCGGCCTTTTGCCGGAAGGCCTGACCGGCAAGGAAGCCAACAAGCGCTTCATCAAGGCGATCAACAAGGGGCTGCTCAAGGTGATGTCCAAGATGGGCATTTCCACGTACCAGTCCTATTGCGGCGCGCAGATTTTCGAGGCCGTCGGCCTGAATGCGGCGTTCGTGGAAAAGTATTTCACCGGCACGGCAACCCAGATTGAAGGTGTCGGCTTGAGCGAGGTGGCCGAGGAAGCGGCGCTCGCTCACCGCAAAGCGTTCGGAAACGATCCGGCGCTGTCCGGCGCGCTGGAAGCGGGGGGCGAGTACGCCTGGCGCACGCGCGGCGAAGAGCATATGTGGACGCCGGAATCCATCGCGAAATTGCAGAATGCCACGCGCACCAACAACTTTGCGACTTACAAGGAATACGCCCGGCTGATCAACGAGCAGGGCCAGCGCATGAAAACCTTGCGCGGGCTGTTTGAAATCAAGCCGTCGGGCGCGCCGGTACCGCTGGATGAAGTGGAGCAGGCATCGGTGATCGTCAAGCGTTTTGTTACCGGCGCAATGTCGCTCGGCTCGATTTCCACCGAGGCGCACACCACGCTGGCTATCGCCATGAACCGCATCGGCAGCAAATCCAACACCGGCGAAGGCGGCGAGGATCCGGCGCGCTTCAAGGCGATCAAGGGCGGCGAAATGCTTTCCGAGATCATCGGCAAGAACCGCATCGCGCAGGATCGCGAACTCAAAGCGGGAGATTCGCTGCGCTCGCGCATCAAGCAGGTGGCCGCCGGACGCTTCGGCGTCACCGCCGAATACCTGGCCAGCGCCGACCAGATCCAGATCAAGATGGCGCAGGGCGCAAAACCCGGCGAAGGCGGACAGTTGCCCGGCCACAAGGTGTCCGAGTACATCGCCAGGCTGCGCTTCTCGGTGCCGGGCGTGGGGCTGATTTCCCCGCCGCCGCACCACGATATTTATTCCATCGAGGATCTGGCGCAACTGATCCATGACATGAAGAACGCCAACCCGTCCGCGTCCATTTCGGTGAAGCTGGTATCCGAAACCGGCGTGGGCACGGTGGCGGCGGGTGTTTCCAAGGCCAAGGCCGACCACATCGTGATTTCGGGGTTCGATGGCGGCACCGGCGCCTCTCCCCTGTCATCCATCAAGCACGCCGGTGCGCCCTGGGAACTGGGCCTGGCGGAAGCGCAGCAGACGCTGGTGCTGAACCGGCTGCGCGGGCGCATCGCGCTGCAGGTGGACGGCCAGCTCAAGACCGGGCGCGACGTGCTGATCGGCGCGCTGCTGGGCGCGGACGAGTTCGGCTTCGCCACGGCGCCGCTGGTGGTGGAAGGCTGCATCATGATGCGCAAGTGCCACCTCAACACCTGCCCGGTCGGCGTGGCCACGCAGGATCCCGAACTGCGCAAGAAATTCAGCGGCCAGCCGGAACATGTGGTGAACTATTTTTTCTTCGTCGCCGAGGAGCTGCGCGAATACATGGCGCAACTGGGCATCCGCAAAGTGGATGGCCTGATCGGGCGCAGCGATTTGCTGGACACGAAGAAAGGCATCGCCCACTGGAAAGCCAAAGGCCTGGATTTTTCCAGGATTTTCCATCAGCCCGCCGCACCTGCCAGCGTGGCGCGCCTGCACGCCGAGACGCAGGATCACGAGCTGGACAAGGCGCTGGACAACAAGCTGATCGCGAAAGCCAAGGCCGCGCTGGACAGCAAAAAACCGGTGGCTATCGAGAGCGCCATCGGAAATGTAAACCGCACCGTCGGCACCATGCTGTCGCACGAGGTGGCGAAACGCTACGGCCAGGCCGGGCTGCCGGACGACACCATTACCGTGAAGTTCAAGGGCGCGGCGGGACAAAGCTTCGGCGCCTTTCTCGCGCGCGGCATCACCTTCGATCTGTCCGGCGAGTGCAACGACTATGTCGGCAAGGGCTTGTGCGGCGGACGCATCGCGGTGTTCCCGCCCAAGGAAAGCCGCATTGCGGCGGAGGACAACATTATCGTCGGCAACACCGTGCTGTACGGCGCAACCAGCGGCGAAGGCTATTTCCGGGGGGTGGCGGGCGAGCGTTTCGCGGTGCGCAATTCCGGCGCGGTCGCGGTGGTGGAAGGGCTGGGCGACCACGGCTGCGAGTACATGACCGGCGGCATGGTGGTCGTGCTGGGCAAGACAGGCCGCAATTTTGCGGCGGGCATGTCCGGCGGCGTGGCTTACGTGCTGGACGAGGATGGCGATTTCGAGAAGCGCTGCAACCTGGCGATGGTGGCGCTCGAACCGGTGCCGGAAGAAGCGGATGCGCTGGACGGCGCGGATGTCGAGCCGGAAGGGCATGGCCGGGTGCATTTCAACCACCTCGGCAAGGCCGATGCCGCCGCGCTGCGCGGCAAGATCGAAAAACACCTGCGCTACACCGGCAGCGCGCGCGCCAAGCTGATTCTCGACAACTGGGCGCGCTATTTGCCGAAATTCGTCAAGGTGATGCCGACCGATTACCGCCGCGCCCTGCAGGAAATTGCGGAACAACAAGCCAGGCAGAAGGAGGCCGAGTAAATGGGCAAGCTTACCGGATTCATGGAGTTCAGCCGCCTGAGCGAAGAGTATTTGCCGGTCGCGGAACGCCTGAAAAATTATCGCGAGTTCGTGCTGCACCTGACCGACGAGCAGGCGCAGACGCAAGGCGCGCGCTGCATGGATTGCGGCATCCCGTTTTGCAGCAGCGGCTGCCCGGTCAACAACATCATCCCGGACTGGAACGACCTGGTGTACCGCGGCAACTGGAAGCAGGCGCTGGAGGTATTGCACTCGACCAACAACTTCCCGGAATTTACCAGCCGCATCTGCCCCGCGCCGTGCGAGGCGGCGTGCGTGCTGAATATCAACGATCTCGCGGTGGGCATCAAATCCATCGAGCACGCCATCATAGACAAGGGCGGCGAAAACGGCTGGGTGACGCCGCAACCGGCGAAAACCAGAACCGGAAAAAAAGTGGCGATAATCGGCTCCGGCCCCGCCGGGCTGGCGGCGGCACAGCAGTTGGCGCGCGCCGGACACGACGTGACGGTGATCGAGAAGAACAGCCGCATCGGCGGCCTGCTGCGCTACGGCATCCCCGATTTCAAGCTCGACAAGCGCCTGATAGACTGGCGCCTCGCGCAGTTGCAGGCCGAGGGCGTGGAATTCCGCACCGGCGTGTTTGTCGGCAAGGACGCACCGGCCAAGGGCGTGGCCTGCGACGCGCAGAAAACCGTCGCGCCAAAGGAATTGCTGAAAAACTTCGATGCCGTGATCCTGGCGGGGGGCTCGGAACAGCCGCGCGACCTGCCGGTGCCGGGGCGCGAGCTGGCGGGGGTGCATTTTGCGCTGGAGTTCCTGATCCCGCAGAACAAGGAAGTGGCGGGCGATGGCAAGAACCCGATCAATGCCAAAGGAAAACATGTGGTGGTGATCGGCGGCGGCGACACCGGCTCCGACTGCGTGGGCACCTCCAACCGCCACGGCGCGGCTTCGGTGGCCCAGTTCGAGGTGATGCCGCGCCCGCCGGAAACGGAAAACAGGCCGCTGGTGTGGCCTAACTGGCCGATGAAGTTGCGCACTTCCAGCTCGCACGAGGAAGGCTGCCAGCGCGACTGGGCGGTGGCGACTAGGGAATTCACCGGCAAGGATGGCAGAGTCGCCGGGCTCCGGGCGGCGCGCGTCGAATGGAAGGGCGGCAGAATGCAGGAAGCGCCGGGCAGCGAATTCGAGATGAAAGCCGATCTGGTGCTGCTGGCGATGGGCTTCACCAACCCGCTGCAACCGGTGCTGGACGCTTTCGGCGTGGAGAAGGATGCGCGCGGCAACGCCAGGGCCACAACCGACGGCGCGGGCTGCTACCGCACCAGCGTGGACAAGGTATTCGCAGCCGGCGACATGCGCCGCGGCCAATCGCTGGTGGTGTGGGCCATCCGCGAAGGCCGCCAGGCCGCGCGAGCGGTGGATGAATACCTGATGGGCAGTTCGCTGTTGCCCCGCTGACAAACGGCAACGGAGGCTTCAACCCGCCCCGCAAGGCAGTTGGGGCAGCGCTCCAGAATTGTGTACCTGTACTTCAGTACAGTAGCGTTTCCTGCCGAAATAGGGTACGTTCAACGCGCTGTTGCGTGGTGTCATTCTCAAGTCGTTTATTTCAATCGTTACTATTTGCTTCCGGGGAGAATCGCAATGAAACACCTGATGAAAAAATTGCTGGTCGCTTCCGCGCTCGCTTCGCTATCGTCGGTCGTTTTTGCGCAGTCCACCACCCTGACGGGAACCGTGCGTGATTTCACGCCGTCCACCAACTCTGATTTCGAAGCCGGAATCGGTGGATGGAACCCCGGAATGGTCAGCCCAACGCTGACGGGAACCGCGCCCACCTATATCGGAACAGGCGGGTACGGTTCGGTCGGCTCGGCGGCTTCCTTCGCCCAATGGTATGGGCCGGCAGCCCCCAGCACTTCCTATGCCATCACATTAAACGAAACCGCTCCAGGGTCGGGAATCTACAGTTACTCGAATTACTCTTTCTTTCCCATTGATGGGCAGTTGTTGGGTAATTATGCTTACGGCCACAATTACCACTTTACTTACCAGATTGCCGCAACGTTTGGCTATAACCCCGGCACGGGACAGACCTTTTCCTTTGCTGGCGATGACGACGTGTGGGTATATTTCGACAAGAAACTCGGCATTGACCTGGGCGGAATTCACGGCTCTACGGCTGCCAGCGTGAACCTGGACACTCTGTTCGGACCAGGTAAGGCTGCCGGCAACTACGCTTTTGATTTCTTCTTTGCCGAGCGCCACACAACCGGCTCAAACCTGACGATCCAGACCTCGTTGAATCTGGTAACGGCTCCGCCTCCACCGGTTCCAGAACCCGAAACCTACGCCATGCTGCTGGCCGGGCTGGGGTTGCTGGGCTTCACGGCGCGGCGCAGGAAACAGAAGTTTTGCTAAACAAGAAAGTTTGTGCCAGGGCACAATAAAGGGTACCTCTAAAAATCCAAATTTGCGAGCATCCGCTTCGCGTATTGCCCGCTTACCCCGCTTCGTCGCAATACTGCGTTGCTCGCAAAAAATTACTCCTCACATATCACACAGATGCCGCGTCGCAATTTTTTGCTCGCGCATTGTCTCGCTAGTTGTTTCACCAGTAGTTCCATCAGAAGGAACTTTGAATTTTTGAGGCGCCCTTATTATGTTTCATGCCAAGGTTAGAGTGTCGCATCCAGGGGCAAGTATGTCCATATACCCTGAGCCGGACGAGCCGGAACCATAGAAGGGTGGATAAAGCGCCAGCCCTCACCACAACCCTGATGGAAGCCATTCGACAGGCTGTTGCCTGGGTAAGTGGTCTGGCAGTATCAAGCTGCCGGTTTTGAAAAGCCCATCGCCACCAGTTCTCCGGCAATCGCGGCGATGCCCGCAAATGCCCCCACCCGAAGATAGGCATCGCACGGATAACCCCGATCCGGCTCGGCGGGATTGATACGGATGAGCGGCGCTTTCAGCGATGCGCCAAACATGCGCACGGAGGGGGTGCCCGCGCCCGCGCCGATCTCGATAACAACCGGGCGGCGAATCGTTTCGCGCCATTCGCGGAAGCGTGTTTCCTGGAGCGCGGTGCGCGAACCCTCCCAACCGCAATCATCGAACATCAGAATGTTGGGGCGGGCGATTCCGCCGCAATCCGGGCACCTGGGCAGGGGCGAGAGGAGCAGGCAGCGTTCTTCGTTCACTGCCGGCTCGAAGGTGGCCGCATCCCGGATTTTATGCGCGCAGTTGCTCAGGCATTGCAGGTGGTGGATGGAACCGTGGCACTCGACGATGCATTCCGGCGAAAATCCGGATTTGGCGAAATGCCCGTCCACGTTGCTGGTATAGACGAATGCGCCGCCCACGATCTGGCCGGCGATGGCGCGCAGATGGCGATAGCCGGTATGCGGAACGATACGGCGGTAGAGATTGAGCCTGTGCCCGTTCCCTCACTCTACTCTCTGGTGGAACTGCTTGCCATTCGACTAGTACCATGTAACATTATTACTTTCGTATTATAGTGCCCTGTGACATACTGGCGAAACCCTTAACCAAAGGAGTTCGCCATGTCACCGAGATACCGGGTAACGCTCACCGAGCCAGAGCGCAACGAACTTGATGCTTTGACGAAGCGAGGAAAGATCAGCGCAAGAAAATTTATCCACGCCCGTGCGCTGTTATTGTGTGACGCAGGAACCGGTGGCCCCGCATGGAAAGTTGCGGATGCGGCAGAGGCGCTCGGGATAACCAGCCGGACTATCGAGCACATCAAGAAGCAATTTGTGG
>JACRPU010000087.1 GCA_016223025.1 Nitrosomonadales bacterium | reverse complement strand
GGTAGCCGGGCGGGCGCAGCGGCATGTGCCGGACTCCATTCCAGCGCTGCGGCATCTCATCGCGCAAGCAATCGCCGGAGCGCTTCAGCGATGCCCTTGCTGCGGTGGGGGTAGACATGTTTAATGACACAGTAAGACTAGCGCACATTCAGGTATCGGCACAAATACGTTGCCACAGGCATATGGCATAAACGGCGCATACGGTATATCCTGACATCCAGAAAGATTCTAGCAGCCTGTCCGACTAAAAGGAAATCGGCTGCAAATCCGCCTGGACGGTGCATATTTCGCCGCTTTTTTGGTCAATAGAACGACTATATGACCTGAAAATCGTCAAAATCTGCCCTCGCCCAGCCGAATTTTCGCTTCGATTCTTCAAGAAGGACAGGCTGCTAGCGCAGGAGAAATCATGGAGCTCGTATTGTGGCGTCATGCCGAAGCCGAGGACGGCATCCCCGACATGGAGCGGCGGCTCACCGCAAAAGGGGAAAAACAGGCCGAAAAAATGGCGGCTTTTTTGCGTACCCGATTGCCGCGTGACGCGCGCGTTCTGGTCAGCCCCGCCAGGCGCGCCCAGCAAACCGCCCAGGCGCTCACCGGGCATTTCACCACCGAACCCGGCATCGCGCCCGGCGCACCGCCGCACGCCATACCGCAAGCGGCGGGCTGGCCGGATAGCGGGGGATGCGTGCTGGTCGTCGGGCACCAGCCCGCACTGGGCGAGGCCGCAGCGCTGCTCATGACCGGCAAACCGCAATACTGGAGCATAAAAAAGGGCGCAATCTGGTGGTTCAGCCACCGGGCGCGCGAGGGCGATCATCAAACCGGCCTGCGCCTCGTCATCGCACCGGATCATTTGTAATTCTCGCCAGGGAGGACATCATGTTTGAATCAGCGGAACTCGGGCATAAAATTGACAAAGCCACCTATGATGCGGAGGCGCCGAAGCTGCGCGAAGCCTTGCTGGATGCGCAATTCGATCTGGCGCAACACGCCGGATTCCCCGTCATCATCCTGATCGGCGGCGTGGATGGCGCGGGGCGCGGCGAGACCGTCAACCTGCTCAACGAGTGGATGGATCCGCGCTATATCCAGACCCACGGCATGGGCGAGCCGTCCGACGAAGAGCTGGATCGCCCGATGATGTGGCGCTTCTGGCGCGCCCTGCCGCCCAAGGGCAAGATCGGCGTTTTCCTCGGCTCCTGGTACACCTGGCCGATTCTCAACCGCGTGCATGGCCTGACCAAGATCGCCGACCTGGATCAAAGTCTGGAGCGCGCCAAAAGACTGGAAAAAATGCTGACCGATGAAGGGGCGCTGATCATCAAATTCTGGCTGCACCTGTCCAGGGAAAAACAGAAAGCCCGGCTCAAGATGCTGGAAAAAGACCCCAAGACCCGCTGGCGCGTAACCCGGCGCGACTGGGAACACTACAAGCTCTATGACAAGTTTCAGACCGTCCACGAAAGCGTCATACGCCACACCAGCACGGCGGAGGCGCCGTGGATCATCGTCGAGGGCGCGGAGGCGCGCTACCGCAGCCTGACGGTAGGCAAGGTGATTCTCGAAACCGTCCGCAAGCGCCTCGACTCGGCCAGCGAAAAGGCGCCAAAAGTGAGCGCGCCCCCCCTGCTGCCTTCGATAGACAACCTGCACATCCTGAAAACCCTGGATCTCGGCCAGAAACTGGAGAAGAAGAAATTCCAGGCGGAACTGGAGAAATATCAGGGCAAACTCGCGTTGCTGACGCGCGACGAGAAATTCAAAAATATCACCGTAATCGCGGTGTTCGAGGGCAACGATGCGGCGGGAAAAGGCGGCAGCGTCCGCCGCATCACCAGTGCGGTTGACGCGCGGCAATACCAGATCGTCCCGATTGCCGCGCCGACCGAGGAAGAGCGCGCCCAACCGTACCTGTGGCGTTTCTGGCGGCACATTCCGCGCAAGGGCCGCCTGACGATTTTTGACCGCTCCTGGTACGGGCGCGTGCTGGTGGAGCGCGTGGAAGGCTTCTGCAGCAGCCCGGTCTGGATGCGCGCCTACGGCGAAATCAACGATTTCGAGGCGCAATTGGCCAGGCACAACATCGTGCTGGTCAAATATTGGCTGGCCATCAGCAAGGACGAGCAGCTCAAGCGTTTCAACGAGCGCAAGAAAATCGGCTTCAAGCGTTTCAAGATCACCGAGGAAGACTGGCGCAACCGCAAAAAATGGGACGAATACGAACAGGCCATCTGCGACATGGTTGACCGCACCAGCACGGAAATTGCCCCGTGGACGCTGGTGGAAGCCAACGACAAGAATTTCGCGCGCATCAAGATATTGAAAACGCTGTGCCAGCGCATTGAAGCCGCATTGCAAAAGAAATAGCCGCTTCCGCCGGCAGAAACCAGATTCGCTATTCCGGCTAACGGGCATGGCGAGTAGCCACCCCTGATTATGAAACTCGCCATGCCCGTTCCCTCACTCTACTCACTCCCAGAGGGAGAGAGGGCGAAGCCCTCGCTGCGCGAGTTTCACGTTAAATCCATTTCATATTGAATGCAGCCATACTATTCCCCGCTTATTGCCGTGCTGGTCACTTTGCTGGCCACCGCCATCCTGCTATCCGGCAAGATAAGCAAACAGATCCGCGACATTCCCAACGACCGCTCTTTGCATGACGCCCCCGTTCCGCGCATCGGCGGAATAGGGCTGGCGGCGGGAATTCTTGCGGCATGGGCGGTGCTGTTCCGGTCGCTGGCATGGTGGGTCGTGCTGCCCCTGTTGGCGCTTTTCGCCATTTCGCTGCTGGATGACATGCGCGGCCTGCCGGTGCGTTACCGCCTGCCAATTCATGCCGCCGCTTCCGTCATACTGGTATCCGGTTCCGGCCTGGCATCACAGGGAATGCTGCCGGCCTTGCTCGCGGCGGCATGCGCGGTGTGGATGACCAACCTGTACAACTTCATGGACGGCTCGGATGGGTTGGCCGGCGGCATGGCGCTGACCGGTTTTGCCGCCTACGGCGCGGCAGCCCTGATGCATGGCGACGAATCGCAGGCGATGCTGAATTTTTCCATCGGTGCGGCGGCGCTGGGTTTTCTGTATTACAACTTCCATCCGGCCAGAGTATTCATGGGTGACGCGGGCTCCATCCCGCTGGGTTTTCTGGCGGCAGCGATGGGGTTGTGGGGGTGGCAGCAAGGGCACTGGCCCGGATGGTTTCCGGTGCTGGTGTTTTCCCCTTTCATCGCGGATGCCAGCGTGACGTTGCTGAAGCGGGCGTTGAAGGGGGAAAGGGTCTGGCTGGCGCACCGCGAGCATTATTACCAGCGCCTGGTGCAGATTGGCTGGGGGCACCGCAATGTCGCATGGTTCGCTTATCTCCTGATGTTTGCCTCCGGGGCTTCCGCCGTTTGGGGCTTGCACCGGCCCGCGGAATGGTTATGGCTCCTGTTCCTGGCATGGAGTATCGTTTATATGTTATTGATGCTGGCTCTGGATATCCGCTGGCAGGCATTTCAGCGCGGGGAACAACATGGTTAAATCGAACGTCCGCACATTGCTGGCGGTGTTGCATGATTTTGCGGCGGCGGTGTTCGCCTGGTATTTCGCTTACCTGCTGCGCTTTAATTTCAGTTTGCCGTCCGGCTATTTTGATGAGATGACGCGCACCCTGATCTGGGTGGCGCCATTGCAGAGCATGATATTTTGGCGTTTCGGCCTGTATCAAGGGCTTTGGCGCTATGCCAGTGTGGCCGACCTGCGACGCATTTTTCTGGCGGTTCTGTCCGCCGCCGCACTCATTCCCCTGGTGCTGTGGATGTTCCGTGTCAGCGCCGTGGTGCCGCGCTCCGTGCTGGTGATGGACCCGCTGCTGTTGCTGCTTATCATGGGGGGGAGCCGCTTCGTCTACCGCATGTGGAAAGAGCACGGCTTCTACCGCCACATCAAATTGAGCGGCGAGCCGGTGCTGGTGATGGGCGCCGGCGATGCGGCGATCAATCTGTCCAAAGAGCTTGCGCGCAGCCGCGACTGGCGGCTGGTCGGATTTCTGGATGACGATGCGGGCAAGCACGGGCTTGTCCTTAATGGCATCAAGGTACTGGGTGCGCTGGATACGCTGCCGCAATGGGTGGAACGGATGGACGTGGGCCAGGCTATTATCGCCATGCCATCCGGCTCGCACCGCGTGCGCAAGCATGCGATTGATATCTGCAACAAGGCGGGGGTCAAGGCGTTGACGGTGCCTTCGTTCGATGATCTGCTGAGCGGGCGCGTCGCCATTTCGCAACTGCGCGCCGTGGAGCTGGATGACCTGCTGGGCCGTGACCCGGTGACGCTGGATGATGCCGGGCTGCATGAACTTCTGGCGGGCAAGACCGTGCTGGTAACTGGCGCGGGGGGCTCCATCGGCTCCGAACTGTGCCGCCAGATCGCACGCTTTGCTCCGGGCGTGCTGATGCTGTACGAGCAGAGCGAATTCGCGCTCTATACCATCGAGCAGGAACTGCGATCAGCACAACCCGGGCTGGCCTGCGAATTCCTGATCGGCGACGTGCGCGACGAATCGCGGCTGGACGAGGTGATGGGCAGGTGTCGCCCCGCCGTGGTCTTTCATGCGGCAGCCTACAAACATGTCCCGCTCATGGAGCAGCATAACGCCTGGCAGGCGGTGCGCAACAACGTGCTGGGAACTTTGTGCGTGGCGCAGGCCGCGCAACGGCATGGCGCGGAAAAGTTTGTGCTGGTTTCCACCGACAAGGCGGTGAATCCGGCTAACGTGATGGGGGCGAGCAAGCGGCTGGCCGAGATGGTGTGCCAGGCACTGCAAAGCCACCCCCCTCTCGCTCTTGTCGGAAAGGGCGAGGAGGATAAAACCAGATTTGTTATCGTGCGCTTCGGCAACGTGCTGGGCAGCACCGGCAGCGTGATCCCGAAATTCCGGGAGCAGATTGCAAATGGCGGGCCGATCACCGTGACCCACCCGGACATCACGCGCTATTTCATGTCCATCCCGGAAGCGGCGCAACTGGTGTTGCAGGCGGGGCTGATGGGGAAGGGCGGGGAGATTTTCGTGCTCGACATGGGCGAACCGGTGAAAATTGCCGATCTGGCGAAAGACCTGGTCCGCCTCTCCGGAATGAGCGAAGACGACATACGGATCGAGTTCACCGGCCTGCGTCCGGGCGAGAAGCTGTACGAAGAATTGCTCGCCGACAGCGAGCATACCCTGCCCACGCCGCACCCGAAACTGCGCATCGCGCGGGCGCGCGGAGTGGATACCGCCTGGCTGGAAAACCTGCTGGCATGGGTTGGCGGGCACGCGACGCTGGAAGACGGTGAAGCGAAGCGCGCCCTGGCGAGTTGGGTGCCGGAGTATGTGCCGGATACCAGGAACGGAAACGGAGACGCAGGGCTATCATCCGGCCGGGCCACCTCCGGATTTGACCGTAAATCATGAAGGGTTCCGCCGGCCTTTCCGTCACCATTATCACCCGGAATGAAGCGCACAATATCCGTGCCTGCCTCCGGTCGGTTTCGTGGGCGGATGAAATCATCGTGGTGGATTCCGGCAGCACGGACGGCACGGTTGCGGCTGCGCGCGAATTCACCCCGCAGGTATACCAGCATGACTGGCCCGGTTTCGGCGCGCAGAAAAATCGCGCGCTGAGTTATGCGGGCAAGGATTGGGTGCTATCTCTCGATGCGGATGAACGCGTCACTCCCGAGCTCCGTTCGCAGATTATCAAGGCGATGGAGGATGGCAGGGAGAACGGTTTCTATTTGCCGCGCCTATCGCAGTTCTGCGGGCAATTCGTCAGGCATTCCGGCTGGTATCCCGATTACGTGTTGAGGCTGTTCAAGAGAGGAGAAGGCCGTTTTTCGGATGATCTGGTTCATGAGAGCGTCATCCTGCAAGGGTCATCAGGGCGCCTGTCCAGCCCCTTGCTGCATTACAGCTACAGGAACGAGGCGGACGTAAGCCGCAAGATCGAGCAATACGCCTCTGCTGCCGCCATGCAAATGCACAAGAACGGCAAGGTTGTCACACGGGCCGACGCTCCCGCACGCGCAGCATGGGCGTTTGCCAGAACCTTTTTCCTGAGGTTGGGTTTCCTTGACGGGCTTGCCGGCATCGGCATTGCCCGCATGAATGCCAGAACGACCTATTTGAAATATAAGAAGCTGAAAGCCTTGCAGTCAGCCCAGCCTGCGCTTTAGCGAGCCGCGCATCAACTGCCAGCGATAACCGAGAGAGTCCTCAGGCTCCGGCAAACGCATAGTCCCGGCGGGCTGCCCGCGCCGCAGATAATAGCGGTCAAACACTGCCTGCCTGATCCCCCACTTGTTCAGAAACTGTTTTCCGCCATTGTTCTTTTTCACCTTGCCGGTTGACTTCGACTGGAAGTGGTAAACCAGCGAATCGCCCGCGCCAATGAATACCCGGCAACCGGCGCTCCACAGTTTCATCGAAAAATCGTTGTCGCTGCTCATGCCGGGCGAAAATTCGCTGCTGTAGCCGCCCACCCTGAACCACCATTTCCTGTGTACCAGCGTCGGCGGCCAGGTGGCGCCATACCAGTCTGTCTTGCGGCAAGCGGAATAATCAGAAAGCAATTTTTCTTCGGCAAAATTCTCCGGGCCGCCGCCATAGTCGCTCACGATGACGCAGGGGTTTCCGGTATCTTTTGGTTCTATCATCGTGCCCGAAAGCATGAACAAGTCCGTATCCAGCCCCTTGAGTTTTTCGACGAGGGCGGCATCCCATCCGGGGCAGCAGTACATATCGTCATTCAGGTAAAGCATGTAATCGTGCTTTGCCAGCATTGCCGCCTCATTGACGGCGAGACAGATGCCGACGTTCTCGGTAGAGTGGGTATGATCCAATTGTTGCGCCTGCACCCATTCCAGAGACCCGTCGCTGCCATCATTGACGTGAACGATAATCTGGTGAGCAAAACTCGAGTTCTCGCGGATGCTGCGCACACAGAGTTTGAGCAGTTCGAGGTTGTTCCAGGTGGGTAATAAAATTGAGAACATTCTTCCTCTGATTGATTATGCGGCGCGCCCTAATGACCTGGTCGCGCAGGCAAGCAAGTTTTGCCCGGTATGCCGGCCTGACTTTTGTGCCTTGAATTCGGCCAGCTCTTTCCAATAAGACCAAAACACCAGCCATAGCCGGAAAAGAAAAGAGAGTTGGCCGCCCGTTTTTTCCTGACGGGTTCTGCTGACCCGGTAAATCACTGCTGCGCCCGCAGAAGAGGTGCGAATCTCGTTGATGTTAAAGCCCGCTTTGTGCAAAAAATCCGCCAGGGTTTTGACGGAAAAGATCTGCAAATGCCTTGGCGGCTCCCATCCGCGCCAGAATGCACCGAATAAAGCCGCCCCCATGCTATCAGCATTGGGCGTGACCACAACCAGTTTGCCGCCCGGCTTCAGTATGCGCAAGCATTCCTTCAGTGTGTTTTCGGGGTCGTACAGATGCTCGATGGCATGGCTCATGGTTATGGCGTCGTAAGACGACCCTGGGAGCGCGCATGCAACCAGGTCGCCAGTGTAAGTTTTCATGCCATAGCGCCGGGTAATCTTGCCGGTAGCCTTTTCGTCGAAATCAATTCCTTCCGCATCCCACCCTCTGCGCCGCATCCGGTTCATGAATCGTCCGCCGCCGCAGCCGACATCAAGCAGTTTGCCGGCGGGCATTTCATTTAACGTCATGTGCCTGATGCAATCTGTCTCACGCCATAAACCGCTGGCCACCCAGAGCGGCACAAGAACTGTTCTGGCGAGCCGGTTGGCCAGGCCGAGCGCAAGTTTCTCCGCTTTATCTGTGTGGTCGCGCGTATGCGTATGGTAAGCGGTGTAGGCCTTCCACAACTCGGATTCGAGGGGTCGCGGGTCCAGCCAGACAAGCCCGCATTCCTTGTTCGCGCATTTCCTGAATGCCCACTCGCCGGGAACGGCGCCATCCGGATCCGTGACACCCGTTTGAATGGGGAAACCCGCTGTGCCACAGACATAACAGGCGGCAGCCGGCGAGGTTGCGATGCTATCCATGAGGGCGCCTCAAGAATTCAGATTCCGTCATTCCGGCCATTGCGAAGCCTTTGACGTGGGCGGCATTCTCACATCTTTTGCCAGGCAGAGCCAGACAGACAGAGAATCGCGACTTTATTTGACGCATGTGCAAGAAAGGCGCTGCTTTTTTGCATTTGTCGTACACTGTCCCGGTGTGCCCGGTTGGAAAATGCGGCAGCAGAGATGCTGCTGAAGCAAGCGCACTTTCTCCAGGATACATCGGGAAAGGCGTTTGGCCTGCACTACATTCGCACGAAGGATGGGGCGGAAGTTGATTTCGCGCTCAGCAAGGAAGGAAGTCTGACCCACCTTATCGAATGCAAGTTGGGCGACAATAAACTCCAACGCAGCCTGTCACGGTTTGCCAGAGATTTTGCGGGCGCAGAAGCGGTGCAGATAGCTCATCACTTGCGTCAGGAAGAAGCATGCAACGGAATCAGGATAACGGATGCGGCCAGATGGCTGTCAGAGCTGGCCGCATGACCCGCACGAATCGTGCGCCGGACTATCGTCAAACATGTTTTCTCGTGAGCCTCAGAATATTTAACGTGAAACTCGCGCAGCGAGGGCTTCGCCCTCTCTCCCTCTGGGAGAGAGTAGAGTGAGGGAACGGGCATGGCGAGTTTCATAATCAGGGGTGGCTACTCGCCATGCCCGTTTCGATAAAGCTGGAACAATCTTGAAAACACCGCGCAGCATACTGGTGGTTGTCACCTTGCGTATCGGAGATGTGTTGCTGGCCACGCCACTGATACGCTCTCTTCGGCTGGCATGGCCCAAAGCCGAGATTGACGCGCTGGTGTTCGAGCATACCGAGGGTGTTTTACCGAACAACCCGGATATCCGGCGCGTTATCACCGTGGCCGGACGCCCTGGGCTTTGGAAACATCTTGGTTTGGCAGCCAATCTGTTGCGCCGCTATGATCTTGCGGTAACCACCCTGATGGGCGACAGACCCATCCTTTACACCTGGCTTTCCGGGAAAGTGCGGCTCGGAATGCTGGATGGCAGCAGCAAACAGCGCTGGAAACAATACCTGCTGTCCGATTGGGCGATGTTTGACAATCTTGGCACCCATACTGTGCTGATGAACCTCAAACTGGCGGACCTGCTCGGTATTGATCGCAGCTACAAAGTGGTAGTGTCATGGAATTCGTCCGATGAAGACAGGGTTGCCGTTGCTCTGCCGTTCGATATCCGGTCTGAGGCATTTGCAGTATTGCATACGCACCCCAAATTTCCCTATAAGATGTGGCGGCAGGATGAGTGGGTAAAGCTGGCGCAATGGCTCATGGACAATGATATTCGCCCCGTGCTCTCCGGTGGCAATTTGCCGGATGAGCTGACTTACATTGACCAGATATTTCGCTCGATGCCATCCGGCACGGTAAATATGGCGGGCAAGCTGAGCCTTGCTGAAAGCGCATTCCTTGTCAGTCGGGCCAAATATTTCGTGGGACCGGACACGGCGCTGACTCATGTGGCGGCTGCGCTCGGCACGCCCACCATCGCTTTGTTCGGGCCCTCCAACCCGGTGAAATGGGGACCCTGGCCGAAAAACCATACCGAAGACCGCAATCCATACTGCATAAGAGGCACGCAGCGTGTTGGCAACGTGGTCCTGCTGCAAGGTGAGGGCGACTGTGTGCCGTGCATGCAGGAGGGTTGCGAGCAGCATATAGCCAGCTTGAGCGACTGTCTGCAGAATCTTCCGGCAGCAAGGGTAGTTGAGGCATTGCGGGAATTTTCCACGGCAGAATAAACCGGCGAACCAAAAAAGAGAGCATGAAAAACTATCGTTCCACCATGAACAGCCTGACCCAGGCATTGGGGGTGCTGATGGTGTTTGTGCTGATCTTCCCCACTGCGCTGGTCAATATGGCCCTGTTTCTGCTGCTGGTGGTTTACTGCCTCAGCGGCGGTTATCGGGGCAAATGGCAGCACATCCGGGGGAACCCGGTGGCCATGTTCTCCCTGTTATTGTTTGGCTTGTTTGTGGTGGGGATAAGCTATTCATCGGCCAGCCTGCCAACGGCGCTCTCCAGTCTGAACCAATACCGCGAATTGCTGTTACTGCCGCTGGCTATTTCTGTTTTTACCGAGGATTGCTGGCGGCAACGCGCATATTACGCATTCATTGCCGCAATCCTGGTGGCGCTGATGGTTTCGTTTGCCATGCGTTTGGGATGGGCGCCCCCGTGGCCGGTAGCACAGGATACCGGAACTTTTTCAACAACCCCATTCAAAAGCCGGATTGCATATGGGTTCTTTCTTGCTTTTGCCATTTATTTGATGGCGCATCATTTGTTGCGCAGCCAGACTATCCGGCAGAGGCTGCTGTGGGGCGCCGCCACTTGTTTGGCGACGTTCAACTTGATGTTTATGGTTTCGGGGAGGACGGGGCATATTATCCTCGCCGCCTTGATCCTGTTGTTGTCTTACCAATACTGGGCGGGTTTAAGAAAACGCTGGCCGATTTATCTTGTCGCGGCAGTTGTCGCGACAACGGGCGTGGTGGCAACTTCCCCCGCGATACAAGGCCGCAGCAGCGATATTGCTCTGGCAGTGAGCGATCCTGAGAAATCTTCCATCGGACAGCGCCTGATCATGTGGCAAACAGCGTTGCGAGTTATTGCCGATCACCCGATTCTGGGCGCAGGAACCGGGAGTTTTGCCGATGAATACGCGAAAAAAGCATACGACCACCCCGGCATCCTGACAGGAAACCCCCATAATGAATATCTGTTAATTACGGGCCAACTGGGTATGCTAGGGCTGGGCGGATTTCTGATATTGTTCTATCGGCAATGGAAAACATCTGCCATGTTGCCATTGCCCTACGACTATGCAGCACAAGGCCTGGTTTTAGCGATGGCGGTGGGCTGCCTGTTTAACTCGTTCTTGTACGATCACGGCGAAGGACATTTCTTCGCCATTTATTCCGGGTTACTGTTTTCCGGGCTGGATAAGCGGCAACCCGACGATCGTGGCGCAGGCCGCCTCGAATGTGAATCGTCTGCGCCACGATCGCTCCCTCCCGCCCGTTCCCCCTCTGGAGGGCGAGGGGTACGGCCAGCCCTCGCTGCGCGACATTCACGTTAACGGGTGTCCATGCATGGCAACTTACGCGGTGGGCGACATACAGGGCTGTTACATCGAGTTCCGGCAATTGCTGGAGCAGATGCGTTTCGATCCCGCGCAGGACAGGCTCTGGCTGGTGGGCGACCTGGTCAATCGCGGGCCCGGTTCGCTGGAAGTGCTGCGCCTCGCAAGATCGCTGGGCGATAGCGCCATCACGGTGCTGGGCAACCACGACCTGCACTTGCTCGCGGTGGCGGAGGGCGCGGCGGAACCGGGCCGCAGCGACACCCTGGATGAAGTGCTGAACGCCCCCGACCGCGACGAGCTGCTGGCGTGGCTGCGCGCACAGCGCATGCTGTACGCGGAAGACAAACATGTTCTGGTACATGCCGGCCTGCTGCCGGGCTGGAGCGTGGCCAAGGCGCAGCAGCTTGCCCGCGAGGTTGAAACAGCGCTGCACGGCCCGCAATACCGCAAGTTTCTTGCGCACATGTACGGCAACCATCCCGACCACTGGGATGACGGCCTGGCCGGTTACAAGCGGTTGCGCGTCATCACCAACGCCTTCACGCGCATGCGTATCTGCACCCTGCAAGGCGGGATGGAATTCAAGTTCAAGGGCGAGGCGCAGAACGTGCCTGCGGGATACCTGCCGTGGTTTGATGTGCCGGGCCGTGCCAGCGCCGATGCCGTCGTCATCTTCGGCCACTGGTCGGCATTGGGCTTGAAAGTGGATCGCCGCATCATCGCGCTGGATACCGGCTGTTTGTGGGGCGGGCCGCTGACGGCGATTCGCCTGGAAGACCGCAAGCTGTTCCAGGTAAGCTGCAACAACCCGGTGGCGAAGGACTGGTGACTCGCCAGAAAATTGACGGTTTACCTCAGCATGTATAAACCTAAAAACCTCAATTCAAGCCACAGAGAACGCAGAGTACACAGAGAAATCAGCGGTACTACACGTTTTTATGGCACACCAAAAAGGTGAATCAATTTCTTGGTTCAACCGTTTGTTTTTACTCTGTGATCTCTGTGTTCTCTGTGGCTGGCAGAGTTTTTAAGGATAAATTGACGTGCATACATTTTATGTTATGAGCGATCATGGGCGAAGTTATCTTTTATAGGAGGCCGACATGCATACCACTTATTTCGATGAGGACGGCATTCTCGTCATACGCCTGTCAGACAAACCGATTGCCCGCGAGGTATCGCAAAACTGGAACACGCATATCAGCTATGCCGAAGATGGCAGCGCGGTGGAGGTGGTGTTGCTGGAAGCTCGCGCCAATGGTGCTTACCCACCGGAAGTGCAGCATGCACGGACGGCTTGAACTACAATTGTAAATTGGGCCAGTTCCTTAATTTGACCGCGTGTAGACGTTGCCCACCCAGAGTTTAGTTGTAAGTTCAGGGGATTTTAAGGCCTAATGATGAGCATATTGTTGGTACGCACTGAAAATTACCCAGAAAACATAGCCTCTGCGCGCTGAAAATTACCCAGGTGATTAACCTCCTCCGTTCCAATTTTGGAATGGAGAAAATAAGGAGATGATCACCATGAATTTACTGGGTAAAGTAAG
>JACRPU010000073.1 GCA_016223025.1 Nitrosomonadales bacterium | reverse complement strand
CACGGCCACCGCTTAATCGCTCACATCACTCGCCTCCCTTCGCTCTGGCTTGCGACAGGCCAGAATTTGTTACGTCCCGTGAGTGGTGTCTTTCACGCTAACGGGCATGGCGAGTAGCCACCCCTGATTATGAAACTCGCCGTGCCCGTTCCCTCACTCTACTCTCTCCCTGATGGAGAGAGGGCGAAGCCCTCGCTGCGCGAGTTTCACGTAAAACTTGCCGCGCACAACTCAGGCCTGGCCAGCCGCAGCACCGCTTGGGTCTTCGGCATCACGCCATACCCCGGCATTCATGCGCCAGTTCACTGTCTGTTCCGGATTGGCAAAATACGGCTTGTTTGCCTCAAAGAGTATTTCGGTTGTCCGGACAAACCTCTTGGTCAGCGCAATTTCGAGAGGCCTTCTTCCGTCCGCACCTTTCATGCGAAAGTTTGCGCCGTGGCGAATCAGGGTACGCACAATTTCGGAGTCGCCTTTTTCGGTGGCCAGGTGTATCGGCGTCGTGCCGCCCAGAGCGAAATTGACATCCGCGTTCATCGCAAGCAATTGGTGCAAGGTGGCCAGATCGCCCTTCGATAGCGCGGCGAACATGGCGTGGCGCGATTCATCAGCGCCGGGTGCGGGAACTTCTGGCTCCTCGATACCCATCGGCAACAGCCTGAACGCATAATTCAGCAGCGAGACCGCAACCAGAAACCCCAGCGATACGATCAGCGCAAGCTGGCTGATGCCGAGCGCAGATGCCAGATCCGCAGGCAGATTGGCGCCGATGGCCAGAATGGAAATTGCCGCGATCAGCAGCATCCGCAAATAGGGGCCAGGCCGCGAACAAGCGGCGATTTATTGTGGGTGGGCGGCGGGAAGAATACGGCGAATTTGGCGCTACGCCTGGTAGATAGCGCCAAGAATACAAGGGTGACGCGCGCCGGTGGCGGCGGGCAGGTTGGCGCAACGGTCTAGCACGGCCTGCTGCGCCAGCCAGGCAAAAGCAATGGCTTCCAGCCAGTCTGCGCTGATGCCTAGCGTATCCGTAGCCTGAATGCGGCAATCCGGCAAGGTTGCTTGCAAGCGTTGCACCAGGGCGCGATTGTGCGCACCGCCGCCGCACAGATATATTTCCTGTGCGCCGGTGCAGCGGTTTTGGATCGAATCGCGGATGGCGCTGGCGGTAAGCTCCAGCAGGGTGGCCTGCACATCGGCTGGAGACTCATCGCCATGCAGCTTGCCTTCCAGCCAGCCAAGATTGAACAGATCCCGCCCGCTGCTTTTCGGCGGTGCCGCATGCAGAAACGGCTCGCTCAGGAGTTCCCCCAGCAGCGCCGGTACGGCTTTGCCGCCGGCAGCCCAGGCGCCGTCCTTGTCATAAGGTTCCCCGCAGTGCCGCGCGATCCATGCATCCATCAGCAGATTGCCGGGGCCGCAGTCGAAGCCGGTGGTGGCGCGACCGGGCGGCAGATCGGTCAGGTTGCTGATACCGCCGATATTGACGATTACCCGGTGGATTGCCGGGTGGCGGAACGCACGGTCGTGAAATGAGGGAACCAGCGGTGCGCCCTGTCCGCCTGCGGCGATGTCGCGGCTGCGGAAATCGCTCACCACGGTGATGCCGCTCAGTTCGGCCAGAAGCGCGGCATTGCCCAGTTGCAGGGTATAACCCTGATCCGGCCTGTGGCGTATGGTTTGCCCGTGGCAGCCGATGGCACGAACTTGCGCGGGATCGGCGCCGGTTTTTTGCAGCAGGGCCGCCGTAGCCGCCGCATACCGGCGCGCCAGTTCATTGCCGGCCAGTTGCGCGCGGTGCAGTTCGTCGTTTGCGGGGTGGTGCAGATCGAGCAGCGCGGTTTTGAGAGGTTTCCCGTAAGCCTGGCAATGGGTGGCGAGTAACTTGGTCGGCCCGGCACGCTCGCCGCCAAATTCCACCAGCGCGGCATCAATTCCGTCCAGGCTGGTGCCCGACATGATGCCTACATAAAGTTCGCGGTCGCTCGGCACCGTTTGGAATTGTCAGAGGGTTGCCGGTTAACGTGAATCTCGCGCAGCGAGGGCATGCCGCACCCCTCTCCTTCCGGGGGAGGGGGAACGGGGGTGAGGGAAACGCACATGGCGCAGACGATTCATCATTCGGGGTGGCCTGCGCCATGCGCGTTAATCGAGCTTGACCAGGCTGGTGTCCGGCAACAGCGCCAATTGCCGCATCAGGTTGTCGGCGGTTTCCAGGAATGCGGTTGCGCTGCTGGCCGCCGATCTTGAACTCGTAGTGCAGGTGGGGTCCGGTGGTCATGCCGGTCATGCCGACATAGCCGATGATTTCGCCCTGCCCGACGCGCTGGCCGCGATGGATGCCGCCCGCAAAACGGGACAGGTGACCGTATACGGTGGTGTAGCGTCCCTGGTGATCCACGGCGATCATATTGCCGTGACCTCCTTGCTTGCCCACGAACGACACCACGCCATCGGCGGTTACCTTGACCTTGGTGCCGGTCGGCGCCGCATAGTCCACGCCCTTGTGGGCGCGCCAGGTACCCAGCACCGGGTGCAGGCGCGAGCGGCTGAAGCCCGAGCTGACCCTGGAATATTCGAGAGGCGAGCGCAGGAAAGCCTTGTGCATGCTTTTGCCTTCTGGCGTGTAGTAGTCGCCGCGGTTTTCATCTTTCTGGAAATACACCGCCCGGTAGATTTTTCCCCGGTTGATGAATTCGGCGGTCAGGATGCGCCCGGTGCGCACCGGTTCGCCGTTGCTGTAGATCATTTCGTAAACCACGGTAAATCTGTCGCCTTTGCGCAGGTCGTGGTGGAAATCCATGTCGCCGCCAAAGATTTCGGCCAACTGGCTGGCGGCAGCGTCAGGCAGGGCGATTTCGTCGGTTGCCGCGAACAGCGAGCTTTTGATTTCCCCGCTGCGCGAGAACACGCGCACTTCGAGTTGGGGCGGCAGCGTCCTGGAACTGAAACTGTCGCCGTTTTTCTCGATGACGATCTGGTTGCCGTCGTTACTCGTGTAGCGTAGCGCCAGCATGGCTCCGTCCGCGCCGGTTTCGGCCTGCACCGCCTTGCCGGGAGCGAGCTGTCGGAACGGCTCCGCAGCCCGGTCACCGCGCAGGTACTCGCTGGCGGCAGCATCCTCCACATTCAGGCGGCGCAGCAGTTCGGCCACCGTGTCGCCGCGCTGCACGCGCTCATCGCGCCAGAAGGTGGCGTCATTGCCGGCGATCCGCACGGCGCTCGGCAGGGAAATTTCTTCCACTACCGTTGTCAGGTTGTTTGGCTGGATTTCCGGGGGTGGCACGATGCCGAATGCCGTGACAACGCCCAGCAAGGGCAGGGTGGAAAGCGCCACAAACCAGCGCAGCTTCATTTTGCGATCTTGTGTCAGGGTGTTTTGGGTTAACATTTGCGCCTCTTGCCGCTTCTTGTTTTTGGCTGCCGTTTTGGAGTGGGCGCACTTTACCAGATAAGGGGCGCACCTCAAAATCCGCCGGATCCGCTGCTGCGAGCAATGCGGGTGGCTGATTCGACCGACAAACGGACTGTA
The DNA here is from genome assembly GCA_016223025.1 of Nitrosomonadales bacterium. Classification (GTDB taxonomy): domain Bacteria; phylum Pseudomonadota; class Gammaproteobacteria; order Burkholderiales; family Gallionellaceae; genus VIKH01. The sequence continues at coordinate 2,014 of JACRPU010000073.1, read as the reverse complement.
AACGGAAACGGGCGGCAATCTTTGAGCCGGCTTGAGTTTCAACGACAAGAAACAAATAACCATGAAGAATGCGACACAACAAGAATCGCTGGAACTGATCCGGCGCGGCTGTGACGAACTGTTGCTGGAAGCCGAATTGACGCAAAAACTGGCGCTGGGCCGCCCGCTCCGAATCAAGGCGGGGTTCGACCCCACCGCGCCGGATCTGCATCTCGGGCATACCGTGCTGCTCAACAAAATGCGCCAGTTGCAGGAACTGGGCCACCACGCGCTGTTTCTGATCGGCGATTTCACCGGCATGATCGGCGATCCGACCGGCAAAAACACCACCCGCCCGCCGCTGTCGCGCGAGCAGGTGCTGGAGAACGCGCAGAGCTACCGCGAGCAGGTGTTCAAGGTGCTGGATCCGGACAAGACCGAAATCGTGTTCAACTCCTCCTGGATGGACAAATTCAGCGCGACCGACCTGATCCGCCTCGCGGCCACCCATACCGTGGCGCGCATGCTGGAACGCGACGATTTCGGCAAGCGCTACCAGAACAACCAGCCCATCGCCATCCACGAGTTCATTTACCCGCTGGTGCAAGGCTACGATTCGGTGGTGCTCAAGGCCGACATGGAACTGGGCGGCACCGACCAGAAATTCAACCTGCTGATGGGGCGCGAGTTGCAGAAACACTATGGCCAGCCAGCGCAGTGCGTGCTCACCATGCCGCTGCTGGTCGGATTGGACGGCGTAAACAAAATGTCCAAGTCGCTCGGCAACTATGTCGGCATCACCGAGCCGCCGCAGGAAATATTCGGCAAGCTGATGTCGGTCTCCGACGATCTGATGTGGCGCTACCTGGAGTTGCTGTCGTTCGAGCCGATGAGCGCCATCACCCTCTGGCGCGCCGAGGTGGAACAAGGGCGCAACCCGCGCGACATCAAGGTGTTGCTGGCGCAGGAAATGGTCGCCCGCTTCCATTCCCGCAAGGCGGCGGAAGATGTGCTGGCGGAATTTGAGGCGCGCTTCAGGCACGGGGTATTGCCGGACGACATGCCGGAAGTGACGGTCGCCTCAACCGGCGGCGCCATCGGCATCGCCCAATTGCTCAAGCAGGCCGGTTTGGCAGAGAGCACCTCGGATGCCCTGCGCATGATCCGGCAGGGCGCGGTCAAGCTCGGCGGCGAAAAAATCGGCGACAAAAACCTGCAAATCAAGGCGGGTGCGGTCGTGGTCGCGCAGGTAGGCAAGCGCAAGTTTGGGCGTGTGACGGTGCAGTAATTCCGGTGCCTGCCCCCGAACCACATTTCACAAACCGGCTCAAACGCAATACCATAAACATATTTACCAAACCACGCGCGGCCAGAATCGCCCAAGTGCTTCGCCAATGAAACCGGAAAATGAAATTACGGCCATGCCTCATTACACTAGCCTTGATGGCCGCATGTTCGGATAAGCCGCTCATAAAATCATCCGAACTGGAAATCTTGCGGAAAGAAAAACCGGCTCCCGTTCTGGCAGCGCCGGAAGCGGCAGTTCCGGCTGCGGCGGCGGCAGCGGCTGCGCCATTGTCCGAGGCCGCTCCAAAATATGTCGTCAAATGTCATGGCACCGACCTCACCCTGTCCTCATGCTACGCGCAGGCCGATGAAGTATGCGAACTGCAAAGTCTCTTTGTCTCCAGCATAGTAAAAATCGAAGAGTCCAGATCCGGAGGAATTATGGCGCGCTCGATCATTTTCAGGTGTAACACCGACATCAGTTACGGCAATGTCGGTTTCCCCGACAACGCGCGCGTACCCGCCCTTCAAAAGAAGCCTTCGCTTCAGGAGCAACTGCTCTACGGGAAATAACAACGCTCAGCCGCCCCGCGCTTTGCATCGGGCCAAACTTTCATGCAGCAGTAGCGCAGCGCCCCCGATAATGAAAGACACTACGGGTGTGCGTTGTCGCGCAGGGGCTGAGGTCGCGAAACTTTTTGAAGGCTTCGGACCGCGAAACCTAACTCGACCCGCCACCATTCACTCG
>JACRPU010000072.1 GCA_016223025.1 Nitrosomonadales bacterium | reverse complement strand
GACGGCGAAGAGCGTGGTTCGAGGGTTTGTGGGCGAATGCCGGTGATCCGCCCGTACTGCCAGTTCAGGCAAAAATCGGCTAATGGATTATCTGGGTTAAATTAACCGGAGGCTTCAAAATGCAACAAATCCTATCCCTGCTTCGCCTTGCTGTCTTGGCCCCGGCCTTGATCCTGCCGGCAACCCCGGCATTCCCGGCAAACGAGCCGCCCCCGGCCAAGCTTGTAAAAACCGATACCAAAGCAGGTAGCGGTGAAGTGGCCGTTTCCGGCAAATTTGTTTCGGTGCATTACACCGGCTGGCTCTATGCGACATCCAAGTCCGACCACAAGGGCGCCAAATTCGACAGCTCGGCGGATCACGGCCAACCCTTCACCTTCCCGCTTGGCGAGGGTTTCGTGATCCCCGGTTGGGATGAAGGGTTGGTTGGCATGAAAGTCGGCGGCAAACGCACATTGGTTATTCCCCCAAACAAGGCTTACGGCTCGCGCGGCGCGGGCGGTGTCATCCCTCCGGACGCGACGCTGATTTTTGATGTCGAGCTGGTTAAAGTGCAATAGGCGCGCTCCAGGTTCACGTCTCGTCATTCCCGCGCCCCCTCTCTCCAACTCTTCCCCGGAAGGGTGCGGGGAAACAACCGGATAAGCACGCATTCCACTAAGCTGCCAAAAAAACGGCAGCCAGGCGGCTGGTTAAGCTGCGTGGCAGAAAAAATTGCTTGCTGGCATATCAAACAGACGCGGCGCTGCGAAGCGGGGTAAGCAGGCAATCCGCGTAGCGGATGCTCGCAAATTTTTTCTGCGCCTTGCTGACGACTCCGCGCGGGCTGCTTTTGCCCGTAGCGGATCGGCGTCCTCTTGCGGGGCATTTGGGCGAACTCTGAATTTTTGAAGCTCACTTACCGTGAAACTCGCTACGCGAGTTTCACGTTAAAGAAACCAGAAATCCTGCCGATACCAGCATGGCATAAGAAAAATAGAAATGTAACCGCGAGCAGCGGGCGGCACTTGCGCCAACAATGCCCGTCGCGCCAACCTCTTCGAATGGAGCCAGCCTTGGGTCGCTCAAACTCCGAACATCTTCCCGGCACCGCATGGCTGGGCAATCTTGCGCTTGCGCGAAAAATTGCTCTGGCGGCCCTGCTGTCATCGTTCCCTCTCGGCGTTGCAGCCTTTGGCGCCTTCACCGGCCAGCCGCCAGCGACCGCCGCAGTTCTGGCAGCCGGAATCCTGGCTCTCGTTTCGTGGGTTCTGCTGGCCGAGTTGCACCTTGCTCAGGCCCGTTTGTTCCGCGCGTGGCAAGCCGGTCTCGCCGGGCTGGGAACCGGGGATTTCAGCGTCCGCATGACACCGGAAGGCGGTCGGGAAGAAAAACTGACAGCGATGCAATTCAACGACATGGCGCGCAATGTGGGGCGCATCATTTCGGAGGTTCGCGATGCCTCCTCCGAAGTGGCGTTTGCCACGGTGGAACTGAAAGGCAGCGCCGACAAGGTGGCCGCCGCCGCCTCGCAGCAAAGCGGCTCGGCATCTCACACGGCGGCGGCAATAGAGGAAATGACGGCCAGCATCGCCCATGTGGCATCCCAAAGCCACGAAGCCGAGCAAACCTCGCACGCGGTCAGCGAATTATCGGCGGCGGGCAGCCTTGCCATCGCACAGACCGCCGACGTTATCCAATCGCTTGCCAGGGCCGTGGACGAAGTTTCCCGGCTGATGGATCGCCTGGCGCAGCGTTCCGGCGAGGTCGGCCAGGCCACGGTGCTTATCCGGGAAATTTCCGACCAGACCAATCTGCTCGCGCTGAATGCCGCCATTGAAGCGGCGCGGGCCGGAGAATCCGGGCGCGGTTTTGCCGTTGTGGCAGATGAAGTGCGCAAGCTGGCGCAGCGGGCGGGCAACTCGGCCAACGAAATCACCGGCACGGTCGAGGCCATCCAGTCGGAAATTCATCAGGCAACCGCGCACATGTCCGCTGCCGGAGTCCGGGCGCGCGAAAGCGTGTCGCATTCCGGCGGCGCATCGGAGGCGCTGGCAAAAATTTCCTCCCGTGCCGCCACCGCATTGGAGAGCGTGCATCAGATCGCCGCCGGCACCCGGCAGCAAAGCGCAAACAGCTCCGAAATCGCGCGGCATGTGGAACAAATCGCCCGGAGCGCGCAAACAAACAGTCGCGCCGCCGAAGAAACGGCGGAAATGGCATCGCACCTCGCGTACCTGACCGGCGGCATGCGCAATGCGCTGGCCGGCTTCCGGGAGTGACCGCAGGAAAAGGAGGGGGATCGTGGACTACCCGGAATGGCTGCTTTTCCTGGCGCCGGTTGCTGCAACAGCCGGGTTCGCCCATGTCATCGCCGGCAGAAGCCGGCGAAATTGCCTGTCGCTCCGGCTGGAAGGCGTCCGGATAAACCGGATAACCAAACAGTTGCTGCTCGATATGCAACAGCACCGGGGCATGGTGAACGCCTTCCTGAGCGGCGACAAATCCTTCGCCGCAAAGCTTGAGCAGAAGAAAACGGAAATCGAGCGCGACTTGGGCGCGCTGGATACCCTGCACAGCCGGCTGCTGGCAGAGTGCAAACGCTGGGGCGGCATCCTCGATGCGTGGCAATCCTTGCGCGGGGAATCGCAGGCGCTGTCAACCGAGGACAGCTTCCGCCGCCACAGCGAGCTTATCCGCGCCATTATCTACCTGATGGGGGACGTGGCCGAACGCAGCCAGATCGTTGGCGCATGCCCCACCGATGCCGCGCTGGCAAGCGCTCTCTGGCACAAGCTGCCGATCGCCGCCGAAGGGTTGGGGCAAGCGCGGGCGCTGGGATCCGGTGCGGCGGCAAAAGGCCGTTGTTCGAGCGTGGCCAGAATCAGGTTGCGGTTTCTGGAAGAACGGATAAGGGAAACCATGAAGTGGGTGAGCGACGACTTGGCGCGCGCCGATTCCGCGCAAGCGGCGGCCATGATTAACCTGTGGGAGGCGGCGCAAAAAACCGTCGCCGATTTCCTCTCCCTGCTGGAAAAGGAAATCATCAACGCGGAAAAACCTGCGGTTGATGCGGGACACTACTTCAGCACCGCCACCAAACCTCTGGATGCCTTGTTTTCCGCTTATGACCAGATCTCGGACACTATGGAAAAGAAGCTGGCCTGCCGGATCAGCCCGCCCTGAGTTCTGCCGAAGGATCATCCGGCGGCAATCCCCCATTTGGGCTATATCACCACCCCTCATTACGGCTATAGATGTCAGCCTGCCCGATTACGCATACTGTCCAGGTCTGGTTGTGCTGCGCTGTCCGCCATCAGCGCGCCCGTTCACCGCTCCCTTGCTGCCGCGTGCAGCGTTTATACTGCAACATATCGGGCTGCTGGCGGATCGCCGGTTGTTTTTCCCGGAGACCAGCCACCCGCAGAATCATTAACTTACAAACCGCAAGCCGAGGAAAGCTTTCTTGAAACGCTCCCCATTCCTCAAATACTGGTTGCCGCGCATCTTTCCTTTTTTGCTCTGGTGGCCGATGGTGGACGGCGCCACGGTAAAAGGTGACTTGGTCGCGGGCGTCACCGGCGCCTTGATCGTGCTGCCGCAGGGCGTGGCGTTCGCCACCATCGCGGGAATGCCGCCCGAATACGGCCTGTATGCCGCCATGCTTCCGGCCATCGTTGCCGCGCTGTTCGGGTCGAGCTGGCATCTGGTCTCCGGCCCCACCACCGCCATTTCCATCGCGGTATATGCCGCCATCAGCCCGCTCGCGGAACCCGGCTCGCCGCAGTTCATCAGCATGGTGCTCACGCTGACTTTTTTGACAGGAGTGTTTCAGTTGATTCTGGGGCTGGCGCGCATGGGTGTGCTGGTGAATTTCATTTCGCATACCGTGGTGATCGGTTTTACCGCAGGAGCCGCGATACTGATCGCGGCCAGCCAGGTCAAGAATTTTTTCGGTATCCCCATTCCGCAAGGCTCGCATTTCCACGAAGTGATCGGCCAGGCCATCGCGCAATCCGGCAATATCAACCCTTACGTCACCGGCATCGGCGCGGTTACTCTGGTTGCCGGGATACTGGCCAAGCTCTATGCCCCGAAGCTGCCCTACATGATTGCCGCCATGGTGGCCGGCAGCCTTGCCGCCTACTTTGTCAACGCCGAGGTCGGCTTTGAAATTACCCGGATCAATACGGTCGGCGCCTTGCCGTCGCACCCCCCGCCGTTCTTTTTACCGGATCTATCCTACGACACCATCCACAAGGTGTTATTCCCGGCTCTGGTGGTGACCATGCTGGCGCTCACCGAAGCGGTTTCCATCGCGCGCGCCATCGCGGTGAAATCGGAGCAGCGCATTGACGGCAACCAGGAATTCATCGGGCAGGGATTATCCAACCTCACCGGCAGCTTCTTTTCCGGCTACGCCTCCTGCGGCTCGTTCAACCGCAGCGGCGTCAATTACGCATCGGGCGCCAGGACGCCGCTGGCCACGGTGTTTGCTTCGCTGTTCCTGATCCTGATCCTGTTGCTGGTGGCGCCGCTCGCCTCATACCTGCCCACAGCCGCCATGGCGGGTATCCTGTTTCTCGTTGCCTGGGGGCTGATAGATTTTCACCACATCCTGTCCATCTTCCGCACCAGCCGCGCCGAAACCATCACTTTGCTCGTTACCATGGTCGGCACCCTGATCAATCTGGAAAAAGGAATTTTCTTCGGCATCCTGCTTTCCCTCGCGCTTTACCTGTACCGCGTTTCACGCCCCGCCATCGAGCCCTCCGTACCCTCCAGCGAAGAGGGCGCCTATCATTTCGTGGATGCGCACGGCCATCCCGAATGCCCGCAATTCCGCATCGTGCGCATCAACGGTTCCATTTTTTTCGGCGCGGTTGACTATGTGCGGAGCGGGTTGATGCAAATTGACGAAAACAACCCGCGACAGAAGACGGTGATGGTGCTTGCCAGCGGCATCAATTTTGTGGATGTCGCGGGCGCCGAGATGCTGGCCCAGGAAGCGCGCCGCCGCCGTAAAATGGGCGGCGGGCTTTATTTCTACCGTTGCAGAGATTCCATTTACAAGTTTCTGCGCAAGTCCGACAATCTGGAAGACATCGGCGAGGGTGGATTCTTTCCCGCCAAGTCGAACTGGATCAAGCCGATCTATAGCACCCTCGATCCGGAAATCTGCCGCACCTGCAAGAAGCGCATCTTTTCGGAGTGCCACGTCAATTTGCCCAACGGTGAACCCAGGCAGCCATGACCAGCCGCTTCGCCAATTTACTTCCCTTCCTGAAATGGTTCCCGCTTCGCGGCGAAACTCTCAAGGCGGATTTGATCGCCGGGATCACCGTCGCACTGGTTCTCATCCCGCAGTCCATGGCCTATGCGCAACTCGCCGGCCTGCCCGCCTACTACGGTCTCTACGCGGCGTTTCTGCCCGGCATCATCGCCGCGCTGTGGGGTTCCTCGGCGCAGCTCGCCACCGGGCCGGTGGCGGTGGTTTCCCTGCTCACCGCTTCGGCGCTGGCGCCGCTGGCCGCTTCCGGCTCGGAGCAATTCATCGCCCTGGCCACCCTGCTTGCCATGCTGGTAGGCCTGCTGCAACTGGCGCTGGGGCTGTTCAAGCTCGGCGTGCTGGTCAATTTTCTCTCGCATCCGGTCATCGTCGGTTTCACCAATGCCGCCGCGATCATCATCGGCCTGTCCCAGCTCAACAAGCTGTTCGGCGTTTCGATGGGGCGCAGCGAACATTTCATCCAGGACATCTGGGGAGTGCTGCTGCAAATCGGGGATACCCACCTTCCCACCCTGGCGATGGGAGCATCCGCCTTTGCCATCATGCTCGCGTTGAAGAAATGGGCGCCCAAAATGCCCAACGTGTTGATCGCGGTGGCGCTGACCACACTGGCCAGTTGGAGCATGGGCTTCGAGCGTAACGGCGCAAGCAGGATCGAACACATCATGGACGCCGAAGTCAGGGCGCTGGCCGCCGAATACCAGCGCACCGAAGAGCGGATCGTCGGCCTGAAGGAACGGCTGGACGCCGGCGCAGCGGAACTAAAGAAGTCCGGTAAAGACGCGGCTGGCGGCCAGCGCGCCGCCGCGCTCAAATATGAAATCGAACTGCTGCAACTGGAGCTCGGCAACGCCAGGAACGAGAACCGGAATAACAGCCGCGCGCTGCGCAAATTCATTTTCGAACAGGTGGCGGCAAGCGGCGCAGAACCGGCAAAACTTTACCTTGCCGGGCAGGTACCGCAAGGCGGACAATCCGACGGGCGCCGCTGGCGTATCGGCAAGCTGCACAACGGCGGGCTCAAGCTGATCGGCGGCGGGGAAGTGGTCGGCAACGTCCCATCCGGCCTGCCCGGTTTCAGCCTTCCGGACATCAGTTGGGATTCCGTGGCCGCGCTGCTTTCCAGCGCGCTGGTCATCTCGATGGTCGGCTTCATGGAAGCCATTTCCGTCGCCAAGGCCATGGCCGCCAAAACCAAACAGCGCATCGAGCCGAACCAGGAACTGCTCGGACAGGGGCTGTCCAATCTCGTCGGCAGCTTCAGCCTGTCGTTTCCGGTCAGCGGTTCCTTCTCGCGCTCTGCCGTCAACCTCAATGCCGGGGCGGCAAGCGGAATGTCATCGGTGTTCGCCAGCATCATCGTCCTGCTGACCCTGCTGTTTCTCACGCCGCTGCTCTACCATCTGCCGCAGGCCGTTCTGGCCGCAGTCATCATGATGGCGGTGTCCGGCCTGATCAATTTCCAATCCATCCGGCATGCGTGGCAGGCGCACCGGCACGACGGCACCGCCGCCATGGTAACGTTCGCGGCAACCCTGGCTTTTGCGCCGCATCTCGACAAAGGCATCCTGGTCGGCGCCGGGGCCGCCATCATTCTCTATCTGTACCGCACCATGCGGCCCAGAGTGGCCATCCTGGGCCGCCACAGCGACGGCACCCTGCGCGATGTGAAAGTGCATCACCTTCCGGCCAGCGAACACATTATCGCCATGCGCTACGACGGGTCGCTCTACTTCGCCAACGTCTCGTATTTTGAAGACACCATCCTGGAAGCGCTGGCGCACAGCCCGCAAGCCCGTTATCTGCTGGTGGTCGGCAGCGGCATCAACCAGCTCGACGCCTCCGGCGAGGAAGTGATCCGCCACCTCGTGCAGCGCCTGCGGGGCAATGGTGTCACCATCGTGTTCAGCGGGCTGAAGAAGCAGGTGCTCGACCTCATGCGCCAGACCGGGCTGTACGGCTTGATTGCCGAGGAAAATATTTTCGCCAACGAGGACATGGCGCTGGATGATATTTTCAATCGCCTGAATGCGGAGGGGGTGAGCATCGAACACGACGGCAGCCTGTTGAAACATCAAACCGCAAGCTGAGTTTTTTGAGGGAGAGAGGGCGAAGCCCTCGCTGCGCGAGTTTCACGTTAAAGGCGCGCGGCGTGCCCCGCATGGCATTCACTCCGCGCCCACCCAAGTCTTGCCGGTCGCCAGCAATCGCTCCAGCTTTTTCCATCCCGGCGCGTTACCGGCAATGCCGCAGCCGCCTTCATTGACAAATACAACCGTATAACCCTGCTCGCTTTGCGAGAGCGGCTGTTGTGCGGCCTGCAACATTTCCAGCACGGCAACGCCGGCTTCGGACGCATCGTTTGCCCTGCGGTGCCGCTCCAGGATGCGCGACCTCATGGTGGCAAGGCTGACCCGCATCGAGGCGATGGCAAAGGGAACCGCCAAATCGCGCGCGAGCTGCCGAAATTGCGTGCGCTCTTCCCGCTTGAGGAAGGCGGCATCCACGATGACCGGAAAGCCTGCCGCGAGCAGGTGTCGCGCCAGCTCAAGGAGGCGTGCGTAGGTGCGGCAGGTCGCGTCGGCGCCGTACATGCCGTTGCCGGTTTGCGAATGGCTGCTTGCGAGCGGCGCCAGCCCGAACAGGCGTTTGCGCTCCACATCGGAGCGGATGCGAAGCGCTTGCAGGCGCCCCAGCGCAGCCTGGGCAAAGGTGCTCTTGCCGGAACCGGGCAAGCCGTGGGTGAGAATCAGCGCGGGACGCTTGCGGGCGAGTGAATCTCCGGCCAGCGCAAGATAGCTGCGGCAGGCTGCCAGCGCAACCGCCGCATCGCGTCCCGAGATGTCTGTCTGCGCTGCGCGGATCGCGCAGACCTTGGCGCGCACCGTTGCGCGGCAGGCAATATAAAAGTGCAGCAAGGGTGCGCCAGCGTAATCCCCGGTGGCTTCCAGATAGGCGTTCAGTAAGCGGTAGGCGAATTCTGGCCGCTGGTGCCGCAACAGATCCATGACTGGAAAGGCGATTTCGTTCATCACGTCTATCCAGCGCAAATCGGGGTTGAACTCGATGCCGTCGAAAGGAACGGGCGCGTCGCCGATGAGCGCGATGTTGCCGAGATGGAGATCGCCGTGGCACTCGCGCACGCAGCCTTGCGCGCGGCGTTCCTCGAAACGCTTTTCGCAGGAGGCGTAGGTTGCCTCGGTTGCATCGCGCAACTCAACAACGGTTTTGCTATCGGCAGGCTCTTTCAGCAACGGCCGCAACTGTTCGAAATTTTGCAGCGCCGCAGCACGGATGGCGGCAGTGCTGCCAAACCCTGAATCCGCTTCCGCTGCGGGCAGGCTGCCGTGAAAGTGCGCCATGGTTGCAGCCAGGCTATCCATGTGGCCGGGTGTTATCCTGTCGCGGGCCAGCAGGCGGTCCATCAGCCTGGTGGAGGCGAAACGTTTCATCCTGACGGCATATTCGATCGCCGGTTGCGCGCCAGGTTCGGGTTGCTCCGGGTTGCCGCCTATCGGAATAATGCCCAGATAAATTTTTGGCGCCAGGCGGCGGTTGAGGCGTATTTCTTCGGCGCAATAAAAATGGCGCGCTTCCAGCGCGCTGAAGTCGAGGAAGCCCAGATCGAGCGCTTTCTTGATCTTGTAGGCATAGCGCCCGGCCAGCAGCACCCAGGAGATGTGCGTCTCGATCAGCCGCACGGACTTCGCTGCATGGGGGTAGCGGCGGCCATCCAGCAGGGCGGTGACCAGAGTTCTCTGCGCCAGCAAATCGGCGGGATTATTCATTGGGCTGGAGCACGACATTTGGTTCCGGCTCGTCCGGCCTGGGGTTACTGCCCGGAAGTTGACCAGTTGTAACCGCGCACGAGCCCCTGTTTGTCAAACTTGATTTGCAGCATTTTCATCCGCATGACCGACGTGTCAGACAGCCTTCCGGACGCAAAATAATAGGTCCACTCATCGAAGCGGTCGCCGCCCGTATCTACGCTCACCCCCGTATTCGAGGGCGTGCCGAACCAGCCGCGCACCTGCTCTTGCGTGGTGATCCCGCGCTCGACTTTTGCCTCGAACGAGAGCGCGTCAAAATCCCGCCCCGCCTGGACAGTGGCGCACGCGGCAAGCGACAGGGTAATGATCGCCATTGAAACAGTGCGTGAAATGGAAAACATGGTGCCTCCTTCGGAGTTGAATCAGATAAACCCGGATAGTTCATTAGAAAAAACAACGTCGGCCTAATGGATTATTTGGGATAAAAATTGCGGGCAGCATTATTTCAAGGTTGCCAGATAGTCTGCGAACCCGTCGCGCAAATCTTCGCGCTTCAAGGCAAAGGCCACCTGAGCCTTGAGGTAACCCAGCTTGGAGCCGCAGTCGTAACGGATTCCGTTAAAACGGTAAGCCAGCAATTTTTCTTCCCGCAGCAACGCGGCGATGCCATCGGTCAACTGGATCTCGCCGCCCGCGCCCGCCTTTACCTGCGCCAGGTGATGGAAAATGCGCGGGGTCAGAATATAGCGCCCCACCACCGCCAGCGTGGAAGGCGCCACATCCGGGCTGGGTTTTTCGATTATGCCGTGTGCCAGCTCCACGTTCGGCTCCAGGTTGGTCGCGCTGACGATGCCATATTGCCCGGTATGGCTGCGCGGCACATCCTGCACCCCCAGCACGGAACACTGGTGGCGCTGCGATACTTCTATCATCTGCTGGATGATGGGCGGCTCGCCGTCTATCAGGTCGTCTGCCAGAATCACCGCGAACGGCTCGTCCTGCACCACCGGCTGCGCGCACAATACGGCATGACCCAGACCGAGCGCCACGGTCTGGCGGATATAGATACAGTTCACATGCTTCGGGATCACCTCCTGCACCATCCGGAGCAAATCGTTTTTGCCGCGCGCAGCAAGTTCGGACTCCAGCTCGTAAGCTGTGTCGAAATGGTCTTCGATGGCGCGTTTGTTGCGACCGGTAATGAAGACCATATCGGTGATGCCCGCCGCCACCGCCTCTTCCACCGCATACTGGATCAGCGGCTTGTCCACCACCGGCATCATTTCCTTCGGGCTGGCCTTGGTGGCGGGCAGAAACCGGCTACCCATGCCGGCTACCGGGAAAACGGCTTTTGTCACTCTTTTCACTGTTTGTGCTCCTTAAAATTCCTGCGGATTTATCACCTTATCGGTTCATGGGCGAAGTTTAGCCTATTTTACCGGCCCCCCTGTAGCTCCCTCTTTCAACTGGCGCAGCAATTTGCGCACCGGCGCAGGAATGGCCGCATGCAAGGCCTCTTCCACATTGAGCCACATCCTGCCCGGCTCCTGCGCTTGGCCGGGTTGGCGGGCCACCCGCCATAACAGCGGCGTAATGTGCAACCTGAAATGGGTGAAGGTGTGCGTGAAAGCGGGAAGAGCGTGCGCCCGAGCCGCTTTCACACCGTATTGCTGTGCGCGGCAGGTGTTGCCGCCCGGCGCCTCATCCATTTGCGGCGGGCACCACAGGCCGCCCCAGATGCCGGTGGCCGGGCGTTTTTCCAGAAGGATGTCGGAACCGTCCAGCAGCAACAGGAAAGTGCTGTACTTTTCTGGCAGCGGCTTGCGGGGGCGGGGGGAAGGGATATGTTCCGCGCGCCCGCTCAAGTGCGCCGCGCAACCCGCATGCAACGGGCAGATACGGCACTGCGGTTTGCCGCGCGTGCAAACCAGCGCGCCCAGATCCATCAACCCTTGCGTATAGCTCGCCAAACCGCGTGACGGCAACAACGTTTCGGCCTCGCGCCAAAGCCGCGCCTCGATTTTTCTCTCGCCGGTAGCCCCTGCAATCGCAAAATAGCGCGCCAGCACCCGCTTGACATTGCCGTCCAGGATCGCGTGTTTCTTGCGAAACGCGAAGACGCTGATGGCGGCAGCGGTGGACCGACCGATGCCGGGCAGCGCGTGGATGTCGTCGAAGTTGCCGGGAAACTTGCCGCCGTGCCGCAGCGTGACGGTTTGCGCGGCACGGTGCAGGTTGCGCGCCCGCGCGTAATAGCCCAGCCCGCTCCAGAGCGCCAGCACTTCATCTTCGCTCGCTGCGGCCAGCGTTGAAACATCCGGAAAACACGCGACAAAGCGCTGGTAATAAGGGAGAACGGTGGCAACCTGGGTTTGTTGCAGCATGATCTCGGACAGCCATATGCGGTAAGCATCCGCGCCCTGCCACGGCAGGCCGTTGCGACCGTGGCGGCGCTGCCAGCGGATCAGGCGCGTTGCGAAATCATTCATGGGGCGGGTTCCGGAATATGGCTGGTGTCACGGGTTTACATGCGGTTCCAAGTGACTGCAAATCATATTCCTTTGCACCCGGGCAATCCATCCGGATGAGCGCGCTGGCTCGAACGCGTTTCTTCGCCGCCTTGCAATTCTGACCGCCGGTCATTTATCATTCCACCGTTAACTGACCGGGAGTCATGAATGTCCAGGCCGCCTGCCAGCGCGGAAGCGCGCGAACATCGCATCACCCAGTTGCTGGACGCGGCTGTCTCGCTGTGGCTGCAACATCCCGAGCGCATTCCCGGCGTGGCCGAAGTGGCGGACGAGGCCGGGCTGGCGAAAGGCACGGTCTATCTGTATTTCAGGAGCAAGGAGGATTTGCTGCTGGCCGCGCACGAGCGGCATGCCGAAATATTTTTCTCCGCGCTGATCGCACGCGCCTCGGAATCCGAGCGCATGAGCCTCGACGACATGATGCGACTGACGCGCGAATACATCGCCGGCGTCCCCGCCTTCCTGCCGCTCGCCACGCTGGTCGCTGGGCTGATGCACAAGGGGGTCACCCCGGAATCCGCGCAGGCATTCGATCAGCGTATGGCGGTTCGACTCGGGGCTGCGGGTGAATTGCTGTGCAAACATTTCCCCTTGCCGGACGTTGTTGGCGGCGTGCGCCTGCTGATGCGTTCCTATGCATTGATTCTCGGACTATGGCAGATCACTGGATGCTGCGCGCCCGGTCATGCGAACGATGAAGTCGCTGCCATGCTGCGCCCCGATTACCTGACCGAACTGGATGCCGCCCTGCGCGCCTTGTGGCAGGGTACCTTCAACAGGGAGTTTCCACATGCGTAAACCTGTTTATCTCCTGTTTGTTCTGTTACTGGCCGCCTGCAATAAGCCGCCCGCGCCTCCGGAGCCGTTGCGCCCGGTAAAGACCGTGCGCATCAGCCTGGAAACCGGTGAGACCGCGCTCAGCCTGCCGGGCGAAGTGCGCGCGCGGCACGAGGCACCGCTCTCCTTCCGCGTCGGCGGCAAGATCACCGAGTGCAAGGTGAGCCTCGGCGACACGGTGCGGCGCGGGCAAACGCTGGCGCGGCTGGAGCCGAACGATTACGAGCTGGCCGCGCAGGCCGGCGCTGCCGTCGTGGCGGAAGCGCGCAGCGCGTCCGACCTCGCCGACGCGGAACTGGCGCGCTACCGCAGTTTGCGCGAGAAAGGTTTCGTGTCGGTTGCCGCGCTGGACCAGAAACAGGCCGCCGCCGATGCCGCGCGCGCGCGGCTGGAGGCCATGCGCTCGGCGCACACCGGCCAATCGAGGCAGGTGAATTACACCGCGCTGACGGCAGAGGGCAATGGCACCATCACCCTGTACAACTGCAATGCGGGGCAAGTGGTCGGCGCCGGGCAGCCGGTGCTGCATCTCGCCCAGTCCGGCGAAAAGGAAATCCTGATTCATCTTCCGGAAACGGAGTTGGCACGTTTTCGCTCCACTGCCGGTTTTACGGTAAACCTGAATGCGCTGCCGGACAAAATCTATAAGGGTACGCTGCGCGAACTGGCCGGTGCAGCCGACCCTGCCACGCGTACCTATGCCGCGCGCATCGCCGTCAAGGATGCGGATGCGGCCATGCAGCTCGGCATGAGCGCCATCGCCCGGACGCAATCGGCGGGCGAACTTGCGATACGTCTGCCGCTAGCCGCCGTGTTTGGGCGCGACGAGAAATCGCTGGTATGGCAAGTGGACGGGGCGGGCATCGTGCATGCGACACCCATCGCCATCGCCGCCATCGAAGGCAACAGGGTGCGCGTCGCTTCCGGGCTTGCCGAAGGCAACACGGTGGTGGTCGCTGGAGCCAACCTGTTGCGCGACGGCGAGAAGGTCAAGCTGCTGCCATGAGTGATCGCTTCAACCTGACCGCACTCGCTCTGCGCCAGCGCGAACTGGCGTGGTTCTTCATCGCCGTGATCGGCATCGCCGGGCTGCTCTCCTATTCCAAGCTCGGCCAGCGCGAAGACCCGGATTTCGTCTTCCGCGCCATGGTGGTGCGCACGCTGTGGCCGGGCGCGACCCCCAGCCAGGTAGACGAACAGGTCACCAAGCGCATCGTCACCAAACTCCAGGAAGCGCCCTACTACTGGAAGGCGTTCAGCTATTCGCGCAACGGCGAATCCATCATCATCCTGCAATTGCTCGACACGGCGCCGCGCGAGCAGGTGCCGCAGCTCTGGTACCAGGTGCGCAAGAAGGTCGGCGACATCCAGCACACCCTGCCGGCAGGAGCGAATCCGCCGACCTTCAACGATGAATTCGGCGATGTGTTCGGCTCCATCTATGCCCTCACCGGCGACGGCTTCAGTCTCGCGGAGTTGCGCCGTTATGCGGAGCTGGTGCAGCGGCAGTTGATCGAATTGCCCGACGTGGCCAAGGTTGATCTGATCGGCGTGCAGCCGGAGCAGGTCACGGTTTCCATTTCCACGCAGCGCCTTGCGACCTTGGGCATTCCTCCTTTGGCAATCGCCCAGGCGATCCAGTCGCAGAACATCGTGCAGGATGGCGGGCGGTTGCACGCCGCCGATTTTTCGGTGCCGCTGCGCGTGCGTGGCAATCTGGAATCGCTGGATGAACTGAAAAAGCTGCCGCTGCGCGTGCATGGGCGCACACTGCGGCTGGGCGATATCGCCGAAGTGACGCGCGGCTATCTCGACCCGCCGGAAACCACCATGCGTTACGCGGGCAAGCCGGCGGTCGGCCTGGCAGTCTCAATGAAGCTGCGCGGCGACGTGTTGCGCCTGGGCGAAGACCTCGACCGCGAGATGCATGCGCTGAAAGGCCAGATACCCGTCGGCATTTCGTTTGCCCGTGTCTCCAACCAGCCTGCCGTGGTGAAAGATGCGGTAGGGGAATTCATGATGTCGTTTCTGGAAGCGGTCGCCATCGTGCTGCTGGTCAGCTTCATCAGCCTCGGTTTTCGCGCGGGCATGGTAGTCGCGGTCACCATTCCGCTGGTCATCGCCGCCACTTTTTTCCTGATGCGCATTTTCAACATAGACCTGCACCGCATTTCCACCGGCGCACTGATCATCGCGCTCGGCTTGCTGGTGGACGATGCGATCATTGTGGTGGAGATGATGGTGCGCAAGCTGGAGGAAGGCTACGACCGGATGCGCGCCGCCGCTTTCGCCTATTCGGCCACGGTGTTTCCGATGCTCACCGGCACGCTCATCACCGCCTCCGGCTTCCTGCCCATCGGCACCGCGCAATCCGCCACCGGGGAATACACTTTTGCCATGTTCGCCGTGGTCACCATCGCGCTGCTGGTGTCGTGGGTCGCCGCAATTTTCGTCACGCCGCTGGCGGGGCACCTGCTGCTGAAAAGCCACGAGGGGCACGGCCACGATATTTTCGACACGCCGTTTTACCGCAGGCTGCGACGCATCATCGAATGGTGCCTGCACCACCGCAAGACCGTGCTCGTCGGTACCGTGCTCGCCTTCGTGCTGGGCGGCGCCGGCATGGTGCTCACCGAGAAGCAG
The DNA here is from genome assembly GCA_016223025.1 of Nitrosomonadales bacterium. GTDB lineage: Bacteria > Pseudomonadota > Gammaproteobacteria > Burkholderiales > Gallionellaceae > VIKH01. The sequence goes on along the minus strand of JACRPU010000072.1, from coordinate 4,870 downwards.
TTTTTTCCTTCGTCCAACCGCGCCGAGCTGATGCTTGATCTCTGGCTGCCGGAAGGCTCCAGCATCCGCGCCACCGAGCGCGAAGCCGCACGCGTCGAGGAAATGCTCGCCAAAGAAAAAGATATCGCCAGCTACGTCACCTATACCGGCTACGGCTCGCCGCGCTTTTTCCTGTCGCTTGACCAGCAACTGTTCCGCCCCAATTTTGCGCAGATCGTGGTGCTGACACATGGCCTCGAAGCGCGCGAGCGGGTGCTGGGAAAAATGCGCCGGATTTTTGCCACCGATTTTCCCGGCGTGCGCGCCCGCGCCAACGCCGTGCCGCTCGGCCCCCCCATCACCTACCCGGTGGAATTCCGCGTGCTGGGCAGCGACCTGGCGACCGTCAAACGCCTGGGCGACGAAGTTGCAACGGTGATGCGCGACGATGGACGCCTGCGCGACGTGCATCCGGACTGGGGCATCCAGACCCACATGCTGCGCGTGGATGTTGATCAGGATCGCGCGCGCGCGGCAGGCGTCGCCTCAAGCGACATTGCTCGCACCCTGCGTGTGGCAACGGAAGGGCTGGGCGTCAGCCAGTTGCGCGAGGGCGACCAGTTGATTGGCATCGTGCTGCGCTCCCCCGCCACCGAACGCAAACAACTGGAGCAAGTCGGCGCGCTGGAGATACCGACCGCGCAAGGCGGCAGCGTGCCGCTGCGGCATGTCGCGAAAATTTCCCATGCGCTGGAAGATCCGATCATCTGGCGCAAGAACCGCGACATTTCGTTGAGCGTGCGCGCCGACGTCGTCAAAGGCGTGCAGCCCACCGATGTCGCCATCGCGCTGGATGCCAGGCTGAATGTGCTGCGCGCGAAGCTGCCGGACGGCTATATCGTCGAACCCGGCGGCGAGCTGGGCGAGAATTCCGGTGCGCAGGATTCGATCAAGGCGGGCATGCCGCTGATGATCGCGGTGGTTCTCGGCTTCCTGATGATCCAGATGAAATCGCTGTCGCGCACCTTCATGGTGGTGCTGACCGCACCGCTCGGTATTATCGGCGTCGCCCTGGCGCTGTTGCTGTTCAACAAGCCGTTCGGCTTTGTCGCCATGCTCGGCACCATCGCCTTAGGCGGCATGATCATGCGCAATACCGTTATCCTGATTGACCAGATCCGCCAGGATCGCGAAGCGGGGCTGTCGGATTGGGATGCCATCCGCGAATCCACCGTGCGCCGCTTCCGCCCGATCATGCTCACCTCCGCCGCCGCGATTCTCGCAATGATCCCGCTGACGCGCAGCGTGCTGTGGGGGCCGATGGCTTACGCCATCATGGGCGGGCTGCTGGTCGCCACGCTGCTCACCATCCTGTTCATCCCGGCGCTGTATGCCGCATGGTTGAGGCTGCCCGTGCCTGGCGGCAAGCCGGCGGCTTATTGATACGGCCAGCAGGCGCTATGAATTCCTGGCAGCCTGTCTGACTTAAGGGCACTTCTAAAAGTCCACATTTCATCCCAACTGCCGCGTGGCGGAAAAAATTTCTTGCTGACATATCATACATATGCGGCGCTGCGACGTGGAGTAAGCAGGTAATCCGCGTAGCGGATGCTCGCAAATTTTTTCTGCGCCTTGCTGACGACTCCGCGCGGGCTGCTTTTGCCCGTAGCGGATCGGCGTCCTCTTGCGGGGCATTTGGGCGAACCCTGAATTTTTAGAAGCGCCCTTAAAGGAAATCGGCTGCAAATCCGCCTGTCCGGTGCATATTTCGCCGCTTTTTTGGCTGTTTTAACTTCGCCATTGAATTCAAACGGCGATTCTATGTGCTTCCGTAAAATCGCCGGACGGGGCTAATGGATTATCTGGGGTGAAGATAATGCGCATTTCATGGGTATCCCGCTAAAAAACCCAAGCGACTTGCCGTTTGGCGCGGTACTCCGTAGCGGCAGGGCCACCAGGCACCCGCCGGCGGTGCATCCCTTGCGGGTGGAAGTGCTGGGGATGAGAGGCTGCCCTTGAGCGGTTCATTTCCAACTGAAGAATTCAGGTTCATGGCAGGTATTTGTCCATGTCGAGCGCGCCATGAAAAACGCCGATGATGTCTATCAGATCATTGCCGGCGTGCCGTAGATAGGCAATGCGGTAATGGCCGTACAATATGAAGCGCACCTCGCCCTCTGCAACCTGCCGCAATCTTGTGCCGATGTCCGGATGGCGGGCAAGCATCTGCGCCTTCTCGTATATACCGTCCGCCACCTGCGCAGCCGCCACGGGATTATCCTGGGCGATGTAGCGATAGATTCCTCCAGCCAATCCAGCGCTTCGGCGGTCCACCCTAATTCCGCCATGACCGGATTTTTTGCGCGGCTTCGCGGCTGCTCATTACCCGGTTGGCGCGCACGTCCTGCAAGCCGCGCTCGATCATGCGGTCAAATACCAACTCCCGCATGATTTCCTCATAAGAGGCATCTTCGGGTTGATTATCCACTATGGCGCGAATGATGGATCTCGCGGAAGGCTGGTGGTTTTCAGTCTTCATCTGTTTGCTCCCTTTGTTTTTGCTCCCCGCCCTCGTTATGTTATTCCACATCAGTTTTCATGGATAGGCTCCTGGTTTCTTATTGAGTTAACGCCCGCAGCAATCCTGTTGCAACTGAACCGGCGGGCACGGCACTGTACCAAATGAACAGAACACGCAGCAGTCGCCAGATTTTGGGCGCAGCACGGTGTGGCACGCGGTGCATTCATAAAAAAACTGGCAGGCATCAGTCGGCATATTCTCTTCTTTCACCGCGCCACAGAGCGGACAGGTAATCACCGATTGCAGGATAGCTTCCATAATATCTAGCTGTAGCTCAGCCCCATCGCCTCGCGCACATCGCGCATAGTCTCGCTTGCCAGCTTGCGCGCCTTTTCGCAGCCGTCGGCGATGATGCTGCGCACCAGGGTGGGGTCGTCCAGGTATTGCTGGGCGCGCTCGCGCATCGGCTTCTGTTCTTCCAGCACGGCGGCGATCACCGGCTGTTTGCATTCGATGCAGCCGATGCCCGCGCTCTTGCAACCCTGCATCACCCATTGTTTGGTTGGCTCGTTGGAGTACACCTGATGCAATTGCCACACCGGGCATTTCTCCGGATCGCCCGGATCGGTGCGGCGCACGCGCGCCGGGTCGGTGGGCATGGTGCGGATTTTTTTGGTCACGTCGGCTTCGTCTTCGCGCAAGGTGATGGTGTTGCCGTAGGACTTGGACATTTTCTGCCCGTCCAGCCCCGGCATTTTCGAGGCTGCGGTGAGCATGGCTTCCGGCTCGGACAGGATCATTTTGCCGCCGCCTTCGAGGTAGCCGAACAGGCGCTCGCGGTCGCCGTGGCTCAGGCTCTGCTGTTCGTCGAGCAGCGATTTGGCGGATTCCAGCGCCTCGTCGTCGCCCTGCTCCTGGAAGCGCGTGCGCAATTCTTTATACAGCCTGGCCTTTTTGTTGCCCAGCTTTTTGACGGCGGCTTCCGCCTTCTCCTCGAAACCCGGCTCGCGCCCGTAGATATGATTGAAGCGGCGCGCGATCTCGCGCGTGAATTCGATGTGCGGCACCTGGTCTTCGCCCACCGGCACCTGGGTGGCGCGGTAGATGAGGATGTCGGCGCTTTGCAGCAGCGGATAGCCGAGAAAGCCATACGTGCTCAAGTCTTTTTCCGACAGCTTTTCCTGCTGGTCTTTGTAGGTCGGCACCCGTTCCAGCCAGCCCAGCGGCGTAATCATCGAAAGCAGCAGATGCAGCTCGGCATGTTCCGGCACCCTGGACTGGATGAACAGCGTGGCTTGCGCGGGATCCACTCCCGCCGCCAGCCAGTCCACCACCATGTCCCATACATGCTGCTCGATGACCTGGGGAGTGTCGTAATGGGTGGTCAGCGCATGCCAGTCGGCCACGAAAAACAGGCACTCGAATTCGTGCTGCATCTCCACCCAGTTCTTCAGCACGCCGTGATAATGCCCGAGGTGCAGGCCGCCCGTGGGGCGCATCCCGGATAACACGCGATCAGTAAACATGGTTTTTATAGCCCAATCAATAACCGGATAACACCGTACACCAGATTGATCGCCGGCCTGAGTATCCAACCCAGGAGCGGCGTCATCGCCAGAAAAATCAGGATGAACAAGCCGTAAGGCTCGATCCGCGCCAGCAGGTACGCCTGGCGGTGCGGCAGCAGGCTGACCGCGATGCGCCCGCCATCCAGCGGCGGCAGCGGGAGCAGGTTCAGCGCCATCAGGATGACGTTGATCTGCACACCCATTTTGGCCATCTCTTCCAGAGGCTTGTAAAAATAGCTCTCGGGGAAGGATAAGGCCATTTTCAATATAAACACCCAGCACACCACCATGAACAGGTTTGCTGCGGGGCCTGCCAACGCTACCCACAGCATATCTTTTTTGGGGTTGCGCAACGCGGAAAAATTGACCGGCACCGGCTTGGCCCAGCCGAACAGGATGCCGCCCAGCCACAGCGTCAACATAGGCAGCAGGATGGTGCCCACGGGGTCTATGTGGCGTATCGGGTTGAGGCTGATGCGGCCCTGCTGGTAAGCCGTCATGTCGCCGAAATACCGCGCCACATAGCCGTGCGCCGCCTCGTGCAGCGTGATGGCAAACAGGATGGGAATCGCCGCGATGGCGATGGTTTGTATCAGATGGTCTAGCTGCATTTATTCTGGAAAAAAGAAGTGGTCACGGATTGTCGCCGATCCGCGTTTTAACGTGAATCTCGCGCAGCGAGGACATACCGCACCCCTCTCCTTTCGGGAGAGGGGTGCGGGGGTGGCGGGCATGACACGGCGTGGCGAAGCCTCCGGGGCGGGAATGACCGCATCACACCCGCTCCCGCAAGCGGCTGGCT
>JACRPU010000102.1 GCA_016223025.1 Nitrosomonadales bacterium | reverse complement strand
TAATCTTCATTTCGGATGCCCCTTCCTTTGGTGGTTAAGTAATGTTCCACTTTGGCACATCGATGCCGTTCCGGAAAGCGGGCGTCCATTACATTATTCGACTAGGCTGCAAGAAGCCGCAGCCAAGTCGCTGGTTATCCCGGAGGGAGAGAGGGCGAGGCCCTCGCTACGCGAGATTCACGTTATAAATCCAGCTTGCGTTCCAGCTTGCGCGCTTCCGGTTCGTCTGGCGTGCGCTGGTCGCGCAGGTTCTCGATGTTCACTTCCTCGGCTTTGGTGCTGCGCGAAGCGTTGCGCGCCTGGCCGAACAGCACCAGCTTGCGCAGCTCCCCGATGTGGTCGCGGCGCGACCTGGCGAGCGGCACCATGGTGCTGGCGGCATTGAGCAAGTCGGCGGTTTCGATTTCGCGCCCGCCATCCATGAAGGCCGGGAACTGGGCGTCGTTGACCACCGCTTCCAGCTCGGCGCCGACAAAACCTTCGGTCGCCCTTGCGACCTGCTGCAGATCGAACTTGTTGCGGATATCGGTGATGCGGATCTGCCGGAGCAGCACTTCCAGAATCTGCTCCCTTTCGCCGGACGTGGGGAGATCGAGGAAGAACACTTCATCGAACCTGCCCTTGCGCAGAAATTCCGGCGGCAGGAATTTGATGTTGTTGGCCGTGGCAAAAACCGACACCGGCGCCTGTTTTTCCTGCATCCAGTTCAGGAAAGTGGCAAGCACGCGGGCGGCGGTGCCGCTGTCGCCGCTTGATCCGGCAAAAGCCTTTTCGATTTCATCCACCCACAGCACGCAAGGCGCGATCACTTCGGCGATGTGCATCGCCTCGCGGATGTTTTTTTCCGAAGCGCCGAGCACGCCGCCAAACACCGCGCCCATATCCAGGCGCAGCAGCGGCTGCGCCCATATTCCCGCCGCCACCTTGGCGCACAGGCTCTTGCCGGTGCCGGGTATGCCGATCAGCGCCAGCCCTCGCGGCTGCGACAAGCCGTAGCCGCGCGCTTCCTCCGAAAAAGCCATGCGGCGCAATTCCAGCCAGCTCTTGAGCTCTTCAAAGCCGCCGATGCGGTCGGCATTTTCCACATAGGGGTAAAGTTCCAGCGCGCCGCTTTCGCGGATGATGGCGCATTTCTCCTCGGTGATCAGATCGGCGCAACGCTCGTCGAGGCGCGCGCTGTTGCGGCCCCGGCTCGCCGTCACCACCGCCTTGCGGAACACCCGCTCTGCCTGCGTGCTGGTCAATCCGAGCGCAGCTTCCACCAGCTTGGCGCGCAGCGCGGGCTCGACTTGTGCGAGCGCGCCGCTCGGGCCGGCGGCACATTCCAGCAGCGCATCCATTTCGCCGGCATCGGGTTTGGCCAGCTCCAGCACCGGCACGTCGTGCTTGAGCTCCAGCGGCAAACAGTATTCGGGCGTGAGGATGACGATGTTTTTGCGCGGCCGCGTTTCCGGCAGGTGCGCCGCCAGGTTGCGCAGGCTGCGCAGCGCGCCGCGCTTGGCCTCCCATATCTGGTGAAAATCCTTCAGCACAAAGGTCGCGCTGCCCCTGTAATCGCGGATCATGCGCAGAATCGTATCGGCAGTGGCTTCGCGCTTGTCGTCGAAAGGCTCGCGCGCCTTCCTGAGACAGACGAACTGGTCGCCGATGTCCCAGGTATAAAGCCCCTCGCCCTCCGGCCAGCCGGGCCGGTCGGCCAGCGCCGCAATCTCCCGCAACACCCGGCTTTCTTCGGTGCTGACCACGTTGACCACCGCGATGCGCGCATCGAAATGCAGCTTCAACTCTTCTTGCAATGACATGTGAAGTCCTCGGGGTCTTGCCGGTTACAGGGCAACCGGGAAACCCGTTGCCGACACCATGCCGCCTGCACCGATGCGAAACTCGCTGCGGCGCGGCCCCAGTTCCGCGCCCCGGTAACGCCCGGTCAGATACACCAGTTCCTGGTTGGTGCTGGCGAGCAGCGGGTGCAATTGTGGCAGGTCGCGCCGGTAAGGGCCAGCAGCCAGCAAGTCGGCGGCGGCGAGCAGCCGCTGCACCCCAAGGTTGCGGTTTGCCCGCAACGCCTCGGCTTCGTAGCCGGTAAAAATCAGCACCCCTTTCCCGGCGGAGCGCATCGCCTCCGCCACTTCGGACAGCGCGGCAGCCTGGGTGAAAGGCTCGCCGCCGGAAAAGCTCACGCCCCCGGTATCCGGCTGCGCCAGCAGCAGCGCGATCACCTCGGTCACCGTGGTTTCATACCCTCCCCCAAATGTCTGGAAACCCGGATTGAAACAGCCCTCGCAACGCAGCGCGCAGCCCTGCACCCACAGCGCCGAGCGCAGGCCGGGGCCACTGGCGCGGGTGCGCGGCAGGAATGCAGCAAGATTGAGCGTGGACACTTTATTCATGGTTCATGGTTGCCTGTATCCGGCAAACAGTTTAACGTGAAACTCGCGTAGCGAGGGCTTCGCCCTCTCTCCCCAACCGATGCCCGGTTGATTTTTGCCCACCAAATCGTAGACTATCGTTCCCAACTTCAAGGGGTTCAGCCATGGCGATCCAATCGGTTTGTATCTTGGGTGGAACAGGTTTTGTGGGGCGGCACATCGTCCGCCTTCTGTGCGCGCAGGGAGTGGCGGTGCGCGTGCCGACCCGCAGCGCCGACAAGGCGCGGCAGGCATTGGCCCCGTTGCCGGTGGAGGCCGTCCCTGCCGACGTGCAGGATGCCGCGCAACTCGCCAGGCTCTTTGCGGGGATTGACGCGGTCATCAACCTGGTGGGCATCCTGCACGAGCAGGGCGGACAAACCTTTCAGCAAGCGCATGTCGGGCTGGCTGGCAAGGTAATCGAAGCGGCGAGGAGTGCGGGCGCGGGGCGGCTGCTCCATATGAGCGCGCTGAATGCCGCGCCGGATGGGCCCAGTGCCTACCTGCGCAGCAAGGGCGAAGCGGAAAGACTGGTGCGGGCGGGCGGCCTGCAAGCCACGATATTCCGGCCCTCGGTGATCTTCGGGGCGGAAGACAGTTTCCTGAACCTGTTTGCGAAGCTGGCGAAATGGGCGCCGGTGATGCCGCTGGCGTGCGCCGATGCGAAGTTTCAGCCGGTGTGGGTGGAAGATGTGGCGCGGGCTTTTGTGCATAGCCTGAACGACGCGGCCAGCATCGGTCAGCGCTGTGACCTGTGCGGCCCGCAGGTGTACCGGCTGCGCGAACTGGTGGCGTTCGCCGCCGCCTGCCGCGGCCGCCACCCGCTGATCGTGCCGCTGCCCGGCGCAGTGGCCTATGCCCAGGCCACCGTGATGGAGTGGTTGCCGGTCAAGCTGATAACGCGCGATAACCTTGATTCCATGCGCCTGGACAACGTGTGCGGTTGCGCTTTTCCGTTCGGCATCGCGCCGGCGCGCATGGAAGACATCGCCCCGCAGTATTTGTCCGCTACAGGCCCTTGACGTGAATCTCGCGCAGCGAGGGCTTGCCGTCCCCCTCTCCTTTGGGGAGAGGGGGAGCTGTGGTGAGGGATCCGGCGGCAACGCGGATTTTGTAGCTCAGCATGGTCAGCAACAGCAGCAGCAGCGCCGCGCCGCCGTTGTGCGCCACCGCCAGCGCCAGCGGCAGGCTCAGGAAAACGGTGGCGGCGCCGAGGGCGAATTGCAGCACAACCATTATCAGCAGCCAGCGCGCGGTTTTGCTCAAACCTTCCATTTTCAGCGCACCGAGCGCAATCCACACGACGAGCGCAATCACAATCAGGGCGAAGACGCGATGCGCCCAATGGATCGCGGTCAAGGCCGGGAAAGGCAGATATTCGCCTTTGGAGGTCATGCCCAGATCACGCCATAGCGTGAAGCCGTTGGCGAAATCCATCGGCGGCAGCAGCGCACCCTGGCACAGCGGAAAATCGGTGCATGCCAGCGCCGCATAGTTGCTGCTGACCCAGCCGCCAAGCGCGATTTGAACCACCAGCAGCGCCATGGCCAGCGCGGCGGGCAGGCGCAGCGCGGCAGCCGCGTGCGGCACCGGCGCATGGCTGCTCTGGCGGGCGCCGAGCCAGGTCAACAGCGCCAGCAGGAGCATGCCCAACAATAAATGGATAGTCACGATGACCGGCTGCAATTTCAGCGTGACGGTCCACGCGCCAAACGCCCCCTGCAGGCAGACGAACAGGAACAGCACCGTCGAAAACGCCGGAGAAAATCTTGCATCCGTGCCGCCCGATTTCCAGCGCCTGCGCCACGCGACCACCATCAGCGCGATGATCAGCATACCGATGCACATGGCGAGGTAGCGGTGGAGCATCTCGATCCATGCCTTCACGACCGTCACCGGGCCGGTAGGCAGCGCGGCTTCGGCGGCGCTGATATCCGCGTGCGCCTGCAGCGGGTTGGCCTGCCCGTAACAGCCGGGCCAATCCGGGCAGCCCAAGCCGGAGTCGGTCAGCCGCGTGAACGCGCCAAACATGATCAGATCGAATGTAAGAAACAGCGTAACCCATACCAGCTTGCGGTACTTGTCCGGGTCGCTCGATACCCAGACGATGGTCAGCGGCAACAGCGCTACAAGCAGGCCGGTGGCAGCAAGCTGGATCAGCATGGGGAATATCTCCGGAATCAAGAGGTGCGGCAGGAGCTTCAGATGACGTGCCATGCTACCATTTTCCGGCACTCCCGGCACTCCCGGATCGGGTAAACTCGTTCCGCACATGATGAAAGAAACCCCCATCTACCCCCGGCGCGCCCTGCTGCGACGCTACCTCGCCGCAGGCTATGCGCTGTTCATCCTGTATGCCAGCCTGTCGCCGTTTTCCGGCTGGCGGGAGCAGGGGCTGGAACTTACCGCCGTGCTGGTCGCGCCGCTGATGCAGACCTATACCCCGTTCGACGCGACGGCCAACCTGCTGGCCTATCTGCCGTTCGGCTTGCTGCTCGGCCTGTCGTTGCGCGCCCACCTCGGCGCGGCCCGGAGCATACTGCTCGCCACCCTGGGCGGGGTGGCGCTTTCCGCCGCGATGGAATACGCGCAGATGTATTTGCCGTCGCGCACCAGTTCCAACCTGGATTTGCTCACCAACGGCATCGGCTCGCTGGCCGGCGCACTGCTGGCGGTGGGCATTGCCCCGCGCGCCTGGTTTGCCTTGTATCCGGCGCTCTGGCGCCTGCGCCTGTTCCACAGCCGCGACGGCACCGACTTCGGGCTGGCGCTGGTGGCGCTGTGGATATTCGCGCAGATCAATCCTTCCCTGCCGATGTTGGGCAATGTATTTATCAGCGATGTGGCTCGCCCGCCGTTTGCCGCCGAGCCGCCAGAATCATTCAACTGGCTGGAAAGTATCGCGGTGTCGCTCAATCTGCTGATGCTGGGGCTGCTGCTGCTGACCTTGCTGCGCGCGCGCCGCCACGCGGCAGGGGCGCTGCTGCTGGTGCTGTGCGCGGTGGCGCTGGCCAAGTTTGTCGCCGCCGCCGCGTTGCTGAAATCGTGGGCGCTGCTGCTGTGGCTGAACGGCGAAGCGATGCTGGGCATCTTTGCCGGGGTGCTGCTGCTGGCCGCCGCCAACCGGCTGCCGCGCCCGCAGCAATTGTGGTTCGCGGCGCTGGCGGCGCTGGCCTACCTGGTGCTGGCTCACGGCGTGCTGGACAGCGGCGCGCCTTCCGCCGCCATGCGCCTGTACCAGTGGCACTACGGCCACCTGCTCAACTACAACGGCCTGTCGCAAACCGCCGCGCTGGCGTTCCCGCTCCTGCTGCTGGGCTACCTGTGGCGCATCGCCGCGCGGCGCGCGTAGTAAAATATGTCTCAAGGGCGCCTCTAAAAATTCAAAGTTCTAAGCAAGACAAGGCGCGAGCAAAAAATTGCGACGCGGCATATGCGTGATATGTAAGGAGTAATTTTTTGTGAGCAACGCAGTATTGCGACGAAGCGGGGTAAGCAGGCAATCCGCGAAGCGGATGCTCGCAAATTTGGATTTTTAGAGGTTGCCCTCAAGCACCCGCCCCCTTAACCGCCCCATCCACCGAAAAGGAAAAATCATGAGCAGCCCATTTTTTCACAAGCATGTTTTCTTTTGCACCAACCAGCGCGATGACGGCGAGGATTGCTGCGGCAGGCACGGCGCGCAAAAGCTGCGCAATTACGTCAAGGACAAGGTCAAGGAACTGGGGATCTACAGCAACAAGAACCGCATCCGCATCAACTCGGCGGGCTGCATGGACCGCTGCGACGACGGCCCGGTGCTGGTCGTGTACCCGGAAGGCGTGTGGTACACCTACAAAAACGAAAGCGATCTCGACGAGATCATCGAAGAACACCTGAAGAACGGGCGCGTGGTGGAGCGGCTGAAGATTTAGGGCATCCGGAAATTTTTTGTTGGTGGTGGGCAATGGATAAACTAGTGCTGCTTTGTGCCAGAAGCAGAACTTCATAAGTTATCTGACTGTTGAGTAAGCTTTACTTTATTATTACCAAATGAAACTTCGACAGCGCTTATTTTTGACTTTTTTCAAACCACATTTGTGCCACTGTGCCATCCTGAAGAACACCTCTCCCCTCGTCATACATTTACCCAAGTTTAAATTGGGCGTCAGCATCGCCCTGTTCCGCTGCCAGTTTGTACCACTTGGCCGCCTCAGTGTAATCCAGGGGAACACCTCTCCCCTCGTCATACATTTCCCCAAGTTTAAATTGGGCGTCAGCATCGCCTAGTTCTGCTGCCAGTTTGTACCACTTGGCCGCTTCCGTGTAATTCTGAGGAACACCTCTTCCCTCGTCATACATTCCTCCAAGCATTAATTCAACTCTGAATTTAGCATTAGCATCGCCCTGTTCCGCTGCCAGTTTGTACCACTTGGCCGCCTCGGTGTAATCCAGAGGAACGCCATGTTGTCCCTGGCAATACATAGCCGCAAGTTGACATCGTGAATTAGCATTACCCTGCTCAGCTTGTAGCGCAATGTCATTTGCAAGCCAACCCATATCAAAATCTAAGGCACGAGCTGAATTTGATATTAAAGCGTCTACCTCCTCTTCGGTTAACTTGCCGCGCTTTGAGTTAGTAAATTGAATATTCTGTACTAAGGAGTTATTGTACTTGTACCACTCAACTATGCTCTTAGCTAATGCTAACTCCTCTGACATACCCTCATTTATAAAAAGTGTTGCGCGTTTAAAAACTGGCTCCAATTCTTTTTCTATCGCTGACCTGACCTCATCAAGCGAAGCGGATTCTATCTCTGACCCAACCTTATTAGGTGTTTCTTTACGCTTAAAATGAGAAAATAAAATACGTGCTTTAAAGCTTTCCCAGTATTTACGGGCCTTCTCTTGAGACTCGATCATTCCCTGTGATAGAGCCAAGTCTGTAAGTTGCCTAATCTTACTGTGTCATATACTTAACTTTGCGCTTACCCAATTGCAATGCGGGCAATGTCCCAGCCTGCTCGTGAGTGCGACGCCCAGGCGCAGGCGCAGCGTCGTGATCGAGTCCGGTACGTGACGCTGCGCGCGCCGG
>JACRPU010000076.1 GCA_016223025.1 Nitrosomonadales bacterium | reverse complement strand
CTCAACAACAAGATACGCGTTATCCAGCGCCGCGCATATGGGCTGCGCGATGAAGAATATTTGCGATTGAAAATACTCACGTCAATGCTCCCGAAGCTCTAAAAAGCATGAAATTTACCCACACTCTTTCACGAAGACCCCAAGTTTGAAACGGTGGTGCCGGTGGCGTTCAAGATTGCCGCGAGAAGCCCGCATAACCCGGAGCAGCAGGTGCGCTTGGCTTGCCGCGATGTATTCCGGGAAAGCAGGCTGCTTGAGCGCATCATTCCGGGGATAGAGGAAATGCTGTCGGCTGGCGAAATCGCTCCGCCCGCACCGCCGGAGGAATCTATACTTCCCGCTATTCCCAATGCAGAAAGTTTAGGCGATGCTGGTCATCGTGCTTGAAAACTCCCCGCCGCGTTTGCGCGGACGGATGGCCATCTGGCTGCTGGAAATTCGCGCGGGCGTTTATGTCGGAAACTATTCGACAAAGGTGCGCGACTACATTTGGAATCAAGTGGAAAAAGGTATCGAGGATGGCAACGCCGTGATGGCGTGGCGCACGAATTCCGAGGCCGGGTTTGATTTTGTAACTCTGGGAAATAACAGAAGAATTCCGGTGGAGTTGGATGGGGCAAAATTGGTATCTTTTCTCCCCGAACAGGCTCAGAGCGATCTCTAAAAATTTGGTAGAATTTTGACTCGCTGATTTTGCTTTGAAATTCAGCGGGATGGAAGAAGTGTGTTCCCCACTCGCGTGGGGATGAACCGCAGCGGCGCCCGACGAGAACACGCGCTTGCGCGTGTTCCCCACTCGCGTGGGGATGAACCGCGCTTTTCTTCTTCCAGCGCGCCTTCGTAATAGTGTTCCCCACTCGCGTGGGGATGAACCGAAATTCCACGAAAAGATCGGAAGGGTGAAGCAGTGTTCCCCACTCGCGTGGGGATGAACCGTGGCTCAACGGTAGAAAAGACAACGAGGCGCTGTGTTCCCCACTCGCGTGGGGATGAACCGGCGATACCCGCAGCTTGAGATTGCACCTTGAGGTGTTCCCCACTCGCGCGGGGATGAACCGGTATAGACGCCAGTGGCGGTGTTGACGCTGTAGTGTTCCCCACTCGCGTGGGGATGAACCGAACAGGCTGCCCATCACGCCGGCGGAAATGTCGTGTTCCCCACTCGCGTGGGGATGAACCGGGTAGTTCCTCAACACCTTCGCGCCGTTTTCGGTGTTCCCCACTCGCGTGGGGATGAACCGCAATTGCCGAGGGCTTACGCCGAGCTGTTAATGTGTTCCCCACTCGCGTGGGGATGAACCGTGAATCCGCACCAGCTTTTCGATACCTCTGCGGTGTTCCCCACTCGCGTGGGGATGAACCGCAGCGACACTCAAAACGGCCTGTTCGCCGCGCGTGTTCCCCACTCGCGTGGGGATGAACCGCCGGGGAAATTGTGTGTAAGAACGTCTATTTTCGTGTTCCCCACTCGCGTGGGGATGAACCGTCGAACGGAAAATAAATAACCTGACCACCCCAGTGTTCCCCACTCGCGTGGGGTTCGTATTCCCCACTCGCGTGGGGATGAACCGGTGCGGCGCGACGGCGCGGCGGGCGATATTTTGTGTTCCCCACTCGCGTGGGGATGAACCAGGTGATTCGATTGACGGTGATCGAGGTGTATCAGTGTTCCCCACTCGCGTGGGGATGAACCGCATTACTGCGTTTATTTTCGGATCAGCGCCTGGTGTTCCCCACTCGCGTGGGGATGAACCGGCCCAACGCGCATAAATACGGTACGGCCCTTGGTGTTCCCCACTCGCGTGGGGATGAACCGGAACGGCGCGATAATCTCTCCGCCTTAATGATGTGTTCCCCACTCGCGTGGGGATGAACCGTGGTCGTTGATATGCCCGTCAATCCGTTCATGGTGTTCCCCACTCGCGTGGGGATGAACCGCGGGTGCGCTGCTGGCGCGCGATGTGACCGCCGTGTTCCCCACTCGCGTGGGGATGAACCGTCAGCCTGACGCAAGCGCAGCACGGCATCATCGTGTTCCCCACTCGCGTGGGGATGAACCGTTGCTCAGGGCGATCTTGACGCGGTGGCAGCCGTGTTCCCCACTCGCGTGGGGATGAACCGCAGTGCTGGATGCGGCACACTATGCAGCCCATGTGTTCCCCACTCGCGTGGGGATGAACCGTCACCGTGGTTCTTTTGGTGCCGCTGACAACCGTGTTCCCCACTCGCGTGGGGATGAACCGGCGTCGTGGCGCCTGTGCGAGTGGACATCGGGGTGTTCCCCACTCGCGTGGGGATGAACCGACCAAGAAGCCCGAATGCACCGCCGAGCAGTTGTGTTCCCCACTCGCGTGGGGATGAACCGGCACTTCGTACCTCGACCGCTACGGAACCGAGGTGTTCCCCACTCGCGTGAGGATGTACCGGCTCTTCTATCAATAACAGGCAATGCGCATCGGTGTTCCCCACTCGCGTGGGGATGAACCGTCTTACCCCGAATACCGCCTCACCCATGACGGGTGTTCCCCACTCGCGTGGGGATGAACCGACAACGCTGGCGCGGACGACCCCGCAAGGGGGTCATCCGTCCAGCGTTCTCGCTCCGCGAGGTTCAGCAAAGGGATGTCCAGATTGCCGCCTTGTGGCACACTTACGCCCGTTCCAATCTTCGGCGGCGCCACCTTGCAACCCTACGAACTTTTTATCGGCCTGCGTTACACCCGCGCCAAGCGGCGCAACCATTTCATTTCATTCATCTCGCTCATTTCCATGCTGGGCATGGCGCTCGGCGTGGCCGCGCTGATCGTGGTGCTGTCGGTGATGAACGGCTTTCAGAAGGAAATCCGTTCGCGCATTCTCGGTGTTGCGCCGCACTTGAAAATCAGCAGCGCCGACAGCGACCGCCTCGCCGGCTGGCAACCCGTGTTGCAGGCAGTCGCGCGCAACCCGCAGGTGGCCGCCGCCGCGCCATTTGTGGCCGGGCAAGGCATGGTGTCGTTCGAGCAAAGCGTGCAGGGCGTGATGGTGCGCGGCATTTTGCCGCAGGATGAGGGCAAGGTCGTGGACATGTCCGGCAAGATCAAGGCGGGCTCGCTGCAAGCCTTGCAGGAAGGCGGGTTCGGCATCGTGCTGGGTTCCGACCTGGCGCACGCGCTGAACGCGCAACTGGGGGACAAGGTGCTGGTCATCACCCCGCAGGGCCAGATCACCCCGGCCGGCATGATGCCGCGCCTCAAGCAGTTCCGCGTGGTGGGGATTTTCGAGATCGGCATGGCGCCCTACGACAACGCGCTGGCGCTGATCCACATGGGCGACGCGCAGAAGCTTTACCAGTTGGGCGATGCGGCGAGCGGCATCAGCGCGCGCCTGCACGACCTGGACCTGGCGCCGCGCGTGGCCATCGAGCTGGAGCGCGACCTGCCGCGCGAAACCTACATCAAGGACTGGACGCGCGAGCACGCCAACTATTTTCGCGCGGTGCAGATCGAAAAGCGCATGATGTTCATTATCCTTTCGCTCATCGTCGCGGTCGCCGCGTTCAACATTGTTTCCACGCTGGTCATGGCGGTCACCGACAAGCGCGCCGACATCGCCATCCTGCGCACGCTCGGCGCATCACCTGCCAGCATCATGAAGATTTTCATCGTGCAGGGCGCGATGATCGGGGTGATCGGCTCCCTGCTCGGCGTGGGCGGCGGCATACTGCTTGCAATCAACATTGACACCGTGGTGCCATTCATCGAGCGCATGCTGGGCACGCACATTCTCGCCAAAGACGTGTATTACATCAGCGAACTACCTTCCGACCTGCATCGCGACGATGTGCTCATCGTGGGCGGCTTCTCCTTCCTCATCAGCCTGCTCGCTACGCTGTACCCGAGCTGGCGCGCTTCCAGAACGCAACCGGCGGAGGCGTTGCGCTATGAATAGCCGGGAAACGGGAAGCGGGAAACGGGAAACGGAGAACGTCATCTCCTGCCGCGACCTGCGCAAAACTTTCACGCAGGGCGGGCTCAATGTGCCGGTGCTGAACGGAATCAACCTGGATGTCGCGCGCGGCGAGCGCATCGCCATCGTCGGCGCGTCCGGCTCCGGCAAGAGCACCCTGCTGCACTTGCTGGGCGGGCTGGACAACGCGACCGGGGGCAGCGTCGCCATCCTCGGCCAGGATGTGCAGGCCATGAACGAACAGGCGCGCGGGGAAATTCGCAACCGCTCGCTGGGTTTCGTCTACCAGTTCCACCACCTGCTGCCGGAATTCACCGCGCTGGAAAACGTCGCCATGCCCTTGCTGATCCGCGGCATGAAACACGCGGAAGCGAACCCGCTTGCGGCGCACATGCTGGGGCTGGTGGGGCTGGCGCAGCGCATCGCCCACCAGCCCGCCGAACTTTCCGGCGGCGAGCGCCAGCGCGTCGCCGTAGCGCGCGCCCTGGTCACCGAACCCGCCTGCGTGCTGGCCGACGAACCCACCGGCAACCTGGACCGCGCCAGCGCTCAGGCGCTGTTCGATCTGATGCGCGAACTCAACGCCCGCCTCAACACCAGCCTCATCGTCGTCACGCACGATGCCGACCTGGCAAGCAAAATGCAGCGCCAGTTGCGGTTGGTAGATGGGGTGTTGCAGGAGGGCTGAACCCGAATATCCACACCTGATGGCGGCAAACGCATGTCAGGCTTCAGCCCGGCAAGCCGGCATGAATACCGACCTACATCGGTTTGAGGATTATGGGCAGCAAACGTAGGATGGGTTGAGCGCAGCGATACCCATCAACCCAAAGATGCGTATCGCCGCGCTCCACAACTACAACTGCTATACAGGCCGTTCATCGTTATTGAAATGCAGTCTGCTCACGTGTAACCTGCCGCAATGGATAAAAACGGCGATCTCCTCCAACGGATTCGTGAGGCCGCAAAGAAGAGGTATCTTTTTCTTCCTCATGCGTTACGATAGATGAACAGGCCGGAACACACCTGAGTTGTCCAGAATTTTCCCCAGCAACGAAGCGGTAAATGCCGCGCTAAATTCTCTTGTTGAAGTCGCTCGGTCGGCTTCCGGCTTAACCCGGCGCTCAACACGGACGCGCGCAAAAACAGCGCGCGCCGGTTAGCTCGTTTGAGGCAAAGGACACGATAGGGAACAGGTTCAGCTAAGTGACTTTGAACAACGCTGGTTAAGGGGCCTTCTCACCTCGACAGCGACAAGTATTTTCCGTAAAACTCGCGCTGTTTTACCGCGTCGCCGATATGGCCGTATGCTGCGGAAAGCGATCGGTAAGCTTCCCGGCTTTCTGGGTAGGACAGAATTGTGCCCGCCAGCTCTGCGATGGCCTGCTTCCATATAGTTTCTTTCGGGAGAAGAGGGATTTCTCCCTGCGCCCCGCTCCTGACAAACAGCAGCCCCGCCCTCTCCTGCCCGATGGCGACCCAGTTCCGGTCATGTTCAAGGGCGGCGACCAGCGGGATGATTTCGCCGGAAACCGGCAGGGTGACCGGGGTGACAATTGCCTGGATATCGTAGGCCATGATAACGCTCTGCCAGCCCTGCCCTGCCATGAAAACCGCATCGTGCAGCATGACCGCCCTGTTCGTGCCATAGTTTTTTCCGTCCACAAATACCGGGCGCTCCAATTCCCACGCGAGGTAGCTGCCCAGATGGTAAAAGTTGAGCAGGTTTCCCCGCACCGCAGCGCGCTTCAGCAGCCGGGCATTGTTGTGCGGAGTGAATTCATCGTCCAGCCCTATCCCCCACACCGTGCTGCCGCTTACTTTGGCGATCCCGGCCAGGCCAATAGCCACCGAAAGGAGCGCGACAATTATTTTGCGCGGCGCGGTTTTCGCCAGGCGCTCAACCCGTGCGTTGAAGGTGTTGCTTATGGGCACATAGGTGGCGATACCCAGCAACGCGATATTCCGGGCATAACGGAAAGCCAGCACGGCAAAGGCGAGAAAAAGCAGGATGTCAACGAGGCGTTTTTGCGGCGAAAGCAAAATCGCAATTGCGCCGATTGCCGCTACGGCGATGAAATGCGGGGCAAACACCGTTTCCAGCACCGGCAGGAACTCGTTTACCGATTTGATCAGATCATCGTTCGCCAGCGTGTAGAACGGCATCAGCAACTGGTGCGGCCCATAAGGGTTCAAGGCGGACGCGCCCGCCATGGCGAGCGCGACAGCGCCCAGCGCGGCGGTGGTTTTGATTTTTTCTTCCGCGGCAATAACAGCCTGCAAGGCGTACATCCCGAACACGCCGATGAGAAAAATCGCCGAGGGATGGCACTGGCTGAGCAGCCAGCAAAATGCGGGAAGCGGGAGCAGCCAGGCCAGTTTTCTTTGCGCGAGGTAGTTTTCCAGCAAATAAATTTCCGCCGCGAGCAGCAGGTAAAGCAGCGTTTCCGGCCTGAAGTTGAGGCGCGGTTCGATGGCCCACAGCGCCAGCGCCATGACCGGCAAGGATTGCCACCATTCCATTTTCGTTTTGCTGCCCGCCGCGAGATGGAGGAACAGCAGAATCCCGCAGCCGAAAGCGGCATTGGCGACCGCCATTCCGGCGTAACCGGAATAGTGTTCGACCAGATAATAAAAAACGCCGAAGCCCCACTCGTGAAATTCGCCGGGCTCGCCCAGCCTGGGCAGGATGTAAAACTCCTGATCGGGTATGCTCATCCGGCGCATCACCTCGCGCCCGACTATCATGTGGAACCAGACATCCGGGTCGAACAGTTTGCGCAACAGGCTGGCGCCGATGAGCAGAAACAGCGCGCAGCGGAAGAAGAAGCTATACCCTGACGGCAAGGCGGGCAGCTTTGCCGGGATCAGTTGCATCCGGGGGCCGGATTCATTGTTTTTTCGCGCGGCGCGCCGCGCGCCTGCGCCACTCCAACACCACCGCCGCGTACCACAGCACGCGCACGGCGAAATAGCCCGCGATGGCAAGAATGGCGGCCAGCAGCAGCAGGCCGAAGGCAAGCGGCTTGCCCAGCGATACCGCCCACTCCAGCAGGACAGTGAACCAGTTGTCCCAGCCCATTTCCGGAAATGCAAGGCTCGTGTCAGACAAGCCGTTGTGCTGGCCGGTAACCAGCGCGCCGAGCTTGTACGCCAGCATATACAGCGGCGCCAGGGTGAGCGGGTTGGTGTACAAGGTGGTAAATATCGCCACCGGCAGGTTGACGCGGAACAGAACTGCCGCCAGCGCCGCGCCGATCATCTGGAAGGGGCCGGGTATCAGGCCGCAGAACATGCCAACCGCCACCCCGCCCGCCACAGAACGCCGGTGCAGATGCCACAGATTGGGATGATGCAGCCATTCGCCGAACGGTTTTATCCAGCGGCTTTGTTTCACCGTATCGTGGCCGGGCAAAAACTTCTTGAAATATTTTCTCGGCACGGGTTTTTGTTTCCGGCATTATTTTGGTCAGATGGATTCCGGGATTATATCCAGTCGCGGTTGAAATTGAGGCTCATCCGACTTTTGTGGGGTTAAAGGTGCGCTGTCGCATATGTCGTGCAATGAATGAGGGGTAGGAGGCGCGAACGAGCTGCCCGCAAGCGGAAAGCGCAACTTCGCCAGCATCGCGCCGGGGGTGTTGCGCGAACCGATGTTTCTGCTGCTGATCGCGGCGGACGCAATCTACCTGCTGCTCGGCGATGTCGGCGATGCGCTGATGCTGCTGGGTTTCGTGTGCAGGGTGATGGCCATCGCCATCTATCAGGAGCACAAGACGGAACGGGTGCCGGAAGCGCTGCGCGACCTTACCAGCCCGCGCGCGCTGACTTTTTCCACGCTGGTTATCGGCAACCTCGGGCTGCTTCTGGTCAACCGCTCCCGGCAACACACCATCCTGGGCACATTCGGCAGCCGCAACCACCACGCTGTGGTGAGTAGCGGGCGGCGCCTTCGACTTCCTCCTGTCGGCGCTGATCCTGCCCTTTCTGCGCGACGTGCTCCATTTTTCGGGGTGATCTCGCCGCAGCAATTCGCGCTGAGCGTTGCCGCCGGGCTGTGCGGCGTGTTCTGGTTCGAGCTGTTCAAGCTCGTGCGGTGGCGCCCAGGAAACCCAAGCGGTTAGGATGATGTGCGCACTATCCGGCCAAACACAAATATCCGCCAAACAACGCGATGGGAGCGCCGGCAGCACGAACGACCCAAGGCATGGAAATACGCTGCATCAAAATGCCAAAACCGATGCCGCACAAATAAAGCGAGACGGTGGAAAGAATAAACCCGAGGCCGTAAGCGGTGCCGGAAGCGCCAAGCGGCATCTCGGCGCCATGAGCATATCCGTGAAAAACAGCAAACAGCCCGACAATAACAACGCTTGCTGCTAACGGCAGCTTGGCGGCAGCAATGATCAGGATACCCAATGCAAGCACCGAAACGGCGATCCCCGATTCACCGAAAGGAATGGGTATGCCAGAAACCCCCAACATGCCGCCCAGTGCCATATCGCTCACGAAAGCGAGCGGTACGGCCCAAATGGAGCGCTGCCCCATCTGGGCCGCCCATATACCGATGGCCACCATGGCAAGGAGATGATCCGGCCCGCCAATCGGGTGGGCAAGGCCGACAACAAACCCGTTTGTCGGCCCGGTGCCGACGTGAGCTTGCGCCGTGAATGGCAGGAAGAAACAGGAAACAGCCAGGATGGGGCGGGCAAAATAATTCTTCATGGCATCTCTAAAAATCCAAATTTGCGAGCATCCGCTTCGCGGATTGCCCGCTTACCCCGCTTCGTCGCAATACTGCGTTGCTCGCAAAAAATTACTCCTCACCTATCACACAGATGCCGCGTCGCAATTTATTGCTCGCGCCTTGTCTGGCTTATAACCAGCCATTCGGTCGCCGTTCTTTGGCGGCCTGGTGGAACGGCTATAACCAACGACTTACCAAGCGTTTTTTGCTTGGTTGGCCGGATGGCCAGTTGTTTCACCAGCAGCTCCGTCAGAGCTTTGAATTTCTAGAGGCGCCCTTCATTCTCTTCTCATGCCCCTCCCCCGTCGAGGGGGAGGAGATGTTGCGGCTGCTGGATTATCCGGGTTTACTGTACCTGGCCGAGCGCCTTTGTGAAGCGGTCCTTGTTCAGCACCATGGAAGCACTCTCCTCGGCGGCTTTAGCTTTGGCCTCTTCCAGGTTGATTGGGTTGCCGACCTGCACGACGCCGACCATACCCATTCTTTTATGGGCCTCGCAGGCATAAAGATACACGCCTTCCTTATCCAGTTTCACCCGGAATTCCTTGTCATAAGGGCTTTTCCAGGACTCGGCGCCGGATGGAGTCAGCAGGCTGCGGGTGTTATGGCCGGCGCCGGCGGGAATGAAAACGAGGGTGTCATTGACGTTGGCCTTGACAAAACCTGGATCGAAAGCGAGCACGCCGTCTGTTTGCGACTTGTCGGACATTTTGATCTGAATATCGGCAGCATGGCTCAGGGTAGCGCAAAGAGCCAGGCTCACAGCGGCAACAATTCGGGTATGGATCGGGTACATGGTTATCCTCCTTCAGGTTAGAGAGCCTTACAAGCAAATGACCACGGATACACAGGCATCGAACCCGTGTGCGGCATGAATGTAGCGATATTTATCTATCGAGGCAAAAAAACAGGCTGCCCGATCAAACAATCACTTGGCTCCCGAAAATCGGAATCCGCTCGTAACGGGCATGGCAAAGTAGCTGCCAACGAAAACGAGCGAAGCGAAGTTTCGAGCTTGCGGCCAAATGAAACTCGCCCTGCCCGTTCCCTCGCCCTGCCCGTGAAATCCCCCTCTCCATCCGGGTGAGGGCATGGGGTGAGGGCAGGAGAGGGGACGAGGTCTGATGGAACTATCGCTACGCGAGTTTCACGTTAGTCAACGTACCACACAAGAGTGTGCGGCACATTGACGCGCGACAATCTGACGCGCGGCATCATGTCGCATACGCGCTTCGTGCGGCTGTCCATCGCTTTGCCGAACCATGCACTTCCATCCCGGTTTGCATCGCACCCGGCCCGCTCACCTGTTACCCATCTCCAGCATCAACTGGTTGACCCGCTTCACGAAGCTGGCCGGATCGTCGAGCTGGCCGCCCTCGGCGAGCAGCGCCTGGTCGAACAGCACCGAAACCCAGTCGTCGAACCGTTTCTCCTCGGCCTTCAGCCGCAGCACCACCGGATGTTTGGGGTTGATTTCCAGTATCGGCTGCGACATCGGCGCTTTCTGCCCGGCAGTCTTCAGCATGCGCGCCAGATTGGCGCTCATGTCGTGCTCGTCCGCCACCAGGCAGGCGGGCGAATCGGTCAGGCGGTGGGTCACGCGCACTTCTTTGACCCGATCCGCGAGGCAGACGCTGATCCTGTCGGTCAGGTCTTTCATTTCGCTGGCGATATTTTCCTGCTCCTTCTTCTCCGCCTCGTCTTCGAGTTTGCCGAGATCCAGTCCGCCCTTGGCGACGGAAACCAGTTGCTTGCCGTCGAACGCTTCGAGATGGCTCACCACCCATTCGTCCACGCGCTCGGACAGCAGCAGCACTTCGATGCCCTTCTTGCGGAACACCTCCAGGTGCGGGCTGTTCTTCGCGGCGTTGAAGCTGTCGGCGGTGATGTAATAAATCTTGTCCTGGCCTTCTTTCATGCGGGCGATGTAGTCGGCGAGCGAAACCGATTCCTCCGCCGTATCGGCATGGGACGACGCAAAACGTAACAGCCCGGCGATCTTGTCCTTGTTGGCGAAATCCTCGCCGATGCCCTCCTTCATCACGCGCCCGAACTCGCCCCAGAATCTGGTGTATTTCTCCTTGTCGTTCGCGGCCATATCTTCCAGCAGGCCGAGCACTTTCTTGGTGCAGCCGGAACGAATCGCCTCGATGTCTTTCGACTCCTGCAAAATCTCGCGCGACACGTTGAGCGGCAGATCGCCGGAATCCACCACCCCGCGCACGAAGCGCAGATATTGCGGCATCAACTGCTCGGCGTCGTCCATGATGAACACGCGGCGCACGTAGAGCTTGATGCCGTGGCGCGTGTTGCGGTCCCACAGATCGAATGGCGCGCGCGACGGAACGTAAAGCAGTTGCGTGTATTCCTGCCTGCCCTCGACGCGCGCGTGGACCCACGCCAGCGGGTCATCGAAGTCGTGGCCGACATGCTTGTAGAATTCCCGGTACTGCTCTTCGGTGATCTCGTTTTTTGGGCGCGCCCACAGCGCAAACGCCTGATTGACGGTCTCGTCCTCGTCCGGCACCGCTTGCGCGCCGTCTTTCCCTTCCTCTTTCGGGTGCCCGGCCAGAAGTTTTTCGGGCTTCATCAGGATGGGCTGCACGATGTGGTTGGAATATTTGCGGATGATGCCGCGCAGGCGATAGCCCTCCAGCAGGTCTTCCTGCCCTTCGCGCAGATGCAGGGTAATGGCCGTGCCGCGCGCGGTTTTCTCCACCATCTCGACGGAAAATTCGCCGCCGCCGTCTGATTCCCAGCGCACGCCCTGATCGGCCTTCTCGCCCGCCCGGCGCGTCGTCACCGCCACCTTGTCGGCCACGATGAAGGAAGAATAGAAACCCACGCCGAATTGCCCGATCAGGTTCGCATCCTTCTGCTGGTCGCCGGACAGCCGCGAAAAGAATTCGCGCGTGCCGGACTTGGCGATGGTGCCGAGATTGGCGATGACTTCGTCGCGGCTCATGCCGATGCCGTTATCGCTGATGGTCAGCGTGCGCGCTTCCTTGTCGTAAGCGAGCCGGATATTCAGGTCGGAATCATCCTCAAACAGGCTGGCGTTATGCAGTGCCTCGAAGCGCAGCTTGTCGCAGGCGTCGGACGCATTGGAAACCAGCTCGCGCAGGAAAATCTCGCGGTTCGAATACAGCGAGTGGATCATCAGGTTCAGAAGCTGCTTCACCTCGGCCTGAAAGCCCATGGTTTCGCGGTTTTGGGTAGCGGTGTCGTTCATCGTTTTCTCCGTTTGGTTACAGGCAGGACGCACAGGCAAATGGGGACGGTCTTGCCGATTTCAAGGGGAAACCGGTAAGGATTTTTCCAGAACCTCAAACATCAACCCTCCCACCTTGGGCTGGCCGAATTTCGGATCGGAAGCAGGGAATGGCCTGGTCTCGCCGGTGCGCCGGTAGCCGCGCCGCTGGTAATAGGCGATCAATTCATGGCGCAGCGTGATCACCTGCATCTGCATCCGGGCCACACGCCACTCCGAACGGACGAAATTCTCAGCCGCTTCCATGAACCGGCTGCCCAGGCCCCGCCCCTGCAACACCGGCCTGATGACCAGCATACCCATGTAAGCCGCCGCCGCACCCACTTTCTCCAGATGCACCGAACCGATGATCTCGTCGCCAAGCAGGCACAGCAGAATCACAGAGCCATCCATCCCGATCAGGTGCGATATTTCTTCCGCATCGGTGCGCTGCCCGCCCAGCAGGTCGGCCTCGGTCGTCCACCCGGCGCGGCTCGACTCGGCTCGCCGCGATAGGCCGAATTGACCAGCGCAACGATGGCCACCACGTCAGCCGCTACGGCCTGGCGGAAAG
Source organism: Nitrosomonadales bacterium (assembly GCA_016223025.1). GTDB lineage: Bacteria > Pseudomonadota > Gammaproteobacteria > Burkholderiales > Gallionellaceae > VIKH01. The sequence continues at coordinate 8,600 of JACRPU010000076.1, read as the reverse complement.
AAAGATTGCCGCTGCTTGCGGCTTGCGATGTTGGTGCAGGCATGGCGCGCACTATAAAAGCGCAGCCAGAAGAAGGCAATTCCAGGGCATTGCTGCTGTCGCGGGCGAATTGCCTCATCCAAAATCACAATGTAACGGGGGTTACGATTAAGGCATAATCTACCGCCACACATATCCTTTCCCACGCAAGCTCAAACCATTACCTGATAACAGCAGACCGCCAATATCTTACGAAAGACAGGATGGCAGCAAAAGAAGCCCAAGCCCGCATCAAACTCAACAAGCTGCTTGAAGAAGCAGGTTGGCGTTTTTTCGATGACGGCAAAGTCAAAGCCAACATCGTGCTTGAGCCCAAGGTCAAACTGACTCAAGCTGTAATTGATGCGCTTGGCGAAAACTTCGAGACCACCTCCAACGGCTTTATTGACTTCCTGCTGCTCGATGAAGCAGGCTTTCCGCTCGTCGTACTCGAAGCCAAGGCAGAAGACAAAAACCCGTTGATCGGCAAAGAGCAGGCGCGCAAGTACGCCAAGTCGCAAAACTGCCGCTTCATTATTCTTTCCAACGGCAATCCTTGGTGCTACGGGCGGAGGAAAGAGTTGGACGACAGCACGCGTTATTGAGGAATGCCTAAAGCATAAGGCAAAGCTCATTCTTATTGATGCCACGGGAGAGTATCGCGGTTTTGCCGGAGCAGACGTAGAGCATTGCCACCTTGGTGAGCCTGTTGAACGGGCCGACAACTCGATCTCTTGCACTTTGCCCCCAACGAGTTTTATTGAGTCGGATTTTGTCGCACTTTTTGAGCCGGCCGGCAAAGTTCAAGGTCCAAAGATGAGGGCAGCTATCAGAAGTCTGAGGTTGGCAAATCTAAAGCCAGATTTAGCTACGGATGGCTATATCAGAAAGCTCAATCAGTTGAAGAAACCAGTACATGACGCAGAAAAGGAATCTGATATCTCCAGCAAGCTGGACGATCCGAACCAACCATTTGATGCCAAGCATTTGGTATCACAGATTGAGCAAGAGTGCGTCTGGCCTGACGGCTATAACGACACTACCAAGTGGGGGAAAGAAGACGGTAACTTTGCGCATTGTCTTTCCTTGGCCGCCCGCATCAACGGGGTACTCACATCCCCCGCCTTCAAGTGTGTTTTCACGTCTACTGATCAGCAACTGACTCAAAAGATCGACGGCTTTATCGACAGCAGCAGGAAGCTGCTCCGCATTTGTCTGAGCGGGATTGCCTATGAATTCAATGCACGCGAAATTTTCGCGAATGTCATCGGTCGCTATTTGCTGACCAAAGCTCGCAATAGAGACTTCGTGAAGCGCCCCGTGGTTGTCATCGTTGACGAGGCGCACAATTTTCTTGGCCGTCACATCGGAGCCGAAGATTATGCCGCCAGGCTTGATGCCTTTGAAATCATCGCGAAGGAGGGCCGCAAATATGGGTTGAATATTTGCCTGTCGACGCAGCGCCCTCGCGACATTACCGAGGGTGTTCTCAGCCAGATGGGAACGCTAATCGTCCATCGTCTCACAAATGACCGTGACCGTGAGGTTGTCGAGCGCGCATGCGGGGAAATTGACCGGTCAGCATCAGCCTTCCTGCCAAATTTGAGACCGGGCGAGGCTGCTATTATTGGAGCCGATTTTCCGATTCCTTTGACTATTCAGATCCGTAAACCGGAGATGAAGCCCAAGTCGGACGGCCCTAATTTTCAGGAGCACTGGGGCAAGGATAAGTCCACCTTGGCGGATGCCTGAGCCATGGAAGAAGCCGCCGAACTTGCCGATTACCTGCCGCTCTCCTTCAAGACCCCGAAGGAGCAGGAGTACATCAAGTTCCTGTGGGATGCCTTCGAGATCAACTACACGCACGACGAATACCAGTTCGCCTTCCTCGCCTACAGCCCTTTGGCGTTCGGCTGGCTCACCGGAAAATACCTCGCCGATCCGAACGCCAGGGGGCGCATCACGTTATTTCCTGGGTTCGGCCAGCGCTACAACAAGCCCAACGTGCCCGCCGCCACCAGGGAATATGCGCGTATCGCAAAAGAGGCCGGGCTGACCCCGGCGACCATGGCTCTCGCCTTTGCAAGAACGAGATGGTTCGCGCGCAGCGTCCTGCTCGGCGCAACCAGCGTGCAACAGTTGCGGGAAAATCTGGACAGCGCGGAGACGGTGCTGTCGGCGGAAGTGCTGGAGAAGATCGAGGCGGTGCATGGGTTGTACCCGAACCCGGCACCGTGAAGCCGCGCCGGCAATTTTGCACATTGATCCAGGCGGAATAATGGCGTAGGGTATGCGAACTTCAAGGCATCAGCTTCCATCCGCGAATTTTCAGACAGTCTGTATGCGCCAGTTTTTCACAATTTTTTATCGTTCACAAAGGGGAGCAAGCATGAACAAGCATTGGTTGATCTGTGGTGTGCTGTTATCCGCGCTGGCTTCCTCCGGCGCCCGGGCGGCGCAGGGCGAGTATTGGGAGGTAACCACCAAGATGGAGATGCAGGGAATGCCGTTTGCCATGCCCGCCACCACCGTCAAGGTATGCATGCCGCCGGGGGGAGAAAAGGACCCCCAGCACACGCAGGACAAAAACAGCAATTGCAAAATGACGGACATCAAAACCTCCGGCAACAAGGTCAGCTACAAGGGAAAGTGCGTCGAAAAAGAAGGCACCATGTACATGGAAGGGGAATCCACGCACGAGCGCGACAGCTATCGCGGCACCGCGCGCATGACCGGCAAGTCCGAAGGGCATGACGTGGACATGAAGACCAGCTACAGCGGCAAGCGGATCGGCGGCAGTTGCGATCCCGAGGAAATGACAAAGAAGGCGCAGGCATACGAAAAAGAAGCGAAAGGCCAGATGGACAAGATGTGCGACACCTCCGGATTCAACGCTTCCCGGTGGATATCCTCCTCCTCCATGTTTCTCGGCGCCAAACCCGTCTGCCCCGGCAAGAAGGAAGCATTGTGCCAGGCAGTGCGCGACGATGTCCCCCGCGACTGGCAAGCCTTTGAAGTGCTGGCCCAGCAGGAACAATCCAAAGGCACGGCCTCGGTTATCAAAACATGCAATGTGAACCTCGACAGCATGAAGAAATCCCTGTGCAAAACCAGGGCGCGCAGCGGGCCGCTGTCTTTCCTGGAAGCGAACTGCCCGGCGGAAGCCAAAACATTCCGCGAGCTGGCGCGCAAGCGCGAGGAATGCGAAGGGCGCGGCTATACGTCAGGCGAGAAGATGAAAGCATGCATGGGCGGCGCGCTGGCGGAGGAAGATGCCGGCAGCGATTCGAGCGGTGAATCCGGAAAATCCGGCTCCGGCAAACAGAAGGCGGAAGCGAATGCGGAAGACGAGAAGCCTGGCAGCAAACCCTCCTCCCCCACCGGCAACCCCACGGCGGATCAGGTTCTGGAAGGCGCCAAGAAACTCAAGGGACTGTTCAAGTTCTAGCGTGACAAGCGTATTCTTGCTCGGGCTGTTGCTGGCGTGCCAAACGGCGCTGGCGCAGCCCGACCCCTTCCCGCAGGTTGCCTCCTCGTACCTGGTGCAGGTCAACGGCTCGCCGCTGTGGGAAAAAGAAGCGGGGCGGCGATTGCCGCCCGCCAGCCTGACCAAACTGATGACTGCCTTGCTGGTGCTGGATGCGTATCGGCCGCAAGCGGTTGTGACGGTCAGCCGCCAGGCGGCACGGGAAAGCGGCGCGCGCATCAGGCTGCGGGGCGGCGACAAATTTCATGCGGAAGATTTGCTGGCGGCCATGCTGATCGGTTCTGCCAACGATGCCTGCCATGCGCTGGCGGCTCATGTCGCGGGCAACCAGGAGCAATTTGTGCGGCGCATGAACCGGCGGGCGCGGGAACTCGGCCTGCGCGACACGCATTTCGCCAACGCCTGCGGGCACGATGCGGACCATCATTATTCGACCGCGCGCGACCTGGCGGTGCTGGCGAACGAAGTGCTGAAGAACAGCGCAGCCACCGGAATGGCGGCAAAAAACGAAGCGGAAATTTCCTCGGTTGACGGCTTGCGCCGTTACCGGCTGGAAAACAAGAATGCGTTGATCGGGCGCTATCCGGGCGCGCTAGGCCTCAAGAGCGGCTACACGCCCAAGGCGGGCAAATGCCTGATCGCCTACGCGAAGCGCGGCGGAGTGGAAGTGTTACTGGTGCTGCTGAATGCGCCGGACCGCTGGTGGGATGCTTCGGATATTCTGGATCTGGCGTTTGCCAGCGCATCGCGCCCATCATGAGTTGCGGCACGGTTTTGATGGAGAAAGATCAAGAATGAACAGGAATAGCCGGTTGCTTGCCGCTTCATTGCTCGCCGCCGCGCTGCTCGCCGGATGCTCCAGGCAGGAAATGATGCGCATCGCGCTGGAAAAGGATCCCGGCAAGGCGCTGCAGGCGCTGGCCAAGAGCAGGGTGAACGCATACAAATACGACCCCGAACGGGTGTTCGAGGACATCAAGCGGGCGCAGGCCGAATACAACCGGCTGATCGGCAATCTGCGGAAAGAAAGCGGGAAGAAATGGGGCAAGAAGGAAGCCGGGGAACTGCCCACCAAAACCCGCTACGTCAAATACACCGAAGATTACAGGAACCGCGTCATCGTTGATTTTGACCGGGGCACGATGCTGATCGAACATCTGGAGGACGAAAAGGTCCAGGAGAAAATGAAAGGCGCGATCGTGGCCGCCCTGATGACGCCGGGCGACCCTCGCGCGGTGGATTTGTTTTCCGACAAGCCCGTCGGGCTGGATGGCACACCCTACTTGCAGGGCTTGATACCGGACCAGAACGGCAATCTGATCGCCACGCGGGAAGATGCCGGACAGTTCGCCGACTATCTTGTCGGCAGCAAATTGCAGGCCCGGAAAATCACCGTCAACGGCGCAAGCAGGAACGTCCGGTATGTCCAGATTGCCATGGTGAACAACCATGTGGAGAAAAAAGCGATGCAATTCTCGCCGCTGGTGCGCAAACATTCGGAAACCACCGAAGTCAGCCGCAGCCTGATCTTTGCGGTGATGAAGGTCGAGAGCGGGTTCAACCCCTTTGCGGTTTCCGGCGCCCCCGCCTTTGGCCTGATGCAACTGGTTCCCACGAGCGGAGGGCGGGACGCCTACCGGAAAGCCAGGGGGATAGACGAACCTCCCACCAGAGAATACCTGTTCGAACCGGAGAACAACATCGAACTGGGTTCAACCTATCTGGGCGTGCTGATGAACGACAGCCCGCTGAGAGACATCGGCAATCCGGTCTCGCGCGAATACTGCGCCATTGCCGCCTATAACACCGGTGCGGGAAACGTGTTCCGGGCGTTCAGCCCCGCCAGGGGGAGCGCGAGACAGACGGAAGCGCTCGGCAAGATCAACTCGCTCTCCCCCGAAGAAGTGTATGAAAAACTCAAAACAGACCTGCCCTATGCGGAAACGCGCGATTACATCGTGAAAGTGGTTGCCGCCAAGAAACGTTATGCGGCAATGTAGCGTGCGGCAATCACCTTACCGCTGATAGGCGTACATCTTTCGCAGAAACGATTCCGCATCTACCGTTGCGAGATCGGCTGGCATGGCTGCCTGCCGGTCGGCTGACTCGGCCACGGCTTGCTGGTGCAACAAGGCGACTGCGGGGTTCCAGCCAGCGAACATGACCTCATCCCCGTACTCTTCTTCCACCGGATTCTGTTCGATTTCGTAGCTGCTCATATTCATTACGATACCCATGGCACACCTCCTTTTGCTTCCGTTGCCCGACTTGATCTGACCATCCGGCACAAACTGTCGGCGCGCGACCCTAACTTTCATGCAGCAGAAGCGCAGCGCACCTGATTATGAAATAGGTTCTACTGGGCCTGAACTTATCCACAGAGTAACAGATTGATTCCATGCAACATACGGCTGTTTTCGTAAATGTATTTCACGCTAACGATCATGGCGAGTAGCCACCCCTGATTATGAAACTCGCTATGCCCGTTCCCTCACTCTACTCTCTCCCAGAGGGAGAGAGGGCGAAGCCCTCGCTGCGCGAGATTCACGTTAATACCGCACTGGGGCGGGTCTGACCTCGACATAAAACCCCTGGCTCCGCAACTCCTGCGCTTTTTCCGCATTTCCAAAAATGGTATAGCGCAATACATCGTGGTAATAGACAAGTAATGTAAACATGATCGCCTCCATTTCAAACTCGAACTTCATGGTTGTTTTATCGGATTCCAGACAACTAACTTGAATCGGCTCTCCTTGATAGTGGATGTGCATATTGCGTGCCAGAAATATGCTTGTTGCCCGCCGATGGCGCCAGCGCGAGCCAGAACGGAAACAGTGCGCGAATTCGGCAAGCCGGAAACGGCGGCGATGAGACATTTTTTGTCCAGATTGTGAGAGCCGGAAATGGGAAATCCGGGAATTGTTCCGCGCCTTGCCGCCCATCATTGGCCTAGTTGCGGGCGCTCCCGTGTCGAAAATTTGACAAAAGAACGATCGTTCCATATTGTGTCGCCATGGAAAACGATGCCGATCACCTCGCCATGCTTCAGGATTACTACGCCGCCCACAGCGTATTGCCGCCCTATTCCACCATCATGTCCTTGGTAGGGTTCAAATCCAAGTCCCCGGTGGCAGCGCTGGTGGCCCGGCTAAAGTTGCAGGGCTTTCTGGAATCCACCCCGGAAAAACGCCTCAAGCCCGGCAGGAGATTCTTTGATCGCCCCATCCATGACAGCGTGCGTGCGGGTTTCCCCAGCCCGGCGGGGGATATGCGCCATGACACGCTCACCATTGACGAATACCTGGTCAGCCACCCTTCCCGCACCGTGCTGGTAACGGTAAAAGGCGATTCCATGACCGGCGCTGGCATCCTGCCCGGCGACACCGTCGTGGTGGAAAAGCGTGCCGCAGCGAATGTGGGCGACATGGTCATTGCCATCGTGGACAACGAATTCACACTCAAGACGCTTGGCAGGGAAAAAGGAAAATTCGTCCTGATTCCGGCCAACCCCGCTTATCCGGTCATCCGCCCCAAAGGTGACCTGGAGATTTTCGGGGTCGCCGTCGGCCAGTTCCGCAAGTACAAATAACCCGCTCCGGGATCATGCCGCCCCCCGACTGGCCAAACGCCATCGCCCATGTGGATGCGGATTGTTTCTACGCATCGTGCGAGCTGTTGCGCCGCCCCGACCTGAAGAACATTCCGGTCTGCGTGATGTCCAGCCAGGACGCCTGCATCGTCGCCAAGACCTATGACGCCAGGGAGGCCGGCATCACCACCGGCATGACGGTATGGGATGCCAGAAAGCTGATGCCCGGCGCCACCTTTCTGCCCGCCGATTTCCGCTACTACGGACAGATATCCGACAAGCTGTTTTCCGTTCTCAGGCGCTTCAGCCCGGCGGTTGAGGAATATTCCATTGACGAAGGTTTCATGGACATGAACGGATTGCGCGCGCTGCACCGGAAACCTTACCGGCAGATTGCCGACAACATCCGCGAGGCCGTCCATCAGCAAGTGGGGGTCACCGTCTCGGTTGGCGTATCCGCAACCCGGACGCTGGCCAAGATGGCATCGGAATACAACAAACCCAACGGCACAACCATCGTGGCTGGCAGGCGCATCCTGGAATTTCTCCAGCGCGTCAGCGTGCGCGACATACCCGGAATAGGCGCCAACCGTGAAGCGCTGCTCGACAAGTTTGGCATCCGCAGCGGCGCCGACTTTGCCGCCGCCGGAGAACACCTGATCGGGCGGTTGCTCGGCAGGGCCGGGACAGACCTGTGGCACGAGCTCAACGGCACGCCTGTCTATCGTGTGGAACCGGAAGCCGGGCTGCCCAAAAGCGTGGCGCGCACCGCCTCCATGGGGCAGGTGACCGGGGATAAGGCAACCATTCACGCGCACCTCATTCACCACGCCATGCGCTTGTCCGGGGCGCTGATGGAAAAGCGCATCACCGCAAAACACCTCACCGTTTTTCTGGCGCTGAAATCCTTTGCCAAACAGGCGATCACATCGGAGCTGCCTTACCCGACGGCAGATTATTTTCTGCTGGCGAAACAGGCCGGAAAGGCGCTGGACGACATGTTCGATCCGGGGCAGCGATACCGCGCTTGCGGCCTGATTGCCACAGGCATCGCCATCCGGCAGGCCGGAAACTTCGACCTGTTTCAGCAGGCGGAGCAACGGCAGGAAGAAAAGCACCTGAAATTACTGGAGACGCTGCACAACGTGAACCAGAAGTTCGGCAGCAATACGATGACCGTCTGCGCGTCATTAAAACTGGCGGGAAAGGGAAACCATGCAAGGTTCAACTACCCGATGCTGGAGTGCGTGTAGGCTTGCTGCACTTGTGGCACGTCAAAATCGAAGCGTGGATATTGGAGCAAGCCGGAATCGAGTTTGTGCCAGTGCAAGCCGGTTTGCGCGCGGTAAAGTAACGGGCAATTTACTGTTGCGAGTTTTTGATCTGTCCGGTTTTGTAGCACGCAATCTGTCCGGTTGTCCTATTGCCCGAGGAGGGCGATATGAAGCCGACAAAAGTGCTACAGGAGATACGGAAGATGAGATTCGAGGAAGCGTATGAAGGATG
>JACRPU010000079.1 GCA_016223025.1 Nitrosomonadales bacterium | reverse complement strand
GAAACTACCAGCCATTCTGCTAAGCCGCCAAAAAACGGCGGCCAAGCGGCTGGTTATCCCGGAGGGGGAGGGGTTTTGCTCCTTTCCACCTCCGGGGGAAGGGCTGGGGATGAGGGGCTGCTCCTGGATGGCCCATTTCCAACTGAGGTTTTCAGGATAATTGCACTTCGACAAGCCTGTCCTGGGTTAATCGAAGGGATCGCCACGAACGGCTCTGATGCGGCGTGATTTATGTCGCCATGTATAATCTGCGCATGGTTTATTCCCCAAATGCATAAAGCCAAAAAAAGGTTTGGCCAGAACTTTCTTCTGGATGGGCGGATCATCGCCGACATCATCGGCGCCATCCGCCCCGAACCCGCCGACAACATGGTGGAGATCGGCCCCGGCCTGGGCGCTTTGACGCGCCCGCTGCTCCGGCATCTCAACCGGCTGCACGTGGTGGAGATAGACCGCGATATCATTGCGCGACTGGAAAACGAATATCCGAAAGATCAGTTGGTCATCCACGCCGGAGACGCGCTGAAATTCGATCCGTCGTTACTGCCCGCGCCGCTGCGCATCGTGGGCAACCTGCCGTACAACATTTCCTCGCCGCTGCTGTTTCACTTCTCGGAATATGCGGGGCGCATCAGCGACATGCACTTCATGCTGCAAAACGAAGTGGTGGAGCGCATGGTGGCCGCGCCTTCCACGCCCGCCTACGGACGCTTGTCGGTGATGCTGCAATACCGCTTCCGCATGGAAAAACTGCTCGATGTTCCGCCGGAAGCGTTCCGCCCGGCGCCCAAGGTGGATTCGGCCATCGTGCGCATGGTTCCGCTACCGGAAAAGAAGGTGTTGGTGCGCGATGAAAAACTGTTTGCGAAAATTGTCGCCGCCGCGTTCGGGCAACGGCGCAAAACCTTGCGCAACGCGCTGCGCGATTATTTGAACGAAGAGGGTTTTGAAAAACTGGGGGTGGACGCGCGGTTGCGCGCGGAGAATCTTGGTGTAAGCGAGTTTGCGCGGATTGTGGATTTTTTTGCTGCGGGGCGCGATCCCTGAGCCTGGCGGGCACGAAGGAATTCCGCCCGATTATCCCGCCTGCCGGGATCGTGGTAAATTGGGCGCGTTATGGATAACCGGATTTCAAGCCGCGCCGAGCTGCAAATCAGCGGGATGACTTGCGCCGCCTGCGCCGCGCGCATCGAAAAGGTGCTCAACCGCATGCCGGAAGTTTCCGCGCAGATAAATTTCGCCACGGAAAAAGCGCGGATAGATTTCAACCCGCAGTCCGCCACTCTCGCCGCACTGATCGCGGCAGTGCGGCGCGCCGGTTACGACGCCCACCCGGCGCGCGATTTCGCGGCGGAAAAACTGGAGCGTGCCGCCGCCTATCGCCGCGAGCGCACGCAATTTGTTCTCGCCCTGTTGCTTACCGCTCCCCTGTTGCTGGAAATGGGGCTGATGCTGTTTGCCCGCCTCTCCCATTCCCATGACGGCGCCATGCTGCCGATCTGGCTGCAATGGCTGCTCGCCACCCCGGTGCAGTTCTGGGCGGGCAGGCGTTTCTATGTCGGCGCGTGGCACAGCCTGCGCGGCGGCGGCGCAAACATGGACGTGCTGGTTGCGCTGGGCACCAGCGCGGCCTATCTGCTGAGTTGCGCCATGCTGCTGACAAACATGCAGCAACCGGTATATTTCGAAGCCAGCGCCACCATCATCACACTGGTATTGCTGGGCAAACTGCTGGAGGCGCGCGCCAAGGGCAAGGCTTCCGCCGCGCTGGAAGCCTTGATTGACCTGCAACCCAGGCTGGCGCATGTGGAGCACGACGGCGGCACGGCGGAAGTGCCGGTGGCGCAGGTAAAGCCCGGCGATATTTTCCGGGTGCGGCCCGGCGAGAGCGTGCCGGTGGATGGTGAGGTGCTGGAAGGGGCCTCCAGCGTGGACGAATCCATGCTCACGGGAGAAAGCCTGCCGCTGGAGAAGCGCGGCGGCGACAAGGTGTACGCCGCCACCCTGAACCAGCAGGGCTTGCTCAAATGCCGCGCCGTGGCGGTGGGCGCGCAAACCCAACTGGCCGCGATCATCCGCCTGGTGGAACAGGCGCAGGGTTCCAAGGCGCCGATACAAAAACTGGCGGACAAAATCTCCGGCATTTTCGTGCCGGTCGTGCTGGCGATTGCCGCTCTGACTTTTCTTGCCTGGTGGGCGGCAGGCAGCGGCTTTGCCGCAGCGCTCATCAACGCGGTGTCGGTGCTGGTCATCGCCTGCCCGTGCGCGCTGGGGCTGGCCACGCCAACTGCGGTAGTGGTCGCCACCGGGCGCGCCGCCCGCGCCGGTATCCTGGTCAAGGACGCCGCCGCGCTGGAGCGTGCGCACAAACTTTCCGTGCTGGTAGTGGATAAAACCGGCACCCTGACCTCCGGCAAACCCAGCGTCACCGATCTGCTGCCTGCGCCGGGAAGCGGCGCAAGCGAACTGCTGCAAATTGCTGCCAGCATGGCGCAGGGCTCCACCCATCCCTTGTCGCGCGCCCTGCTGGAATATGCCCAGGCGCAGCAGACAGCGCTCATTCCGCCGGATTCCTTCCATGAGCTTTCCGGCAGCGGCTTGCGCGCGGAAATCGGCGGCATAAATTATCTGCTCGGTTCGCCGGTATTTATCGCCGGAGAAAATATCGCGCTGGATAGCCGGCAGATTCTTGCCCTGCAACAGCAGGGCAAGACCGTCATCGCCGTGGCCAAACTTGCTTCCCTTGCTTCCGGGGGCGAGGGAGGTGCGTTGGCCGGAACCATCGCCTTCGCCGACACGCTGCGCGCCAGCAGCGCCGGCGCGGTGAAACGGCTGGCCGCAATGGGCGTCCGCGCGGTGATGCTGAGCGGCGACAATGCCGCCACCGCGCAGGCCATCGCCGGCAAGGCGGGGATAGGGGAATTCCGCGCCGAAGTATTGCCGCAGGACAAGGCCGGGCATGTGCAATCGCTCAAGGCGAAAGGCGAAATGGCCGGCATGGTGGGCGACGGCATCAACGATGCGCCGGCGCTGGCTGCCGCCGACGTAAGCTTCGCCATGAGAAGCGGCAGCGACATCGCCATCGAGGCGGCCGACATCACCCTGATGCGCAACGACCTGATGGGCGTGGCCGACGCCATCAGCCTGTCGCGCGCGGCGCTGAAGAAAATCCGCCAGAACCTGTTCTTCGCTTTTGCCTACAACGTGCTGGGTATCCCGCTGGCGGCGCTCGGCATGCTCAACCCGGTGATCGCGGGCGCGGCCATGGCGATGAGCTCGGTGTCGGTGGTCAGCAATGCTCTGTTGCTCAAGCGCTGGCAGCCGCATAACCGCAAAAAGTAAGTGGGGTATTCACGTAATTACGGTAGAACCATCCGCCACGGGTGGATTGGGACGGAAATGTCGAGAGAAGACGGCGCTTTGTTACGAAGATTAGATGGCACAGCGAACTCCTGCTTCAGTTTTTTAGGTTTTGG
>JACRPU010000067.1 GCA_016223025.1 Nitrosomonadales bacterium | reverse complement strand
CGCCTCACACCCGCTCCCGCAAGCGGCTGGCTCCGCCAGTAACGTGTCGCGGGATGTGAGGGAAACGCGCATGGCGCAGACGATTCATCATTCGGGGTGGCCTGCGCCATGTGCGTTAGGCTCGTCAATGAATAACTGTGGCACAGTATTCATTGGCTAGCCCCGATCTTTTCGCATATTTACTAATGGAGGCATCATGACAAAACGCGATTCCAGACTGCTGATGAAATTTGTGCCCGGCATTCTTGCGGCGGCATTTTTTCTTCCGGCCATCGCCGCAGCAAAGCCGGCACCGCTGTCGCTCTACCAGAAAATCCACAATTTCGAGACAATTCTGTCCAATGCTTCGCGGAGCAAATTTGATGAAGCGGAGCTCGCGCGAATCACGCAACTGACCGAGGATGCGGAGGCCGCGTTCAAAGCGGGTGACACGAGTGCCGCAGAAAGAATGTATACCGAGGCCTGGGATGCATACCAGGCTGCCGTGAAAGCTTCGCAAACCCAGAGCCACCAGGCGCGGGACGAGCGGGTGCTGGCGGCAAGAACAGCCAGCATCAAGGCTCTGCTGAAGCAGTTCGAGGAGATTGACAAGAGAAATGAAATAAAGAAAACCGCGCAGATCGAAAACGTGAAAGCGCTGCTCACGCAAGCCGAAACGATCAAGGATCCATCCGGGGCTCTGGCCATTGTGAACCAGGCATACTACATGATGAAGATAGTATTAAAGGATGTCCGCGACGGCAAAAAATTAACCTTCGACCATACATTCTCTACCCCGGCGCTGAAATACGCGGACGAACTCGCTTACAACGATGCGCACCTCGGATTGCTCGACACCGCGCTGGAGAAGCTTCACGCGAAAGCGGATGCCGAGTACAACAATAACATCAGCAATGCAAAAAGACTGCGCGAACTGGCAGAAGAGGAAGCCGAGCAAAAGAACTATGATCCCGCGATACGCGACCTCGTGCTCTCCACGAGAGAAATCATGAAAGCGCTGAAGCACATCGGGCTGCCGGTGCCCGGTCTGTCGCTGGAACAGCCCTGACCCCTACTACGGCGGGCTGGATTCCCAATTCTCAAACAGCCGTTGCGGCCTCAGGGACTCTTCCGGATGATCCGGGTGCAGTTCCGTCACACGGAATTCCCCGGCGTCGCTGTCGTATTGCATTAACGCCCCGCATTCCATGTCGAAATACCAGCCATGCAGCGCCAGCCTGCCCTCGTTTACACGGCTGCCGATCCAGGGATAGGACATCAGGTTTTCCAGCGACTTGAGAATGGCCGCCTGCTCGCAGGCGCGCGCCTGGACTTCCTGCAGTTTTCCCGGCAGTTCTTTCATTACCCGCTGCCGGACATCTTCGGCGATTCCAAGCCATTTGGCGATGAGCCGTTCTTCGTCGCAAGCGGGTGGCCGGTTCTCCATCAACGCCCGGATGCCGCCGCATCGGGCATGCCCCATGACGATGACGTGCTCCACCTTCAGGTTGCATATCGCAAACGCAATGGCGGACGTGGTGCCCGCATAGGAAGTCGCATGGATGTATGGCGGAACGAGGTTGGCGACATTGCGCACCACAAACAGGTCGCCGGGCTTGCTGTCGGTCAGCACACCGGGGTCGCAGCGCGAATCGCAGCAGGCCACCATCAGCGCGCGCGGCTGCTGTCCTTCCGCGAACAACCGATCGAACAATTCCGGGTTACGGTCGAAATAGTGGTGCTGGAAGCGCCTGAAGCCCTTCAGGAATATGTTGACGTCGCGCATGTGCAACCGTTGAGAGGGATGATAGGGTCAACCGGCGGGCCGCAACGCGAATCGTTCCGGGAATCACATCTGGAAGGCGCTGCCCTTCCGCGAAAAACGGTCGGGCAGCGCTATAACCAACCACTTGGCAACCGTCTTCTGGTTGCTTAGTGGGATGGCTAGTTGTTTCACCAGGGACGGTTTACTGTTCCGGCGACTTGCCGAGGTCGTACCGGTCAACTTCCTGGTACTTCACCCGCTTGGTGCGCACGAGCTGGTAGGAGCGGGTCAGGTAGGTGAATGGGGCGCTCCAGATATGCACCAGCCGGGTGAACGGAAATATCAGAAACACCGTCATGCCAAAGAACAGGTGCAACTTGAAGATCAGGTCAACCCCTTCGATGAAGGCCGGGTTGGGGTACAGATAAACGATGCTCTGTATCCACTCTGCCAGCGAGGTGACTACGCGTGGATCGCCGTGCCCGGCATGGCCGATGGAGGTCGGGATGGTGAGCAAGCCGAAAATCAGCGTGATCATCAGCCAGGTCAGGACAAACTTGTCCGACCACCGGCTCGTCAGCGAAATGCGCGGGTTAAAGAACCGCCGGAACCACAGGATGACCCCCCCCAGGAAAGCCGTAATGCCGAAAATGGTGCCCGCCGTTATCGCCAGATATTGGTGGGTGATATCCGGCATGATCGCCGCGAAGATAAAGTGCGGCGTCAACAGGCCCACAAAATGCCCGCAGAAAATCAGCAGCACCCCGATGTGGAACAGGTTGCTCGCCAGGCGCATGTTGTCCTTGGATAGCAACTGGGTGGAATCGGTTTTCCACGTGTATTGCTCCCGATCGAAGCGCAGCCAACTGCCGATGAAGAATACTGCCAGGCAGATATAGGGATATACGCCGAAGATCAGGTTGTGAAGGGTAAATACACTTTCTTTCATCTCAATTCTCCTAATAGGTTTAAGCGGCCAAGCGGGTCAGGGTCGCCCGGCTCTTGACGATGGAAAGCGGTGCGGCGTACGGGCTGTCTGCCTTGGCCAGGTTATCGGCCAATATGCCCAGCACCTTCTGCGCATCGGACAGGAATACCGTCGCCTCGTTTTCGTCCAGATAGGCGACGAATTCCAGAATCAGCGGCAGATAGTCCGGCAACTCGTTGGTTACCGTCTTTACACCGTATTCCTTGAACATCTCGCCCAAATCTATCAACGCCGGTCCGCGGTTCCTGTCGCTGTCATCGTCGAACATGTGATGCGTCAGGTGCAGGCTGTGCTCCGGCGTGAAGTCGAAGGTTTTCACGTAGTCCGACTGCAGGTCAATCAGCGGCTTGCCTGACAGGTACTCATAGAGTTTCCGCAAAGCCACTTTTTCCGCCGTGTCAAGATCCGCGCTTCTGTCGGTCAACGCGCGGATTTCCGGCAGGTTGTCGAGCAACTCCTGATCCGGATACTCCAGCAGCAACGACAGGACTTTATAAATTTGCATGATTTTCCCCCTTAACGGTCGCCCGCGAACGGTGCTTTTTCCCTTGGCTCCATGGACTCCTTGCGGCGGCGCGGGAACAGCGTGACCCTGCTGATGCCGGTCGAGGAATCGTTGCCGAAAGAGAACCCGTTCTGGCCCTGGAAGCCGTGCGCGTCATCCAGCCGCTCTTCTTCGTGGCTGGTGGGAATGACGAAACGGTCTTCGTAGTTGGCGATCCCCAGGTAGCGGTACATGTCCTGCGCCGTTTCCTCGCTGATGCCCGCAGCCTCCAGGGCGGTGGTATTGACCACGCCATCTACGCGCTTCATGCGCTGGTAGCTGCGCATGGCGATGAGACGGTTCAGCGCGTTCACGATAGGCGCTTCCTTGCCGGCGGTCATCAGGTTGGCGAGGTATTTGACCGGCACGCGCATCGCGCTGGCCAGCGGGATCACGCCGTCCGGGCCGGTAGGCAGTTTGCCCTGGTCAATCTGGTTCTGTACCGGGGACAGCGGCGGCACGTACCACACCATCGGCAGCGTGCGGTATTCCGGGTGCAGCGGGAAGGCGATCTTCCAGTCAATCGCCATTTTGTAAATCGGCGATTTCTGCGCGGCGATGATCCAGTCTTCGTTGATGCCTTCTGCGCGCGCTGCGGCAACCACCGCCGGATCGTTCGGATCCAGAAAGATTTTGCATTGCGCTTCGTACAGATCCTGCTCGTTTTGCGTGCTGGCCAGTTCTTCGATGCGGTCGGCGTCATAGAGCATGATGCCGTTGTAGCGGATGCGCCCGACGCAGGATTCGGAGCATATGGTCGGCATACCGGATTCCACGCGCGGGTAGCAGGCGATGCATTTCTCCGCCTTGCCGGATTCCCAGTTGTAATACACCTTTTTGTACGGGCATGAGCTCTGGCAGAAGCGCCAGCCGCGACAGCGGTCCTGGTCGGCCAGCACGATGCCGTCTTCCTCGCGCTTGTAGAGCGTGCCCGACGGGCAGGAAGCCACGCACGCCGGGTTCAGGCAGTGGTTGCAGATGCGCGGCAGGTACAGGTGGAAAGTCTGTTCGAACTGGCCGTAGATTTCTCTGCCGACGTTGTCCATGTTTTTGTCCGCGCTGCGGCTGGACCACTCCCCCGCCATGATGTCTTCCCAGTTCGGCCCCCACTTGATTTTCTCGATGGTCTCGCCGGTGATCTGCGAGACCGGGCGGGCGGTCGGCGTTGCCTCGGACAGCGGCGCATTCTGCAGGCGGGCATAGTTGTAGGTGAACGGCTCGTAATAATCGTCTATCTGCGGCAAATCGGGGTTGGCGAAGATGTTCAGCAGCTTCGACGCGCGCCCCCCGGATTTCAGTTCCAGCTTGCCGTTGACCAGAGTCCAGCCGCCCCGCCATTTCTCCTGATTTTCCCAGTTCTTGGGGTAACCGATGCCGGGCTTGGACTCGACGTTGTTGAACCAGACGTATTCCATGCCCTTGCGGTTGGTCCAGGTGTTCTTGCAAGTCACAGAGCAAGTGTGGCAACCGATGCACTTGTCCAGGCTGAAGATCAAAGCGAATTGTGCTCGTACTTTCATGAGGCTCTCCTAATTATCCTAGTTCGATTTACGCGGCGATCAGCGCGTGCCGATTCCGGCGGGATTGCGTTGCGCTTCCCGTTCCGGGGTAAGCGGTGCCTCCAGCCATTTGATATCCTGGTCTTCCACCTTGTGCAGGATGATCTCGGTATCGCGGTTGCAGCCGACCGTGCCCATATAATTGAAGCTGTAGGCCAGTTGCACGTAGCCGCCAACCATATTGGTCGGCTTGATGATGACCCGCGTCAGCGCATTGTGGGTACCGCCACGTTTGTTGGTGGTAACCGATCCCGGCACATTTACGTTCTTCTCCTGGGAATGATGCATCACCGACACACCGCGCGCAATGCGCTGTGAAACCACCGCACGGCACATGCTGGTGCCATTGCTGTTGATCAGCTCCACCCAGTCGTTGTCCTTGATCCCGACCTGCTGGGCATCTATTTCCGATATCCAGATATGAGGCCCGCCACGGAACAGCGTCAGCATGCGCAGCGTATCCTGGTAGCTCGAATGGATGCCCCACTTGCCGTGCGGCGTGAGGAACCTGAGCTTGAGGTGCGGCTTCTTCAGGATATGCGCCGGAACCTTGTCAAACGATTTCAGATCTTGCGGCGGACGGAAGACGCAGAAAGTCTCGCCGAAGTCCTGGAACCATTCATGATCCTGATAGAAGTGAGCGCGACCGGTCAGCGTGCGGAACGGAATATGCTCATGAATGTTGGTGTAACCCGATGTATACGACACATGCTCGGACTCGATACCAGACCAGGTCGGCGCGGTAATGATCTTGCGCGGTTGGACCTGTATATCGCGGAAGGTGATCTTGTCCTCCTCGCGCGCGGCGTACAGGTGATGATGGTCTATGCCGGTTTTCTTGGACAAGGCAGTCCACGACTTGTGCGCCACCGGGCCGCAGGTTTCCGGCGCCATGCGCATCACCGCATCGCACACGGAGATATCTTCCTCGAGAGAGGGCATGCCGTATGAGACACCCGGCACTCTCACCGTGTAGTTACACAGCTTAAGCTCCTCGTATTCCGCTGTGGTGTTCCAGTCGAGACCCTTGACGTTGTTGCCGATCTTGACCATCAGCGGGCCGAGTGCGATGTACTTGTTATAGGTACTGCCATAGTCGCGCTCCACCAGTTTGAGCAGCGCCATGGTCTTGCCGGGGACCGGCTCGATACCTTCCTTGTGCCAATCGGTTACCTGCCCGAACGGTTGCGCCAGCTCGAACGGCGAGTCGTGCTGCATCGGGAAGGCGACGATATCCTTACGTTTGCCGAGATGCTTCTCGGCCAGACCCGAGAAGACCCTGGCAAGCTCCCTGAAAATCTGCCAGTCCGACTTGGAATCCCAACCCGGCGACACCGCTTCCGACAGCGGGTGGATAAAGGGGTGCATGTCGGTGGTATTGAGGTCATTTTTCTCATACCAGGTTGCGGTCGGCAAAACAATGTCGGAGTAGGCTCCGGTAGAGTTTAGGCGGAAGTTAATATCCACAAACAGATCCAGCTTGCCTGCGGGGCCCTCGTCACGCCACTTGATCAACTGGTTGTTGTTTCCGTCCCCGCCCTCCTGCAGCACGTTGTTTTGCGTGCCCAGCAGATGCTTGAGAAAGTACTGCTGCCCCTTGCCCGAAGTGCCGATCAGGTTGCCGCGCCACACGAAGATATTGCGTGGCCAGTTGCCCTCTGCATCCGGGTCGGCAAAAGATATATCCAGTTCGCCGGACTTGAGTTTTCCGGTGACATGCTTGGCGATGCTGGCCTCGTCGGTGGCGCCGGCTTTAATGGCCTCATCCGCCAGATCCAGCGGGTTGGTATTCCATTGCGGAAAGCCCGGCAACCAGCCCATACGAACTGCTGCAACGTTGTAGTCGGCCAGTGAGTAGCCCTTGTTTTTGCCCTTGCCGGCAGGCGACAGGATGTCGTCGCCCTTGATGGTCTCATAGCGCCACTGATCGGTATGGAAATACCAGTAGGAAGTGGAATTCATCTGACGCGGCGGACGCTGCCAGTCGAGCGCGAAGGCAATGGGCGCCCAGCCGGCTTGCGGGCGCAGTTTCTCCTGCCCCACATAGTGCGCCCAACCGCCGCCCGATTGTCCCACGCAGCCGCAGATGTGCAGCAGGTTCATGACGCCGCGGTACGTCATGTCGTTGTGATACCAGTGATTGATTGCCGCGCCCATGATTACCATGGATTTGCCGTGCGTCTTGGAGGCGTTATCGGCAAACTCGCGCCCGGTCCGCTCCAGATCCATGGCCTTGATGCCGGTAACCTTGGATGCCCAGGCCGGGGTGTAAGCCACGTTGGCATCGTTATAGTCCTTGGCGACATTGGGGCCGCCCAAGCCGCGGTCAATACCGTATTGCGCAACCTGCAGATCGAACACAGAAGCAACCAGAGCTTCCTCACCATTGGCCAGTTTCAGCTTGCGCACCGGGACATTGCGGAACACCAGGTCGTCTTCGCCTTGCGTGAAGTGCGGGAACCCGACCGAAACCACCGCATCCTTGCCGGCGATGCAGGTCAGTTCGGCCAGGATTTCCTGCTGGTTGGCGGCATTTTTCGGCAGCAGGTTCCATTTGCCTTCTTCGCCCCAGCGGAAACCGATAGATCCATTAGGCGCAACAAACGATTTGGTCTTTTCGTCATAGACGATGGTTTTCCATTGCGGGTTGTTGGTTTCGCCCAGGTTGCCCGTAAAATCGGAAGCGCGCAGACAGCGGTCGGACACATAGCCGTCGCCGTGCTTGCGCAACATCACCTGGATCGGCAGGTCGGTATATTTGCGGGCGTATTCCTGAAAATACGGATCCTGCTTGTCAACGTAAAACTCTTTTAATGCGACATGCCCCATCGCCAGGAAAGCGGCGGAGTCGGTGCCGGGGTTGACCGGCATCCACAGGTCGGCAAGCTTGACATGTTCGCCATAGTCCGGGCTCATCGCAATGACTTTGGTGCCGTTGTAACGCGCCTCGACGGCGAAATGACAATCCGGCGTGCGCGTGGTCGGCAGGCTGGAGCCGGTGACGATGATGTAGGTAGAGTTGTACCAATCGGCCGACTCCGGCACGTCGGTCTGTTCGCCCCAGGTTTGCGGGGAGGCCGCCGGCAGATCGCAGTACCAGTCGTAAAACGAGCCACAGGCTGCGCCAATCAAGGAAAGGTAACGCGCACCGGATGCGTAGGAAATTTGCGACATCGCGGGGATCGGCGAAAAACCGAAAATCCGGTCCGGCCCCCATTTTTTGATGGTGTAAATGTTCGCGGCGGCGATGATTTCGTTGACCTCATCACATTGGGTGCGCACGAAACCGCCGAGGCCGCGCACATGAACGTACTGCTTGCGCTTGTTCGGATCGGCCTGGATCGCGGCCCACGCTTCCACCGGATCCTTGCCGCTCTTGCGCTCGGCGCGGTACAGATCGAGCAGGCGCCCGCGGATCAGCGGATGCTTGATGCGGTGCGGGCTGTACAGGTACCAGGAGAAGGAGGCGCCGCGCTGACAGCCGCGCGGCTCGTGGTTGGGCAAGTCCTCGCGGGTGCGCGGGTAGTCCGTTTGCTGCATCTCGAAAGCCACCAGCCCGTTCTTGACAAAAATCTTCCAGGAGCAGCCGCCGGTGCAGTTCACGCCGTGCGTGGAACGCACGATCTTGTCGTGCTGCCAGCGGTGGCGGTAGGCGTCTTCCCACTTGCGATCCTCGTTGGTGACAACGCCGTGGCCATTGGAAAAGGTCTCTTTGACTTTTTCAAAGAATCTCAAACGATCGAGAAAGTGACTCATGGTTTTTCCTGCTCCTCTGTAAAAAATTTCTTAAAAACTACCCGGATCGGGTTCTGGTTTATTGTGCCCTAACCCGTAACCGCAGACAATACTTGGCGGGCTGACCGTTTTGCGGCCAACCCGCCCCCCTTGCACCTACCCCACCACCTCCCTGCTGCCACCCTTTTCGGGCTCAAAAAATACTGCTCTGGAGCTACCCCACTATTATCCGGACAATGAATAAATGCCGTACCCCGCAACCAGGAGACCGACGACCAGATTCAGGGGCCGGGTTTGCTCGCTGGCTTTCATGAACAAAGCATCCACCCGCAATGCCTCGGTAACCCCGCTGCGGGTAAAAGCGGCCAGAATCAGCAGCAACCCGTAAGCAACGCCTACCGTATTGACAATAGTATCCAGGTTTTTCAAGGAACCTCTCGTAACACAAAAACCGGGGGAAGGCCGCACGGCCTTCCCCTCGTGGAATTACATCAATCTGGCTCGTGCAAGTCCACATGCTTCATATGCGCCTTCTCTTTATCGGAGAGCTTGTCCCACCATGTGCCGCCGGAGTTGCCGTAGTCGAACCGCTCGGCGCCCTTGCGGGTGTAGTAGTGCCAGTTCAGGAACCAGGAATAGGCATAGAAAATCGAGATGCCGATGAAAAACGGAATGGCGCTGCCGGCCTGGGTGATGGACATGCCGACAAGCGAGGTCCAGACGAACGGGCCGAAGGCCGCCCACGCCCCGGTCCAGCCGAGCATCTGCGCGCCTTTGGCAGGCGAATACGCGAACACGATCGGATACTGGCGGAAAGTCGCGGCGTTGTTCGTGCCGGTCATCAGGAATATCCAGAGCATGATCCAGAGAAATCCTTGGAACTGCTCGACGCTGGTGGGCGTCAGGAATCCGCCGAATATAAGAGCCAGACAGCCGCCGATCTGCCCCAGCGTCGTCCAGTGCATGCCCTTGCTGCCGCCGACCTTGTCGAAGATGGCGCCGGTGGCAACACGGACGAGTCCGCCGATGAGCGGGCCGAGGAAGGCGTAAGCCAACGGATCCGGCGCGCCGTCAAAGCCGCCGTAGATGGTCTTGATCATCATCGGGAACGCGGCCGCATAACCGGAGAACGAACCGAACGAACAGATGTAGGTGATGGTGCAGTTCCACGTATGTGTGCGCGCCCGGTTCAAACTGCTCAGAATTTCAAATTGCCCCTTGAAACCTCTCGCGGGAACCGTGACGCTCCTCAGGAATATCGCGCACAGGATGAAGGCGACGACCAGGAACGGAACCCACACAAACAGTGCGTTCTGAATCCACATCCCCTTCTTGATCACGTTTTTGACCTCTACATTGGTAATAGCGCCCGCAGGGTTTCTTGTAACATCTATTTTCACGCCCTTGGTCGGCACCACTTCCGTGATCGCGCCTTTATCGTCTTTTTTGACATCCTGCTTGATGGCCTTGATCGTATCGCTTTCCTGAAGAGTCACGTCCTTGATAGCGCCGTTTTCCCCTCTTGTGACGATGATCGCGGCGGCCAGAGCGGCCAGTTCGGGCTTGTTGTCCTTGTTGACCACAATATCCTTGACCGCGCTGGTCTTATCCTGTGGGTTCTCTCTGATAATCGTTATGGCGCCCTTGGCCACATCGCCCTTGGTAAACACCTGAGGTCCGCCGACAACTGTCCCGAGCGCGGCAAAACCGATGATCCACGGCGCCACAAACTGGACGATACTCACCCCGAAGTTGCCCAAGCCAGCCTGAATGCCCATTGAAACTCCCTGGAGCCTCTTGGGGAAAAAGATGCTGGTGGAAGGCATGAATGAGGAAAAGTCCCCACCCCCCATGCCGGTGAGGAATCCGATAATCATGAACGTCATCCACGACGTGCTGGTGTCCTGGATCGCGAAGCCCAGCCAAACCATGGGGATTACCTTGATGATGGTCGAGATACTCACGACCGGCCTAGTCCCGAGCACCGGGATAAACTGGGCGTGGATCAGCCGCAGGATGCCGGATGCGAGACCCGGTATCGCCGCGAGCCAGAACAACTCCATCGTGGTGAACTTGAAGCCGATCGCAGGCATCCTCACCACCACCGCGCTCATGACAAACCACGTAGCGAACGAAAATATCAGCGAGAACGTCGTCAAGGCGCATGTGCGCCACGCAATCGCGCTACCGGTTTCCTTCCAGAACTGCGGATCTTCCGGCTCCCATCTTGGTAATCTTGACATAATTAAATTCTCTCCCTGTCTACAGTTTTACTTCCAAAGTGCTGCGCCAAACCCAAAAAACAGAACCGCCACGTGTTTGCCCGTGCTACCAATCACTCAATGCCCGCCCGCCATCATCTCCCGGTCAACCGACGAAAGCTTGTACTCCTTGGCAAACGCGCCCTCCGGCTCCTTCATGAAGAAGAGGCAGTAGACGAATGTCAGCGCGGCGGTGGCGCCGATCATCAGGAAAAACTGGCTGTCGGTCAGGGTTACATAAGCCGAGGTATAGACGACGGCTCCCACGTTACCGTAGGCGCCCGCGTATCCCGCCACGTTTCCGGTAATGCGCCGCTTGACGAACGGGATCAGCGCGAAGGTCGTGCCGCAACCGCCGGTGACGAACATGGCGCAGATGAACACGACCATCACCGCCATGATCAGCGGCCATTCGGCGCTGATGAGCCCCATCAGCACGAAGCCGCCGGTCACGCCCGCGAGGTAGATCAGGTGGGCCTGCTTTCTCGTGGGCATCCTGTCCGATATATAACCGCCCAGCGCCCGCGAAAAGAAGTTCAGCACCGCGAACATCGAGCCGAACAGGCCGGCCATCACCGGGGTCATCTCGAACGTCTTCTGGAAAAACATCGGCAGCATCGAAATGACGGCAAGCTCGGCGCCGAACGTGACGACATAGGAAGCGTTGAGGGTGCCGACCTGGGTAAACCGGTATCTATCGTCTTCCGGCACGCCTTTTTTGAGAATAGGGATATTGACCTTGAGGAGCCCGAAGATCTGGTACAGCACCATGATCGCTATGACCGCATACAGGATGTACGAAAGATCGGCGGTGATATACCCCTTCTTTGTCACCATCCTGACCAGCAGCGATAGCACACCCCAGATAGGTATCGTCCAGAGGATCGCCTGCACCAGATCGCCCCAGGTGGAGACCTCGATCGCCTGGGCCTTTCTGGCAATCGGTCTGGCCGTGCCCGCCGGGCCGTCGGTGATGGCGAACCAGTAGTACGCGCCATAGAGAAACATCACGACGCCGCTCGACGCGATCGCCCACCTCCAGCTTCCCAGCACCGTGAGGGCGAGAATCGGCATGGTGATCGCGGCCAGGGACGAACCCCAGTTACCGAGCCCCGCCTCGACCCCCTGGGCAAAGCCGGCATCTCTCGGCTTGAACCACAGCGAGGTCATCGCGATTCCCACCACGAAACCCGTGCCGACCGCGCTCAGGATCAATCTCGAAATCAGCATTTCGGTAAAAGTGGATGCGAAAGCGAACATCATGCACGGGATGGACATGGCCCACATCACGATGCAGAACGTCTTGCGCGGGCCGATCCGGTCGCACAGCATGCCGACGACAACGCGCATGGGAACGGTCAGCGCGACGTTGCAGATGGCGAGAATCTTGAGCTGATCCAGGGTGAGCCCCGTCTCCTTCATGATTGTCGAGGCGAGCGGCGCCATATTGAACCAGACATAAAACGTGATGAAAAACGCGATCCATGTCTTGTGCAGCGCTATGACATCCGGGCGACCGAAGGCGAGCAGATCCGCCCAACCCATTTTCCTGTCTTCTGATGATTTATCGCTCAATTTTTATTCCTCCCCGTGCTAAGGTGTCACAAAAACCCTACCCATGATCCGCCGGTCTGTTGGCCGGGCATTGAACCCGGCAACCGGGATCAATGCATGATCAATATCGGGCGATCGGTAACGTGGTGAATCACGTAGTCGCTGACGCTGCCGGTAATGTTGCCGAACCTTACCCCCCCTTTGGGCGGGCGGCTGGTAATCACCACCATGTCCGGGTTTTTCTTCCGTACCGATTCCACCAGCATTTTGCGGGGGTCGCCGACCGCCAGCAGCACATCCACATCAAAACCCTGCTTGACCACCCATTCCGCCGTATCTTTCAGCTCCGCTTCCTTATTGGCGCACAACCCGTCAAAATGAGATTCGTCGTAGCTGCTGGCGTCCACCGGCTCTTCCACGACCGCCACCAGTATCACCTGCGGCTTCTCGCGCCCGAACATCGCAAGGGATTTCTCCAGCATGGATTGGGCATTCTCGGAACCGTCGTAACAAACGAGCATTTTCATTTTCTTGCCGCTCCTTTCGGGATTACTTGAGCAACCTGCCAGCCTGCATCGGGAGAATAGGCCAGCGCGGGCCGCGCGCCCATTCTTCCGAAGTACAGGCCGGGCAGGAAAAAAGAACTAGTTCTTTCGGGTAGTCCGCCTAGTCCGTATGGCCAGTCGGCGGCTGTGGAACGCCCTGCCATTTGGCGAGCCTTGCGGCCATGCGCCTGGAGTGCGAGCCGCGCCAATACACGCGCCCGCACTGCGGGCAGCGGCGCAGCGGCCCGTGCGCCCCCCCGGCCACATCCGGCGGCACGCCCCCCAGCGCGGCCAGATCTGCCGCGACCAGCAGGGTGTTATCCAGCAGGCACCGCGTGAAGGCGCGGTCGAGCCAGTCCAGCCCGAAGCGAGCGGCGAGCAGGGAAGCAAGGCGGTCCAGGTCGCCATGCGGCAGGATCAGCGCCACCCCTGCCGCCGCCTTGTGCTCCTGCACCAGTTGATCGCAGGTCAGGAAGTAGCGCTCCTCGGCATGGCACCGGCGCAGCAATTCGCCATCGCTTTGCCCGTCTGCGGCAAGCAGGGTGTCGTAGCCGGCTGCGCGCAGGTAGCGGCACAGCCTACCCAGCATCTCGTCGCACAGGAAACGGGGTATTGATTTCATGCCGGAATGGTACACCCCGACAGTGAAAGCAGGTGACGCCGGTCATTGTTTGTTGCCGGGCGTTTGGCTAGAATCGGTTCTCCTCAGCTTGCTGACATTCAAGGAGACAACGATGGAACATGCCCTGCCCCCGCTTCCCTACGCCATGGACGCGCTCGTGCCGCACATGTCGAAGGAAACATTCGAGTATCACTATGCCAAGCACCACCAGGCTTACGTCACCAACCTGAACAACCTGATCAAGGGCACCGGATTCGAGAACTCCTCACTGGAAGACATTATCAAGAAATCTTCCGGCGGTATCTACAACAACTCCGCGCAAGTGTGGAACCACACCTTTTTCTGGAACTGCATGAAACCCGCCGGAGGCGGCGCACCGACCGGCGCGCTGGCCGATGCCATCGCCCGGAAATGGGGCAGCCTGGACGAGTTCAAGAAAGCTTTCCAGACTTCCGCCGTGGGCAACTTCGGTTCCGGCTGGACATGGCTGGTAAAGAAAGCCGACGGTTCGGTGGACATCGCCAACATGGGCGCCGCCGGTACGCCGCTCACCACCGGCGACAAGGCGCTGCTGTGCGTGGACGTGTGGGAACACGCCTACTACATAGACTACCGCAACCTGCGCGCCAAATTTGTCGAGACCTTCCTCAACAATCTGGTGAACTGGGATTTTGCGGCCGGGAATTTCGCCTAGCCTTACTGTGTCATTAAAGGGCCCCTCTAGAAATTCAAAGTTCTGATGGAACCACTGGTGAAACAACCAGCAAGACAAGGCGCGCGCAAAAAATTGCGGCGCGGCATATATGTGACATGTAAGGAGTAAATTTTTTGAGGGCAACGCAGTATTGTGACAAAGCGTGGCAAGCTCGATCCGCGAAGCGGGTGATCGCAAATCTGGATTGTTAGAGGCCCCTATATGGTGGGCAGGTTCAATCATGCATGGTTTGCCAGTGGCGGACGACAAGCTGCAAGCTGGCGCTGCCATTGTACTCGTTGATGCCCAGGCTATACACGGCGCGGATGTGTTCCGTCAGTGGAGTGGTGGAAAAGAAATGGATGGCGTCGTATGCGTTCGCGTCGGCAGTTGGCTCCCGGCCCGAGCTTGGACGAAGGGCCATCTTGAGATGTTTTTCGCCTACCACGCGCTGGAACACCACATCAAATTCCCCCTCGAACAGCGGCTGCGGAAAGCCTTGCCCCCACACCTGCTGCTCCAGGCTGCGCGCGATGGTTAGCGAAAAATCGCCGGACGCAAGCGCGCCGTCGGTCTCGATCACCTTGGTGAGGTCAGAGGGAGAAAGCAGCCCTTGCGCGACGGCTTCAAAGGCGTCCCGGAATTCGGCGAAATGTTCTTCGCGGATGCTGAGCCCGGCAGCCATCGCGTGGCCGCCGAATTTTTGCAGCAGGTGCGGCTGGCGCTTCGATAGCATATCCAGCGCGTCGCGCAGATGCAGGCCGGGGATGCTGCGCCCGGAGCCTTTCAGCTCGCCGTTCTGCGCGCGCGCGAAGGCGATCGCGGGGCGATGATAGCGGTCTTTCAGGCGCGAGGCGAGAATGCCGATGACGCCCTGGTGCCAGTTCTCGTCGAACATCGCAAGGCTGCTGCGGAAAGGTCGCTGCGCAGCATCGGGGTCTCCACCGCCGCCCCCCTCGCGGGGGCAACTGCCCGCTGGAGGGATGCGCTCCAACGCGGCCAGCGCCGCTTGCTGCATGTCGGCCTCGATGCTGCGCCGCTCTCGGTTGAGCGCATCCAGTTGTGCCGCCAGTTCTGTGGCGTCACCCATCTCGTCGCTCATCAGGCAGGCTATGCCCAGGCTCATGTCCTCCAGCCGCCCGGCGGCGTTCAGACGGGGCCCGACAACGAAACCCAGCTCGTAAGCGGAAGCTCGCGCCGCATCTTTTCGCGCCGCCCGCAACAGCGCGTTGATGCCGCAGCAAGCTCGCCCGGAACGGATGCGCTGCAACCCCTGATGCACCAGGATGCGGTTGTTTTCGTCCAGTTTCACCACGTCCGCCACCGTGCCCAGCGCCACCAGATCAAGCAGCTCGACGAGCTTCCTCCCGCTGTCTTCCGTCAGCCTCCCTCTGGCACGCAGTTCCGCGCGCAATGCCAGCAACACATAAAACATCACCCCCGCCCCGGACAGGTTCTTGCTCGGGAAATCGCAGCCCGGCTGGTTCGGGTTGACGATGCACAGCGCGTCCGGCAATGCCTCGCCGGGCAAATGGTGGTCGGTGACCAGCACCCGCAAGCCGAGGCGGTTGGCTTCGGCCACCCCCTCCACGCTGGCGATGCCGTTGTCCACGGTGATGAGGATATCCGGCTGCATCCGCGCGGCGATGCGCACGATTTCCGGCGTTAAACCGTAGCCGTACTCGAAACGGTTGGGTACGATGAAATCCGCCCGCGCGCCCAGCGTGCGCAGCCCGCGCAGCCCGATAGCGCAGGCGGTAGCGCCGTCGGCGTCGTAATCTGCCACGATCAGCAATTTTTTCCGGGCGGCGATGGCATCGGCCAGCAGCGCGGCCATTTGTTGCGCGTTTTTCAACTGCGCAAAGGGCAGCAGGCCTCTGGTGCCGGTTTCCAGTTGCGCCGCGCCGGTTATGCCGCGCGCCGCATAAATGCGCGCGAGCAGGGGAGCCATGCCCGCTGCCGCGAGGCGCTGCGCAACGTCTTCGGGATAGCTGCGGGGTAATATTGTTGGCATGCCGCAGATACTGTGTGGCGAAGTGCGCAGTGTATCAGAACCCGCGCGGACTCCATTCCCGTGGCCAGGCCCTCCCAGAGCGAATGTGCCCCATCCCAAACCCGTAAACGGCACAACGGGTTACACGCGTTACGCCAACTGGAGGTCAGCGGTACGGTATGCCCTCGCTGCGCGAGATTCACGTTAACAGCGCTCGGCATCTGCCGGAAAAAATCCTTGTTTGAATAGTGCCGTGCCATGTGTTCACTCCTCGGGCAAGGTGGAATCAATCGCTAGGATTATGCTGGGCTTTACAGTACATTACCGCACTTCCGCAGTCCAAGTTTCACCAGAGATGAAACAATGGCCGTCGTCGAGCGGATACACATCAGCATCGCTAACAATGCCAATAGATACTGACCATGAGCAACCCATTCTTTGACCACCCGATTCTGAATTCGCCCTACGAATGCCCGGCGCGGCATTGGGAGCTTGATGAGGATGGGCAACCCACGCAGAAAACTCTCGAAACCCGCCGCCCCGCCAAGTTCATCACGCCGATCCCGAAACCCAAGAAGCGCAAGGGCGCGGCCAAACAGGATGGATTTGTTTTCGATGACGGCGCAGGGCTGTCAACGAAGGAGCAGCAGTACGACCCCACTTCGATCATCAACGAAGTGCGCGGCCATGTGGATTCCTGGCGTTCCTTGCCCAATCCCAATCAGTGGCAGGTCACGCCGGAGACAGCTCGACTCTTGCAACACTGGCGACATCACAAGTTCAACTCTATTCGCCCGTTCTTCTGTCAGGTGGAAGCGGTGGAAACCGCAATCTGGCTGACCGAGGTTGCACCCCAATCCAAGCACGGCAAGCGTGTTCTCGATCATCTCGCATTGGCGAACAAGGATGCCAATCCCGAGCTGATGCGCCTGGCGCTAAAGCTTGCCACCGGCGCGGGCAAGACTACAGTGATGGCCATGCTCATTGCGTGGCAGACCATCAATGCGGTGCGCCGTCCGGCGAGCAAGCATTTCACGCGCGGCTTTCTGATCTGCGCGCCTGGCCTGACCATCAAGGATCGCCTGCGCGTCCTGCAACCCAATGATCCCAACAGTTATTACAAAGACCGCGAGCTGGTGCCGGGCGACATGCTTGACGACGTGAATCGCGCCAAGATCGTCATCACCAACTACCACGCCTTCAAGATGCGCGAACGCATTGATCTGTCCAAGGGCGGACGGCAGTTGCTCCAGGGCCGCACCGGCGAAGAACCCAAGACGCTCGAAACCGAAGGCCAGATGCTCCAGCGCGTGATGCCCGACTTGATGGGCATGAAGAACATCCTCGTCATCAACGACGAGGCGCATCACTGCTATCGCGAAAAACCGAAAGACGCAGAAGAGGAAGCCCTGAAAGGCGACGAAAAGAAAGAAGCCGAGAAAAACAGCGAAGCCGCGCGCCTGTGGATTTCCGGCCTCGAAGCCGTGAACCGCAAACTGGGCGTTGCCCGCGTCATGGACCTGTCCGCCACACCGTTCTTCCTCAGTGGATCAGGTTACGCCGAGGGTACGCTGTTCCCGTGGACGATGAGCGACTTCTCGCTGATGGATGCCATCGAGTGCGGCATCGTCAAACTCCCGCGTGTCCCGGTGGCGCAGAACATACCGGGGCAGGAAATGCCGATGTTCCGCGACCTTTGGGAAAATCTCAAGGACGCTCGACCCAGACTGCCGAGAGGTGGGCGCACCGTAGCGGGTGAACTTGATCCGTTGAACCTGCCGACTCTTTTGCAAACGGCGCTGCAAGCCCTCTATGGCCATTACGAAAAGACCTTCAAACTTTGGGATGAAGCGGGCATCAAGGTGCCGCCCTGTTTCATCATCGTCTGCCAGAACACCGCCATCTCCAAGCTGGTTTACGACTTTATCTCCGGCTTCCAGCGCAAGAAAGATGACGGCACCACCACGCTTGAGAATGGGCGCTTGCCGCTGCTCCGCAACTTCGACGAAGTTACCGGCAACCCGCTGCCACGCCCGAATACACTCCTCATCGACAGCGAGCAGCTCGAAGCGGGTGATGCGCTTGACGACAATTTTCGCGGCATGGCAGCGGACGAAATCGAACGCTTCCGCCGCGAGATTGTGGAGCGCGCCCGCGATGCCCGTGCTGGCGACAACATCACCGATCAGGAGCTGCTGCGCGAAGTCATGAACACCGTCGGCAAGCATGGGCAGCTTGGCGGTTCCATCCGCTGCGTCGTTTCCGTGTCGATGCTCACCGAAGGCTGGGACGCGAACACCGTCACCCACGTCCTCGGCATACGCGCTTTTGGTACACAGCTTCTGTGCGAACAGGTGATCGGGCGCGCGTTGCGCCGCCAGTCGTACGATCTCAATGAGGAAGGGCTTTTCAATGTCGAATACGCCGATGTGTTCGGCATCCCCTTCGACTTCACCGCCAAGCCGGTCATTGCACCACCCCAGCCGCCGCGTGAAACGGTGCAGGTCAAGGCCGTGCGCCCCGAGCGCGACGCACTCGAAATCCGGTTCCCCCGCGTTGAGGGCTATCGCGTGGAGTTGCCGGAGGAACGGCTCGCCGCCGACTTCAACGCCGAGTCTATTCTGGAACTCAACCCGAGTCTGGTCGGGCCAACCATCACAGTCAATGCCGGGTTGATTGGCAAGCCAGAAGACTTCAACGTAAAGCACTTGGGCGATGTCCGCCCCTCCACGGTGCTGTTCAATCTGACCCAGCGCTTGCTCTATACAAAATGGCGCGACCCCGGCGAGGAGCCGAAGCTCCACCTCTTCGGCCAGCTCAAGCGCATCACCAAACAATGGCTCGATACCTGCCTGGTGTGCAAGGGCGAGACCTACCCCGCGTTGCTCATGTATCAGGCACTGGCCGACATGGCGTGCAACAAGATCACCGCCGCGATCACCCGGCGGTTCCTCGACGAGCGTCCGATCAAAGCGCTGCTCGACCCATACAATCCCACTGGCTCCACCCGTCACGTCCGCTTCAACACATCGAAGACCGACCGCTGGCAAACCAGTTCCAAGTCCTGCCACATTAACTGGATAGTTCTCGACAGCGACTGGGAGGGCGAATTCTGCCGCGTCGCCGAAGCGCATCCCAAGGTGCGCGCCTATGTGAAAAACCACGGCCTCGGTCTGGAAGTGCCGTATCGCTTTGGCTCCGAGACGCGCAAGTATCTGCCCGACTTCATCGTGCTGGTGGATGACGGCCACGGCGACGGCGACCTGCTGCATCTCGTGGTCGAAATCAAGGGCTACCGGCGCGAGGACGCGGTGGAGAAAAAATCCACGATGGACACCTACTGGGTGCCCGGCGTGAACCATCTCGGCACCTATGGCCGCTGGGCGTTCGCCGAATTCACCGAGGTGTACCAGATCGAGTCCGGCTTCGCGAAAAAGGTCGAAGCCGAATTCAACAAAATGATCGATCAATTTGCCGTGGCAGAGGTTTGAAAATATGCCTGCGACTCGGCTCCGAATCTTTATCAGCAGTGTGCAGAAGGAGTTTGCGCAACAGCGACTCGACCTGAAAGCCTTTCTGCTCGGTGATGCCGTGCTGCGCCGCTTTGTTGTCGAGGTTTTCCTGTTCGAGGAATTGCCGGCCAGCGATCGTCGCGCAGATCAGGTGTACCTCGACGAGGTGAAACGCTGCGATATTTACCTGGGCATCTTCGGCAACGACTACGGCTTTGAGGATCAGGACGGTGTCTCGCCGACTGAGCACGAGTTCGACCATGCCACCCGGCACGACAAACCCCGATTGATCTATGTCTGGGGAATGGAAGACAAAAAGCGGGCGCCGAAAATGCAAGCGCTGGTGCGCAAGGCCAGCGATGAACTGATCCGTCGCCGTGTCGACGACATGAGCGCACTGACTGCCGAAGTCTACTCAAGCATGGTTGAATATCTTGATCGGCTGGGGGCGCTGCGCGTCCCGCCGTTTGACACCTCCGCATGTGATGGCGCCGGTCTGAAAGACCTTTCCCGAAAACGCATTGACTGGTTTTTGGAAAGCGCCCGCCGCGAGCGCGGATTCCCGCTAAAAGCCAACACCGAGACCAAGGCACTGCTCACTCACCTCAACCTGCTCGACAACGGAAAACCAACCAACGCTGCGGTAGTGCTCTTCGGCACCAATCCCCAGCGCTTTCATCGCACCGCCGAAACCAAATGCGTGTATTGCCACGGCACCGAATATCGCCGCCCCTTCGCATCGCAGCAGATTTATACCGGCGATCTCTTCGAACAGGCGAATCAGGCTCGCGATTTCGTGCTGGGCAAAATCAACCGCGTCGTCGGCACACGCGCTACCAGCATCACCGCACCGGCCACCTACGAACTGCCGCCCGATGCCGTGGGCGAGGCCATCGTCAACGCCATCGCCCACCGTGACTACAACAGCAACGCCTCGGTCGAAGTGCGCTTGTTCACCGACCGGCTGGAAGTCTGGAACCCCGGCACAATGCCAGGCACGTTGACGCTGGACGACCTGCGTAATGCCCATCCTTCGATACCCAACAACCCGCTGATTGCCGAGTCGCTATACCTGACCCGCTACATTGAAAAAGCCGGTTCTGGCACACAGCGCATGATTGAACTTTGCCTGGAAGCTGCGCTGCCTGAACTCAGTTTCGAATTGCGCGCCGGCAGCTTTGTCATTACCCTGTGGCGTGATTGGCTGACAGATGATGTCCTCGCCGGCTTCCATCTGAATGACCGGCAGCTACAGGGGATCAAGCATGCGAAGGTCACAGGTCGCATCAGCAATGCTCAATATCGGGAAATGACCGGAGTATCCGAAAGCACTGCGCTCAGAGAACTTCGCCAACTCGCCACCCTCGGCATTTTCGATAAGGTGGGGGGAACCGGCCAATCGGCACATTACGCGACGGCCAAGACACCCCCTGGCAGGGACGAACACGGAGACAACCCGTCATGAACCCGTCGAATCCATCATCAAAAGGTAAAGTAGGAACCCGTCACGAACCCGCCAAACCCGTCAACCACGAAAGAAAGGCTTGCAAAGGGGGCATGGAAACGCGGATCAATGTAAAGGGACAAAATAGGGACAATTGGGACATTGAGCGGTTTACTCGGCAGCGCGCGGTTGCCTGCAACAAGACGCACGAAAAATCGAACACCTCACAAACGCATCAAACGCCTCATCACGAACAGGTATAAGCATGGCCAAGAAACCTCCAACTCTTAAATCCGTCGAATCCCTCACCCACGAGGAGAAGCGCAAGAACATCCCGACGGCGGAGTTTCAATCCGTGCTGGAAAAAGAACAGCAGCAGCCCAAGCAGATTCGCTACCCGCGCCCCGTCGCTGGCAACAGCGACGAAAAAACAAATAGAAATCGCGATCTCGATCCGCAGCTCGTCTGGCGCGGCAAGGACGAGCATCGTATGCTGGGTGTGGATGAAAACGACGAACTGATCGACACCCTCAAACAGGATAACGCCGACTACGCTGCCCGCCAAACCTTCCCGCAGATGATACTGGAAAACCTCAAGACCGCCGGGGTGCAGCAGGCGCACAAGGAAGACCGGATCACTTTCACCGCGCTCACGCCATGGCCCGGGGACCTCGTCTGTGCCGTCGGCACATTCGAGGTCAGTGATGAGTGGCTGGTGGCTAGTGGCCAGTCTTCACAAGCCACAAGTCACTCGTCACAAACCACTGCCCGCAAAGCGGGCATCTTCATCGGCCCGGAGTTTGGCACCGTGCAGCGCAGCGACCTGGTGGAAGCCGCCCGCGAGTGTGGCGATGCGGGCTTCGACGTGCTGATCGCCTGCGCCTTCAACTACGAGGCGCACGCCACGGAGTTCAGCAAGCTGGGCCGCATCCCCGTGCTCAAGGCGCGCATGAACGCCGACCTGCACATGGCAGAAGACCTGAAGAACACCGGCAAGGGCAACCTGTTTGTCATCTTCGGCGAGCCGGATATTTCAGTGATTAGTGGGCAGTGGTTAGTGACTAGAAACGGGAGGATGATTGCCAATTATGAGCACGTTAAAGAGTTATCAAGACTTGGAAGTCTGGAAGAAATCAATCGAGCTGGCCGAGATGGTTTATCGCGTATCGGCACAGTTCCCATCGGAGGAAAAATTCGGTCTGATCAGTCAAATCAGGCGGGCAGCAGCCTCAGTACCGGCCAACATAGCGGAGGGAGCGGAACGCAACGCGACGGGGGAGTTTCTTCAATTTCTGGGGATAGCCAGCGGATCACTGGCGGAAACGGAAACCTTCCTGATACTGGCCGAGAGGTTGGGTATGGTCACCAAGGAACAGATCAGTCCGCTACAGGCACAGGCAGCGGACGTTGGTCGAATGCTCAACGGACTCAAACGCTCGCTGCGCTCAAAAACCTGAGCGAGTCAGATTTTCCGCTTTCACTGACCACTGACCACAAGACACAGATCACTGTCCATGGCGTTGATGTCTTCAAACCCCAAACCGGCGAAGTCATCAGCAACGGCGCCGACGGCATCGCCTGCTGGTTCATCGACACCGACTACAACGAAGAAAGCTTCTTCGTCCGCCACGCCTATTTCCTCGGCGCCAACGACCCCTACAGCGCTCTCAAGACCACGCTGAAAGCGGAGATCGACCCGGAGGCATGGGCGACATTGAACAGCGACACCTCGCGCCCGTTCGAGAAGCCAAAGAACGGGCGAATCGCCGTCAAGGTCATCAACCATCTGGGGGATGAGGTGATGAAGGTGTTTAAAGTTGTGTGAATTTCGGAAATTCAGACCGAGTGCTTAGTGCCATGCCAATTCCAGAAAACCGCGTGTTTCATAACGTCCTTGGCATCAATGCAGTTACGCTACGTTTACAATGACAGACGCGCTGAGCCAAATCGAAATGAAACTGTTTGGGGAATGCTATGGATGAGTCGCGCCAATTCCTGATCTACCAAAGCGAAGACGGCTCCACCCGCATCGACGTGATGCTGGAGGCAGAAACCCTGTGGCTGAGCCAGAAGCAGTTGACTGAGCTGTTCGGCAAGGCCAAGGGAACGATCAGCGAGCACATCAAGCACATCTTCGAGGATGGTGAGTTGGTTGAAAATTCAGTTGTTCGGTTTTTCCGAACAACTGCCGCAGATGGCAAGCAGTATGAGGTGGCGCACTACAACCTGGACATGGTGCTGGCCTTGGGCTTTCGGGTGCGCAGCCCGGTGGGCGTGCGCTTCCGCCAGTGGGCCAACGACAAACTGAAGGAATATATCGTCAAGGGTTTTGTGCTGGACGATGCGCGCTTGAAGAATCCCGGCAAGGGGCGGGATTACTTCGACGAGCTGACCCGCCGCCTGCAAGACATCCGCACCAGTGAGCGGCGCTTTTACCAGAAGATCACCGACATCTACGCGACCAGCGCCGATTACGACGCCAGCCATGCGCTCACCCAGACGTTTTTTGCCACGGTGCAGAACAAGGTGCATTTCGCCATCCACGGACAGACTGCCGCCGATCTGATTGCCACCCGTGCCGATAGCAGCCAGCCGAACATGGGGCTGACGACTTGGGAGGGGGCGCGCATCCGCAAGGCTGATGTGAGCATCGCCAAGAATTACCTGAACGAGGAAGAACTGCGCGCCATCAATAATCTGGCCGAACAGTATTTGATTTTTGCAGAAGGTCAGGCGATGCGGCGTATTGCCATGACCATGCAGGACTGGATCAGCAAGCTGGAAGGCTTTTTGACACTGAACGACCGCGAGATTTTGCAAGGTGCAGGCAAGGTGTCGGCTGAGTTGGCCAAGGCCCACGCAGAGCAAGAGTTCGGCAAGTTCCGGGTATTGGATGACCAGCATTTCGAGTCGGACTTTGACCAGATGGTGAAGCAGTTGCCCAGCAAAACGCCGGGGAAGGAAGGCTGATGTATTGCCGTATCGCCGACACAGCGACTCCATTGGCTGTTCTGCATTGTTTTTTCATTTGTCCGCCATAAAACATTTCAATTGGCCGATACGTTGGGTTACACTTAGCCGCTATGGCTAATCCGGCATTTCATCCCCGTTTCGTGCTTCCCCGCCTGACCGAGGCGTTGTAGGATACACCCGTGGTGCTGATCCATGGCCCGCGCCAATGCGGCAAGACCACGCTCGCCCGTGCCGTGGGCGATGAGGCGGGTTATGCCTATGTCAGTTTCGACGGTGACGTGTTGCGTGCGTCGGTCCAGACTGATCCGGTGGGGTTTGTGGCCGATTTGCCGGACAAGGCGGTGCTGGACGAAGTACAGCGAGTGCCGGAACTGTTTGCCGGAAGCGCAGCGTGTGGTGTTATGGTCGATCTTCGAGCGCGTTCGCGCCGGGTTGCAGGAACGTAAACGGATTACGCACGCGGAGCTATTCACCGCACTGGCAGCGGCCCTTTCGTCAAACAAGAATGTGGTGTTCGACTTCGCCGTCGTGGACGAAGCGCAGGACATCAGCGTCGCCCATCTCCGCTTCTTTGCCGCCTTGGGCGGCGGTCGGCCCAATGCACTCTTTTTCGCCGGCGACCTCGGTCAGCGCATCTTCCAGCAGCCGTTCTCATGGAAGGCCATCGGGGTGGACATCCGGGGGCGCTCGCGCACCCTGCGCGTCAATTACCGCACCTCGCACCAAATCCGCACGCAGGCAGATCGTCTGCTTGGCCCGGTCGTCACCGACGTGGATGGTATCACCGAGGATCGCAGCGACACCGTATCGGTATTCAACGGCCCGCCCCCGGCAATTCACACATTCAAGGACGAAGGCGAGGAAATCAATGCCGTCGGCAACTGGATTATGGAGCAGACCAAGGCAGGCGTGCTGCCGCACGAGTTTGGCGTATTCGTCCGCTCGGCAGCGCAACTGGATCGGGCGCAGGCAGCAGTGCAGGCAGCGGGTTTACCCTTCAAAATTCTCGATGAACCCGTCGAGACCCTGAGCGGTCATGTCTCGATCAGCACGATGCACCTCGCCAAGGGTTTGGAGTTTCGCGCCGTGGTCGTGATGGCCTGCGACGATGAGATCATTCCCTTGCAAGAGCGCATAGAGACGGTCGGCGACGATGCCGATCTGCAAGAGGTGTATGACACCGAACGCCACCTGCTCTACGTCGCCTGCACTCGGGCGAGGGATCATCTGCTGGTGACCAGCGTTGAGCCTGCATCGGAATTTCTTGATGATATGCGAAGTAATTAGCGCCGCAGGATTGCTGTGCGGGAAACCATCAAGCCACTTTGGTTTTTAGCGGGGCGGATAAGAAAATCAGACTTAAGTTAGAATGCGCGGCGTTTGGAGAGCCTATAAATTAATGAAATCCGTTTGGCATAGTTTTTGGCATATAAAAAAGCCACACCTACTTGAAATCAAGAATTGGTGCGGCTTTCGTAATGCTGGATGGTGCCCAGAAGAGGACTCGAACCTCCACAGTGTTGCCACCGCCAGGACCTGAACCTGGTGCGTCTACCAATTCCGCCATCTGGGCATAGCTTAAGGGCGCGTAATTTAATCGTTAAGGGGTACGCTGTCAATGAAAAGCAGGAAAAAAAACATCCGCGAGCTTGACCCGTTTTTGGAGCGCGAGCGGGCGCAGTACGAACACCCTTTGCCCAGCCGCGAGTACATCCTGCAATTGCTGGCCGAAAAAGGCGTGCCGCTCGATGAAGCGGATTTGTGCGGCACGCTGCACATTGCGCCAGACGAGAACGAGCTGTTTTCGCGCCGCCTGCGCGCCATGGAGCGCGACGGCCAGATCATGCGCAACCGCAGGCAAGCGATTTGCGTGGTGGACAAACTGGACCTCATCAAGGGCAAGGTGCAAGGCCACCCCGACGGCTTCGGTTTCCTGATCCCGGACGACGGCGGCGCCGACCTGGTTTTGAGCGCCAAGGAAATGCACAAGGTGTTGCACGGCGATACCGTGATGGCGCGCGTTAGCGGCACGGATCGCAAGGGGCGGCGCGAGGGGCATATCGTCGAGGTGCTGGAGAGCGCCAACCGGTGTCTGGTCGGAAGGTTGTACGAGGAGCACGGCATCCAGTTCGTGGTGGCGGAGAACCGCCGCATCAGCCAGGACATATTGGTGGCGCCCGGAGAGCGCAGCGAGGCCAGGCCGGGGCAGGTGGTGATGCTGGAAATCCTGCAACAGCCCAGCAAGCACGCGCAGCCCATCGGGCGCATCGTGGAGGTGCTCGGCAACTACGCCGACCCCGGAATGGAAATCGAGATCGCGCTGCGCAAGCACGATTTGCCGCATGAATTTCCCAAGGACACGGAGCGCCAGGCGAAGAAATTTGCGCCGGTGGTATCGCCCGGAGATTTTGAGGGGCGGGAGGATGTGCGCCATTTGCCGCTGGTCACCATAGACGGCGAGACCGCGCGCGATTTTGATGACGCGGTGTATTGCGAGCGGCAGGGCAGGGGTTTTCGCCTCGTGGTGGCGATTGCCGACGTAAGCCATTACGTGCATTCCGGCGATGCGCTGGACAAGGAAGCGCTGAGCCGGGGCAACTCGGTGTATTTCCCGCGCCGCGTCATTCCCATGCTGCCGGAAGAATTGTCCAACGGGCTGTGCTCGCTCAACCCGGAGGTCGAGCGCCTGTGCATGGTGTGTGACATGCAAATCAGCGCGCGGGGCGAAATCGGGAAATACCGCTTCTATCCCTCGGTAATGTTTTCCCAAGCGCGCCTGACCTACAACCAGGTAGCCGACATGCTGGCCGACCCGGAAGGCGAAACGGCGCGGCAGTATGCCGCCGTGCTGCCGCACATCGCCCAGCTCTACGCCCTGTTCAAGACCCTGCTGCAGGCGCGCGAAAAGCGCGGCGCAATTGACTTCGAGACCATCGAAACACAGATGATTTTCACCGGCCAGGGCAAGATCGAGCGCATCGTGCCCGTGGTGCGCAACGACGCGCACCGCCTGATCGAGGAATGCATGCTGGCGGCCAACGTATGCACCGCCAGCTTCCTGTGCGAAAACCAGCACCCGGTGCTGTACCGGGTGCATGAAGGCCCCACGCCGGAAAAGCTGGAAGCGGTGCGCGAATTCCTGAAAGAGTTCGGTTTGCAGTTGGGCGGCGGCGACGAGCCGCAGGCGGGCGATTACGCCAAGCTGCTCAAGCAGGTAAAAGGCCGCCCCGACGCCCCCCTGCTGCAAACCGTGATGCTGCGCTCGCTGCGCCAGGCGCGCTATTGCCCGGAAAACGTCGGCCACTTCGGCCTCGGCTACGAGGCTTACACGCATTTCACCTCGCCCATCCGCCGCTACCCCGATCTGCTGGTGCATCGCGCCATCAAGGCCGTGCTGGACGGCAAGCGGTACAAACCGCAAGAAAAATGGGAGGCGCTGGGCATCCATTGCTCGCAGACCGAGCGCCGCGCCGACGACGCCACGCGCGACGTGGAAGCCTGGCTCAAATGCTTCTACATGCGCGACCATCTCGGCAGCGCCTTCGATGGCACGATATCCTCGGTTGTTGGCTTCGGGCTGTTTGTCGCGCTCGACGACATTTATACCGAGGGCCTGGTGCATGTGTCCGAGCTCGGCGCGGATTATTTCCACTTCGATCCCGCCAAACACATGATGCTCGGCGAGCGCACCGGCAAGCGTTATCGCCTGGGTGATCGCGTGCGCGTCAAGGTCGTGCGCGTGGACATGGAAAGCACCAAGATTGATTTCGTGCTGATGGAAGACACCGGGCCGCTGGCCGCAAAGAAAAGGGAACTTGTGGCGGGTGTGTGGGGTGGCGCTACGCCGAAGAAAAAGGCGGCGGCAAAGAAACGCAGCAATTAGCCTGCTGATCGAATTTACTGAAGAAAGCGAACGCCCAATATGGCTGAAACCCGCATCATTCACGGCTTCCACGCCGTCACCGCACGCATCCGCCAGCACTCCGGCAGCGTGCTGGAATTGTACGCGGATACCGGGCGCCGCGACCCGCGCGCCCGCGACCTGCTAAAACTGGCGGAAGCCAGCGGCGTGCGCGTGGTGCCGGTGGATGGCAAACGACTCGACGGCATGGCCGGGAACACGCGCCATCAGGGCGTTGCGGCGCGGGTGAATGCGGCGCAGAAAGTGCAGCATCTGGACGACGTGCTGGACACCCTCACCGAACCTGCGCTGCTGCTGGTGCTGGATGGCGTGCAGGATCCGCACAACCTGGGCGCCTGCCTGCGCAGCGCCGATGCCTTCGGCGTGCATGCCGTCATCGCCCCCAAAGACCGCGCCGTCGGGCTGAATGCGACAGTGGAAAAGGTCGCCTGCGGCGCGGCGGAGACCGTGCCTTACATCACCGTCACCAACCTTGCGCGCACCCTGCGCGAATTGAAAGAACAGGAC
Source organism: Nitrosomonadales bacterium (assembly GCA_016223025.1). Classification (GTDB taxonomy): domain Bacteria; phylum Pseudomonadota; class Gammaproteobacteria; order Burkholderiales; family Gallionellaceae; genus VIKH01. Next base: position 544 of record JACRPU010000067.1, on the reverse strand, counting down.
ATATGGGTGGTGGGCGCGGACAGCGAAGCGGAAACTGATTTGAATGGCTTCAAACATACCGGCGCTCTGGCCTGGGTGCTCGGCGCGGAAGGCGAGGGCCTGCGCCGATTGACCAGGGAAACCTGCGACCAACTGGTGCGCATCCCGATGCTGGGCAGCGTGGAAAGCCTGAACGTGTCGGTCAGCGCGGGTGTGTGTTTGTATGAGGCGAGAAGGCAGCGGCGTTAAATCTTCTCTCCTGCCGTGTTTACGTAGCGATACACTCGTTGCTTAACCTGTCGGACGCTATGATTGTCAGCAGAGGTCAAATCCGGGAAGGTTACAATCCGAGCTGCCAAGTTTTGGTTTCTACTCCTGAGCGGCTTTGCACAAGCTCGGTGCATTGTAAGGACAGAGACTCTAAACTGAAGTTCCCGCCAATTTGTAGTCACCGCAAAGCACCAAAGCCCACGTGTTTATTGAGGAGTATCGTGGTGAAGCGGCCTTTTTTTGGTTCTTTGTGTAGTCACTAAACAATGTTGACATTGTGCGGCACATCGTCTAT
>JACRPU010000066.1 GCA_016223025.1 Nitrosomonadales bacterium | reverse complement strand
CGGGTGTTTGCAGATTTGGCCGGGGTTACCCGCCAACTCGAATCGGGTCTGCCGAAACTTGCCGCAAATACGGGATCCGTGCGCAGCATCGCTGCTTGGCCGTGGATTGTTAGTCTCAATTTGAACGCGCATTAGAATAACCTCTGCCGCCCTGGCTCCGCCTGCCCTGGCTTTCTGCCGCTCCGCCAGCAAGGGAAACGGCAAAGCCGCTGCGGTAGCGCAAATCAACATACTTCACCGTTTGCCCCGGCCCGTTTTCTCCGTCCCCGTTTCCCCGCGCATCATTTCCCGCATCGGCAGAGAAAGGATGGTTTCCGCCTTGCAGCAAGGGCGCGATGCTGTATGAATACACCGCCACAAAACGCTCCAGACGCTGCTGCGCCTGCCCGCTTCCCAGCTCCAGCACCATGCCGTTGTCGAGGCGCAACTGCCATGCCCGGCGCGGCGACAAACTGACTTGCGCAATTTCCCGCCCGAGCGGTGCGATCCGTTCGCCGAACACCCGATACATCCGCGCTATCTCGGCTGCGGCATCGGGCTGCCCGATAAATTTCGGCAGCGTGCGGCCCGCCCGGCCCGGCAGTTCTGCGGCAAACACTTCCCCGCGCGTGTTCACCAGGCCGGAGCCGTTCCACTGTGCCAGCGCTTCATGCTCTTCCAGGCTCACCTCGATCCGCCACGGGAAATGGCGCCGCACGCTCACCCTGCGCACCCAGGGAAGTTTCTCGAAAGCCTGCCTGGTGCTTTCCAGATCAACGGTAAAAAAATTGCCCACCACCGCATCGCGCGCCACGGCTTCGATCTGTGCGTGGCTAACGCGCTGCGGCGCGGCGCTCAATTGCAGCGCGCGCAGCGGAAACACCGGCAAATGCAGCGTGTAGTGCAGCGCGCCAGCCAGCACCAGCAACAAGCTGATGCCGAACAGCGCACCGGAAAGCCGGTTCAGCGAGTGCGGTTTATCCCACATTGCCCTCACTCCAACCCTCTCCGATGGAACTGTTAGCCATCCGACCTGGCTGACTAACAACGCCAGCCAAGTCATTGGTTACCGCAAGCGGTAGAGGGGGCAAACGTGAAGGGCAATTTTCAACCTTCGCCAGCTCCATTATCCGCAGCACCAGTTGCTCGAAACTCATCCCGGCCTGGCGCGCCGCCATCGGCACCAGGCTGTGGTCGGTCATGCCGGGCGCGGTGTTGACTTCCAGCAGATAGGGCTTGCCCGACGCATCGAGCAGAAAATCCACCCTGCCCCACCCTTTGCCGCCCAGCAGATCGAAGCCCAGTTGCGCCAGCCGCTTCATCTCCGCTTCCCGCCCCGGTTCAAGGCCGCACGGGCACAGGTAGCGCGTATCGTCGCGCAGGTATTTCGCCTCGTAGTCGTAAAATTCGCCGGCCGGCTCGATCTTGATTACCGGCAACTGCTGCTCGCCGAGAATGGCGACGGTATATTCGCCGCCGCCCACGAGCTGTTCCGCCAGCACCAGTTGATCGTGGCGCGCCGCCCGCTCGTATGCCGCGCGCAATTCGCCCTCATGTTTCACCTTGCTGATCCCCACGCTGGAGCCTTCGTTGGCCGGCTTGACGAACAGCGGCAGGCCAATCCGCCGCGCCACCGCGCCCCAATCGCTGTTTCCGGTGAGCAGTTCATAGGCTGGCGTCGGCAGCCCGGCTGCCTGCCACACCAGCTTGGTGCGCCACTTGTCCATCGCCAGGGCGCTGGCCAGCACCCCGCTGCCGGTATAGGGAATGCCCATCAATTCGAGCGCGCCCTGCACCGTGCCATCCTCGCCGTAGCGCCCGTGCAGCGCGATGAAAGCGCGCTGGTAGCCCTCGTCCGGCAGCGCGTGCAGGCTCCGCGCCGCAGGATCGAACGCGTGCGCGTCCACGCCGCTTTTCCGCAATGCGGCCAGCACCGCCGCGCCGCTCTTGAGCGACACCTCGCGCTCGGCGGAGCGCCCGCCCAACAGCACCGCGACTTTTCCAAAAGAGCGCGCAGCCGGTTGCCGGTTGCCGGTTGCCGGAGGCTGCGCGCTCATTTTGCCTCCCCCACAATCCTGACTTCGGGGTGCAACCGGATTCCGGTTTTTTCCTCGACCGTCGCCCGCACCTCGTTAATCAGGTTCTCGATGTCCGCAGCCGTCGCGTTGCCGGTGTTCACGATGAAGTTGGCGTGTTTCTCGGACACCCGCGCCCCGCCGATCTGGCGCCCTTTCAGCCCGCACCGTTCGATCAGCCGCGCAGCGTAATCGCCGGGCGGATTGCGGAACACCGAGCCGGCGTTCGGCAGATTCAGCGGCTGGCTGGCGGTGCGTTTTTCGAGCAGCGCCCGGATCTTCTCGCGCGATGCCGCGCCGTCGCCTTTTTCAAACTTCAGCCATGCGGCAACGAACCATTCATCGCGCAGGCCGGGTGATTCCCTCCGCGCCACGAAGCGATATCCAATCTCATAATCCTGCGCAGCGCGTTCATGCAGCGCGCCGCTGCGATCCATCACCTGCACCCGCGCCACTTTCTCCCAGGTTTCGCTGCCGTAACATCCCGCGTTCATCGCCAACATGCCCCCCACCGTACCGGGAATCCCAGCGAAAAATTCCGCGCCGCCCAAGCCGTGCAACGCCGCGAAGCGCGCCAGCTTCGCACCCGGAACGCCCGCTTGCGCGTGTATCAACCCATCCGCTTCCCTGTGCAATTCGCCCAGCACGCCGTGCAGCAGCAGCACCGTGCCGCGCAATCCGCCGTCACGCACCAGCAGGTTGCTGCCCAGACCCAGCGCGAGCAGCGGCTCATCTGCGGGCACGGTGCGCAGGAATTTCGCCAAGTCCTCCGGGTCTGCCGGCTGATAAACGCGCTCGGCATAACCGCCCGCACGCCAGGTGGTATGGCGCCGCATATCCACGTTATGGCGCAACGTCCCGCGCAGGGCAGAAGGCGGGTGGCAGGAATCAGGAGACAGGGCGTTGGGCGGCTTTGCCGAGTCATTATTTAAAGATTGCCGCGCAGCGGCAACCAACCCCATGGCTCCTGTTTCCCGATTCCTGTCCCCCGAAATCATGCCTCCCCCCGGGCCAGGCGCTTGACCATTGCCGGCACGCTGCCGATTGACCCCGCGCCCATGGTCAGCACCACATCATTGGGCTGCGCCATGTTAAGAATCGCCTGCGGCATATCCTGTATCCGCCCGACAAATACCGCTTCGCTCTGCCCTGCCACGCGCGCCGCGTGCATCAAGGTGCGACCGTCCGCAGCCACGATGGGCGCTTCTCCGGCAGCGTAGACTTCCGCCAGCAGCAGTGCATCTACCCCGGACAGCACCTTGACGAAATCTTCGAACAGGTCGCGCGTACGCGAATAGCGATGCGGCTGGAACGCCAGCACCAGGCGCCGCCCCGGAAAAGCGCCGCGCGCTGCGGCCAGCGTGGCCACCATTTCTGCCGGGTGATGGCCATAATCATCTATCAGGGTGAAGCTGCCGCCTCTTGCCAGCGGAATCTCGCCATAGCGCTGGAACCTCCGCCCCACCCCCTGAAATTCGGCCAGCGCGGCAACGATGGCATCTTCCGCCACGCCCACTTCCAGCCCGACGGCAATGGCAGCCAGCGCGTTCAGCACGTTGTGGGCGCCCGCAAGGTTCAGCGTGACTTCCAGATCAACGGGCGTGCTATTGTTGCGGCACAGCGCGGTGAAGCGCATCCGCCCTGCCTCGTGGCGCACATTCACCGCGCGGATCTGCGCATCCTCGATAAAGCCGTAAGTGGTCACCGGCTTGCTGATGCGCGCCAGCAGTTCGCGCACATTGGCGTCGTCCACGCACAGCATGGCGCGGCCATAGAACGGCAGGCGCTCCAGAAAATCCACGAATGCCTGCTTGAGCCGGGCGAAATCGTGGCCGTAAGTTTCCATGTGGTCGGCGTCTATGTTGGTGACCACCGCCAGGATTGGGGTCAAATGCAGGAAAGAGGCGTCCGACTCATCCGCCTCGACCACGATGAATTCCCCCGCTCCGAGTTTGGCGTTGGTGCCGCTGCTGTTGAGCCGCCCGCCAATGACATAGGTAGGATCGAAACCACCCTTGGCCAGCACGCTGGCAACCAGGCTGGTGGTTGTCGTTTTGCCGTGCGTCCCGGCCACCGCGATACCCTGGCGCAGCCGCATCAACTCCGCCAGCATCATGGCGCGCGGCACCACCGGGATATTGCGCGCCCGCGCCGCCTGCACTTCCGGGTTGTCGCTGCCAACCGCCGTGGACACCACCACCGCATCCGCATCGGCAAGGTTGTTACCGGCGTGCCCCACATGCACCGTCGCGCCAAGATGCTCCATTCTCCGGATGATCGTGCTGTCCGCCAGATCCGAGCCGCTCACCTGATAGCCCAGGTTGAGCAGCACTTCGGCGATGCCGTTCATGCCGGAGCCGCCGATGCCGACAAAGTGGATGTGTTTGACCTTATGCCTCATGCTTTCGCCAACTCCGCGCACACTTCCGCCACCCGTTGCGCCGCCGCCGGTTGCGCGGCAGCGCGCGCCGACTGCGCCATCTCCAGCGCGCGCTCCCTGCTCATGCCGCGCAACAGGCCGGCCAGCTTCTGCGCGGCCATTTCGCCCTGCGGCAATAAAATCGCCGCTCCGCGCTCGCACAGAAAGCGGGCATTGCCGCTCTGGTGGTCATCCACCGCAAACGGGAACGGCACCAGGATGCTGGCCACACCCGCTGCGGCCAGCTCGGCGACAGTGAGCGCCCCGGCGCGGCAGATCACCACATCGGCCCATGCGTAGTAGTGCGCCATATCGTCCAGAAACGGTTTGATCTCGGCTGTCACGCCGACTTGCCCGTAGGCGGCCCGCACCGCTTCAAAATGCTGCTTGCCGCTCTGGTGAACCACGTTAAAGCGAAGCTCGCGCAGCAAAGCCAGCGCCTGGGGCACACACTCGTTGATCGCTTTTGCGCCCAGGCTGCCGCCCACCACCAGCACATTCAGCGCACCGCTGCGCGCGGCATAACGCGCTTGCGGCGGCAACAGCGCCGCGATGCTTTCGCGCACCGGGTTGCCGCACCACTCCGCCTTCGGCAGCACGCCCGGAAAACCGCTCAGCACGCGCGCGGCCAGCCGCGCCAGCACCCGGTTGCTCAGGCCGGCGATGGAATTCTGTTCGTGGATCAGCAGGGGGCGGCGCAACAGCGCGGCCATGATCCCGCCGGGAAAGGTGATGTAGCCGCCCATGCCCAGCACCACGTCGGGGCGGTGGCGCAACAGCGCGGCGGCGCTTTGCCCCAGCGCCACCAGCAGGTTCAGCGGCAACAGCAACTTGCGCAGCAACCCCTTGCCGCGCAACCCGGAAAAACGCACCGGCGCCATCTCGTACCCGCGCTTCGGCACCAGTTCGGCTTCCATGCTGCCGGGCGCGCCCATCCATGTGACCAGCCAACCCCGCGCGCGCAGCACATCGGCCACCGCGAGTGCCGGAAAAATGTGACCGCCCGTACCGCCGGCCATGATTAAAATGGACTTAGCCATGGAACTCCACCAAACCGGTCACATTTTCGGCGGAGACTAATGCGCGTTTCGTGCGCGTTATGTCGGAACCAAAAATGTGACCGCCCGTACCGCCGGCCATGATTAAAATATTGCGGCTCATATTGATAGCCCCCGCATCATGCGGCGGCTCTCCCAGTCAATGCGGAGCAGCACCGCCACCGCGAGACAGTTCACCACCACGCCGCTGCCGCCGAAGCTGAGAAACGGCAAGGTCAACCCCTTGGTGGGCAGCACGCCCATGTTGACGCCGATATTGATGATCGCCTGCACGCCCAGCCACACCGCGATGCCCTGCGCTGTCAGCGCCGCGTACTGGCGATCCAGAAAGGCCGCCTGGCGACCGATGGCAAAAGCGCGTACCAGCAGCGCGGCAAACAGAACGATGACGGCGCACACGCCGGCGAAACCCAGCTCTTCCGCGATGACCGCCAGCAGAAAGTCGGTATGCGCCTCCGGCAGGTAAAACAGTTTCTCCACGCTCGCCCCCAGCCCCACGCCGAGCCACTCGCCGCGGCCAAACGCGATCAGCGCATGGCTCAACTGATAGCCTTTGCCGAAAGGATCCGACCACGGATCCATGAAGCCGACCACGCGCTGCATGCGGTAGGGCGATACGATAACCAGCGCCGCAAGCGCTGCGGGCAGGGCAAACAGCAGACCGGCAAACACCTTGATGTTGAAACCGCCCAGCCACAGAATGCCGAGCGCGATAACGCAGATCACCACCAGCGCGCCCAAGTCCGGTTCCAGCAGCAGCAAAGCTCCGACCAGCGCCATCACCGCGAACATCGGCAGGAACGCCTTGCGGAAAGTATGCTTGACCGCCCCCTTGCGCACCGTGTAATCGGCGGCATACAGCACGGCAAACAGCTTCATCAGTTCGGACGGCTGCATGTTGAAGACAAACAGCGACAGCCAGCGGCGGCTGCCGTTCACCGCGCGCCCGATGCCAGGAACCAGCACCAGCGCCAGCAGGACGACCCCCAGCAGAAACAGGTAGGGCGCCAGTTTTTGCCAGGTTTGCACCGGTATCCGGAACGCCGCCACCCCCGCCGCGATTCCGATGCAAACAAACAGGCTGTGCCGCATCAGGTAATACGAGGGGCGAAAGCCGGTAAATTTGCTGCCCTCGGCAGTGGCGATGGAAGCCGAATAGACCATCACCAGACCGATCGCCAGCAGCGCGAGCACGACCCATACCAGCGTCTCGTCGTATTCCGGCAACGTCCGGCGGGAAGCGCCCAGGCTTGCGGCAGTCATGCCGCCTCCTTCCGCAAGTCATGCACGGCTGCGACAAAGACTTCGGCGCGGTGCGCATAATTGCGGAACATGTCGAAACTGGCGCAGGCCGGCGACAGCAGCACCGCATCGCCCGGTTTCGCCAGCGCAACGCTTTGTCGCACCGCATCGCCCATGTCGCGGGCGCGCGCCACGGGCACACCGCAACCCTCCAGCGCCGCCGCGATCCTGTCCGCGTCGCGCCCGATCAGCACGGCGGCCCGCGCGTGCCGCGCCACCGCAGGTTTGAGCGGAGAAAAGTCCTGCCCTTTTCCCTCCCCGCCCGCAATCAGCACGGCCGGCCGCCCCAAACCTTCCAGCGCAGCCACAGTCGCGCCTACGTTGGTGCCCTTGGAGTCGTCGTAGAAAGCCACCCCGCCCATTTCCGCCACCCGCTCCATGCGGTGCGGCAATCCCTCGAAATCGCGCAGGGCGCCCAACAGCGGGGACAGCGGCAGATCCATGGCGCGGCATAACGCCAGCGCCGCAAGCGCGTTGGCCGCATTGTGCAAGCCGGTCACCCGCAACTCCTTCGCATTCAGCACGCGGCGGTTGCCCTGCACCAGCCAGATGCCGCCGCTATCGCGCGCGATGCCCCAATCGTTTTCCGCAGATGGCTCGCTCAAGCCGAATGTGACTTGCGTGCGCCCCGGCAGCGCCATGCCCAGGCTGCGCGCATTGTCGCGGTTGAGCACCTGCACCCCGCTTCCGCGAAAAATGCGCGACTTGGCGGCGGCGTAGACATTCATGTCGGGATAACGATCCAGATGATCTTCGCTGACATTCAACACCGCCGCCGCAGCGGCGTTCAGCGACGCCGTGCTTTCCAGTTGAAAACTGGACAGCTCCAGCACCCACGCATCCGGTTGCCGCCCCCCGCGTTCCAGCACCACGTCCAGCACCGCAGGCGAAATGTTGCCGGCCACCGCCGTATCCAGCCCCGCTCTGCGGCACATCGCGCCAACCATGCTGGTCACCGTGGTCTTGCCGTTGGCGCCGGTGACGGCAAGGATCAAAGGGCGCTTTTGCGAGTTTTTGTCTTGCGACAAAATACCTGCTTGCCCCCCTTCTCGTTCGCCCCCTCTCCCCTCGCGGTAACCAATGACTTGGCTGTCGTTGTTGGACAGCCCAGTCAGATGGCTATAACCAACCACTTGGCAACCGTCTTCTGGTTGCTTAGTGGGATGGCTAGTTGTTTCACCAGCAGCTCCATCAGAGAGGGTTGGGGAGAGGGGGGAGTGCTTGATATCCCGGGCGAACAGCTCTATATCTCCCGCCACCGGAATGCCGCGCGCAACCGCCTGCACCACCAGCGGCTCGGAAAGAGGTACGCCCGGGCTGATGGCGATCAGATCGGCGCCGTCGAGCAGCTCATCGCGGAACGCGCCGCAATGAATTACCGCTTGCGGCAACTGCGCGCGCAACGCGGCGAATGCCGGCGGCTGCTCGCGGCTGTCGGCGACGCGCACGCGCGCGCCCTGCGCGCTCAGCCAGCGCGCAAGCGACAGCCCGGTCTCGCCCAGACCCAGCACCAGCACCTGTTTGTCAGCCCATTCTGTCACTTTACCTCCCAAGCTTGTAGCCGGTAGCTTGTGGCTCGTAGCTATAAGGTGCGCGCTTTGCGCGCGGCATTTAAAAGCTACAAGCTACCGCCTACCCGCTACGAGCTCCTTTATCTCAACTTCAACGTCGCCAACCCCAGCAACACCAGCAGCATGGTGATGATCCAGAACCTCACCACGACCTGCGTTTCCTTCCAGCCCTTCTGCTCGAAATGATGGTGCAGCGGCGCCATCAGCAGGATGCGCTTCCCCGTGCCGTAAACTCTCCGGGTGTATTTGAAATACGCCACCTGCAACATCACCGATACCGCCTCGACCACGAACACGCCGCCCATGATGAACAGCACCAGCTCCTGGCGCACGATCACGGCCACCGTTCCGAGCGCCGCGCCCAACGCCAGCGCCCCGACATCGCCCATGAACACTTCCGCCGGATAGGCGTTGAACCACAGGAAAGCCAGCCCGGCCCCGGAAATGGCGCCGCAGAACACCGCCAGCTCTCCGGCGCCCGGAACGTATGGAAGCCCGAGATATTTGGCAAACACCGCGTGTCCGGCAACATAGGCAAAGACCGCCAGCGCGCCGCTCACCATCACCGTGGGCATGATGGCCAGACCGTCCAGCCCGTCGGTCAGGTTCACCGCGTTGCTGCTGCCGACAATGACCAGATAAGCCATCACGATGAACGCGGTCGCGCCCAGGGGGAACACCAGATACTTCAGGAACGGGACAATAAGCTCGGTATGCACCGGCAGGCTGGCGTGCCGCCACAGATATATTGCGGCAGCCAGGGCAATGAGGGATTGCCAGAACATCTTGGTTTTCGCCGACAACCCCCTGGGGTTGCGGTGGACAACTTTCTTGTAGTCATCCACCCAGCCGATGGCGCCGAAACCCAGCGTGGTGAGCAGCGCCAGCCACACATACGGGTTGCGGAGATCGCTCCACAGCAGCGTGGTGATGGCGACCGAAACCAGGATCAGCGCACCGCCCATGGTCGGCGTGCCGGCCTTTGCCAGATGGGTTTGCGGGCCGTCATCGCGCACAGCCTGCCCGATCTTGTAGGCGGCCAACTTGCGGATCATCGCCGGCCCCACCACGAAAGAAATGACCAGCGAAGTCATCGCGGCCAGCACGGCGCGCAAGGTGATGTAGCCGAACACGTTGAATGCCCTGATGTCCTGCGCAAGCCATTGTGTCAGTGCGAGCAGCATGTGCTCCCCCGTTGGGTGCAGTGCTGCACCACCCGTTCCATTTTCATGAAGCGCGACCCCTTCACCAGCACCGTATCGCCCGCGCCCAGATCCCGATCCAGCGCGGCGAGCAAATCTTCGATGCGGTCGAAATGGCGGGCGCCTGCGCCAAATTCGCGTACCGCGCGAACCGTCAGTTCCCCCAATGCCAGCAGCCTGTCCACCCCGAGCCTGCGGGCTTCAGCGCCGATCTCGCCATGAAATCGCAGCGCGGATGGCCCCAGTTCGCCCATGTCGCCCAGCACCAGGATTTTCCTTCCGCTTGCCCGCGCCAGCACTTCGAGCGCGGCATGCACCGAAGCGGGGTTGGCGTTGTAGCTGTCATCTACCAGCACCGCGCCATGCAGCGCCGCCTTGCGCTGCAAGCGTCCGGCCACGCCGGCAAATCTTTCCAGCCCCGCCGCGATGGCGGGCAAACTTACCCGCAACGCCAGCGCCGCAGCAGCGGCAGCCAATGCATTGCGCGCGTTGTGCGCCCCCGGCACCTGCAAGGCGGCACTGAAATCCCCTTGCGGCGTACACGCCCCGATTACAGCCCCATCCCCTTGCGGGTGCCATTGCGCATGCACCGCCGCATTTTTCCCCAGGCCGAATTCGATGACCCTGTGGCTTCCGGCCAGCTCGCGCCACAGCGAGACATGGGCGTCATCGGCATTGATCACCGCGATGCCGCTTTCCGGCAGCCCGGCAAGAATCTCGCCCTTGGCGCGCGCCACCGCCTCCACCGAGCCGAGCCCGGCCAGATGCGCGCCGGACGCATTGTTGATGACGGCGACATCCGGGCAGGCCAGGCGGCTCAGGTAGGCAATTTCGCCGGGGTGGTTCATGCCCATTTCGATCACCGCGTAGCGGTGGTTGGCCCGCAATTTCAGCAAGGTGAGCGGCATGCCGATGTCATTGTTGAGATTGCCTTGCGTGGCGAGAACGGCATCAGTGTTTCCCTCCGCTTCGCGTAAAACCGAGGCCAGCATCTCCTTCACCGTGGTCTTGCCGTTGCTGCCGGTCACCGCCACCAGGGAAACCGCAAACCGCGCGCGCCAGTACGCCGCCAGCCGCCCCAGTGCGAGGCGCGTGTCTTCCACCAGCAGCAACGGAATTCCCGGCTCCCGGTTCCCGGCGCCCGACTCCCGATTCACCATCGCCGCAACTGCGCCGCTTCGCGCGGCGCCGGCGACAAATTCCGCGCCGTCAAAATTTTCCCCGCGCAACGCCACGAACAGGTCGCCGGCGGCAATGGCGCGGCTGTCGCTGGATACGGCGGCAAACTCCCCGTCCGGTCCCGCGAACCTGCCGCCCAGCACCTGCGCGGCCTGCGACAGGAGCATCATGCTTGCGGCCTCCATAAGCCCAGCGCGCGCTGCACCGCTTCGGCGTCGCTGAACGGCATTTTCACGCCGTTTATTTCCTGGTAATCCTCGTGCCCCTTGCCCGCCACCAGCACGGTATCTGCCGCCCGCGCACCCCCTATCGCCCGCGCGATGGCCTCGGCGCGGTTCTCGATGCTCCGCTGCGCGCCGCTCATGCCGGATTCGATGGCGGCAATGATGTCGCGCGGAGATTCGCCGCGCGGGTTGTCGCTGGTAACGAAGCAGGCATCCGCCAGCCTGTCCGCGATGACGCCCATCATCGGGCGCTTGCCGGTGTCTCGATCGCCGCCGCAGCCAAACACGCAAATCAGCTTGCCGCCCCTGGCTTGCGCCACTTCGCGCAAAGACAGCAGCACTTTTTCCAGGGCATCCGGCGTATGCGCGTAATCCACCACCACGGCAGGCCGGTCGCCGCCGCCGAACGTCTCCATGCGCCCGCGCACCGGCCGCACTTGCGCCAGCTCGCGCAACGCATCCGCCAGCGCCACCCCGCTCGCCAGCAGCACCGCCAGCACCCCGAGCAGATTGGCGGCATTGAAGCGCCCGACCAGCGCGCTGTGCAGCGTACCCCCGCCCCAGCTCGAACGGATTTGCAAGGTAAACCCGCTCTGCTCGCCCATCCGCAAGGCGGCGCCGTACACCATGCGCAGGCCGAGGCGTTCCGCCGCCGCCAGCGCCGCAGGGGTCAGGCCGTAAGCGATCACTTCCGGCCCGGCGTCTTGCAGTTGCTCCGCAAGCTCGGCACCGAACGCATCATCCAGATTGAGCACGGCGTGCCCGAGCTGCTGCCACCCGAACAGGCGGCGCTTGGCCGCCGCATAACTGCTCATGCTGCCGTGGTAATCGAGATGGTCGCGGCTGAGGTGGGTGAGCAGTGCCACGTCATATTTCACGCCGTTCACGCGGCCCTGCTCCAGCGCATGGGAGGACACTTCCATCGCCGCCGCCCGCGCTCCCTGCGCCAGATAGTCGGCCAGCAGCCCGTGCAGCCGAATGGCGTCCGGAGTAGTGTTCAGCGCGGGCTGCAAAGCGCCGGGGAAGCCGTTGCCCAAGGTGCCGAGCAGCGCGGTTTTTTTGTTCAGCGCGCTGAATGTTTGCGCGATCCAGTGGCTGCACGAGGTCTTGCCGTTGGTGCCGGTGACGCCCACCATCCACAGTTTTTTTGAAGGGCTGCCATAAACCTGGTCCGCGATTTCGCCCGCATGGTGGCGCAGATCGGCGACCGCCAGATTGGGGACTTGCCAGGCCTTGTTCCAGAGGAAACCGCGCTCCTCCCAGATCACCGCGCTGGCACCGCCGGCGATGGCCTGCGCGATAAACTGGCGCCCGTCCACCCGGCTGCCGGGGCAAGCGACAAAAGTATCGCCCGCCCGCACCTCGCGGCTATCGGTTACCAGCCGCGCGATAGTCACGCCGAGAGAGCTCAGGTGACAGGTGACAGGCGACAGGTGGCAGGAAACTCCGCTCCCCTCCCCCGAAGCGTAACCGGAGGATAGAATTTGACTCCTGGCTCCCGGCCCCTGATCCCCGGCTATCATGCCTCCTCCTTGATGACATCGGCGGGCGGCATCATCACGTTGCCGAGCGGCGCATCGTTGGGGGCATTGAGCAGGCGCAACGCCGCCCCCATCACGTTGCCGAACACCGGCGCGGCAACCTGGCCGCCGTAATATTGCGCGCCGCCCGGCTCATCCACCATCACGGCCACGATCAAGCGCGGATCGGATGCTGGAGCCAGCCCGACAAACGAAGCGATATAGCGGTTGACGTAACGCCCGCCTTCCAGCTTGTGCGCGGTTCCGGTCTTGCCGGCCACGCGGTAGCCGGCGATCTGCGCCAGAGGCGCGGTGCCGCCGGGCTTGACCACCAGTTCCAGCATGTCGCGCACGGCCAGCGCCGTAGCCGGGGAATACGCGTTGCGGCCGACAACCGGCTCTTCCCGCTTGAGCAGGGTCACCGGCTTCAGTTCGCCGTTATTGGCAAACACGGTGTAAGCGCGCGCCAGTTGCAGCAGGTTGACCGAGATGCCGTTGCCGTAGGACATGGTGGCCTGTTCGATGGGCAGCCACTTCCGGTAATCGCGCAGCTTGCCTGCCGCCTCGCCGGGAAACCCGCTGCCGGTCTGCCCGCCAAAGCCGGCTTCGCTCAGGCTGCGCCAGAAAGCTTCCGGCGGCAGCGAAAGCGCGATCTTGGCCGCGCCCACGTTGCTGGATTTCTGGATCACCTGCGCCACGGTCAATACTGTTTCCGGGTGGGTATCGCGTATCTTGCGCTTGCCGATGGCGAATTCGCCGCCCTCGGTATGGATGACCGTTTCCGCCGTCACCTTGCCCGCGTCCAGCGCGGCGGCCACCGCAAACGGTTTCATCGTGGAACCGGGCTCGAACAGGTCGGTCACGGCGCGGTTGCGCATCACCCTGGTGTCGGGTTTGGCGCGGTTGTTCGGGTTGTAGCTCGGCCAGTTGGCCAGCGCCAGCACTTCGCCGCTCTTCGCGTCCAGCACCACGATGGAGCCCGCCCTGGCATGGTGCTGCTCGACCGCCAGCCTGATCTCGCGGTAAGCCAGGTATTGCATCCTGCTGTCCAGGCTCAGCGCGAGGTCGCTGCCGGGCTTGGGGGCGCGGATGCTGGCCACGTCCTCGACGATGTGCCCGCGCCTGTCCTTGATTACGCGCTGGCTGCCCGCCTTGCCGCCCAGTTGTTCCTGCAATGCCAGCTCGACCCCCTCCTGGCCGTTGTCGTCCACATCGGTGAAACCCAGCAGGTGCGCCGCAACATCCGCGTCGGGGTAATAGCGGCGATACTCGCGGCGCAACGACACTCCCGGCACTCCCAGCCCGACGATCTTTTCCGCCTGATCGGGGGGCAACTGGCGCTTGAGATACACGAAATCGCGCGAGGTGTCGGACAAGCGATTTTTCACTTCCTCGATAGGCATGCCCAGAACCTGCGCCAGTTGTTTCACCTGTTGCGGGGTCGCTTCCACATCCCGCGGGCTGGCCCAGACGGACTCCACCGGTGTGCTGATGGCGAGCGGCTCACCGTGGCGGTCGCTGATCATGCCGCGGTGCGCGTTTATGGTAACGACCCGACCGTAACGGGCATCGCCTTTCTGTTGCAGAAAATCGTTATGGACGCCCTGCAGATACGCCGCTCGCACCAGCAGCGCGCTCAAGCCGAGCAGCAGCAGCACAAACAGCAGGTGCGACCGCCCCGGCGGCAACGCCGCCAGCCCCGGTGCCTGCATGCTGCCGGCGCAGTTCATGGCTGCGCGCCCCGCTCTTTCATGCGGACAAACCGGATGCGGTCGCTTGCGGGCAACTGCATCTGGAGCTTGGCGACGGCGATCTTTTCCACGCGCGCCGCCATCGCCCATGCACCCTGTTCGAGCTGCAACTGGCCCCACTCCACTTCCATCTGTTGCGCCCTGTCCTTTTCTTTTTGCAGCTCCACAAACAACTTGCGCGCCTTGTGCTGTGAGGTCACAACACCCAACGCGCAAGCGATCGCCACGAGCAGGAGCAGCAGGTTCACCCTAATCATCCGCACTTCCCGCGCGCTCGGCCACGCGCATCACCGCGCTGCGCGCGCGCGGGTTTTCCGCCACCTCCTGCGGCGCGGCACGCACCGCCTTGCCGACCAGGCGCAGCCTGCCTCCGGGCAAGTCGGCGGCACGCACCGGCAGCCGGCGCGGCAATTTGTCTCCCTGCGCCATGTCGCGCAGAAAATGCTTCACCATGCGATCTTCCAGCGAATGGAAACTGATGATCACCATGCGCCCTCCCGGTTTCAGGCAATCCACGCATTGCGGCAGAACCTGCGCGAGCTCTTCGAGCTCCCGGTTGAGATAAATCCGTATAGCCTGAAAGGTGCGCGTTGCCGGATTTTTCCCGGGCTCGCGCGTGCGCACTGCCTTGGCGACAATTTCGCCGAGCTGGCGCGTAGTGGCGACAGGCTGTTCCTGGCGCGCAGCAACAAGCGCTCTTGCAATCTGTTTAGCAAACCGTTCTTCGCCATAGTCGCGTATCACCTCCCCAAGTAGCCCCTCGTCCGCATTCGCCAGCCATTCCGCCGCTGTCTGCCCGCTGCTGGTATCCATGCGCATGTCCAGCGGTGCATCGAAACGAAAACTGAAGCCGCGCCGCCCATCATCCAGTTGCGGCGAGGACATTCCCAGATCGAGCAGCACGCCATCCACTTTTCCCGTGTGCCGCTTGTGCAACACCTCGGTCAGGCGAGCAAACCCGCTATGCACCATGACGAAACGCGGATCGCTGAGGGCAAGCCCGGCCGCCACTGCCGCCGGATCCTTGTCCAGCGCGACCAGCCTGCCGTCCACGTCCAGTTTTTCAAGAATCAACCGGCTGTGCCCGCCGCGCCCGAAGGTGCAATCCACATAGACCCCGCCCGGCTTCACCTGCAACGCTTCAACCGCCTCATGCAGCAACACCGTGGTGTGCGGCAAGCCCGCACTCACAACGTGAAACCCTCCAGCTCGACAGGCAAATCCCCGTCAGAAAACGCGGACAGTTTCTCGTGCTGAGCCTGCCAGCGCGCCTCGTCCCATACCTCGAATTTATTGCCCTGGCCGATCAGCATCACGCGCTTGTCCAGCACGGCATAGCTGCGCAGGGTCGGAGAAATCAGCACGCGGCCTGCGGCATCCATCACCACATCTTCCGCATGGCCGACAAGAAAGCGTTGCAAAGCGCGAATGCGCGGGTTAAAAGCGGAAAGCTGCATCAGCTTCTCGCGGATGGGCTGCCATTCCGGTTGCGGGTAAAGCAACAGACACCCATCCGCATCGGCAGTCAGCACTAACTGACCGGCGCAATGCGCGAGCAGCATATCGCGGTGCCGCGAAGGAATCGCGAGCCTGCCTTTGTTATCCAGATTGAGTTGAGCCGCCCCCTGAAACATCGCTAACCCCGCACTCGATTACCCACTAAAACCCACTTTTTACCACTCAGACCCACTATATTCAATAAATCTGGCTTGGTCAAGCGATAAATCGGTTTTTTTCTTTGCGCGACAAGCAGTTAGCTCGAAAAGTTAATGTTGCGTGCCCGTTAGCGTGAAATACATTTACGAAAACAGCCGTATGTTGCATGGAATCAATCTGTTACTCTGTGGATAAGTTCAGGCCCAGTAGAACCTATTTCATAATCAGGGGCGCTGCGCTTCTGCTGCATGAAAGTTAGGGCACGAGATGATGGCGAGGCGAGTTGCGGGGCGGTTTTGTCGGCGGGAAGAAACCCATAGCGGGCCTACGGGTGCCGTACAAGCGGCGAATATCGCCGCAAGATGGAATTGGAATTACGTTGCTGGTGGCGCATTTTGGCGCAAAACAGGTGAAGCCAGCCCATAAGCCGGGTTCTGTCGTGGACAGTCATTCCTCTAGGCGTTTCGTTACCTGACGCTCGAGCGACCTACCCGCAGGCGGCGCGAGCAACGCCATGGCCTGCTTATTTGGTCTTGCTCCGGATGGGGTTTACCCTGCCGTCCGTGTTACCACGAACGCGGTGAGCTCTTGCCTCGCCATTTCACCCTTGCCTGATCCGCTCGCGCGGCCATCGGCGGTGTGTTTTGGCTCCAGCATAACCTTAGGGTTATGCCTTCGACGCCAAAACCAGAACCGTCGAACATCGTCCCGACCGGCCAACCCGAAGGTTAGCTTGCGCCGAAACTCCGCTCCGCTCCGTTTTCTGTGGCACTTTCCATCGCCTCACGGCGTCCGGCAATTAACCGGCATCCCGCTCTGTGGAGCCCGGACTTTCCTCCCCGCCCACAGGCGGAGAGAAAAATCCGGGTTTCCCCGCACTTTGGTTTCGGCATAACTTGCTTGCGCAAATTAGCCTACGCCGCAATCCGCCCGCTTGCGCGGGCGGACTGTCCTCCCCGCACTTGCGTGCGCGGCGACTGTCTGGCCAGCTTCAAAAGCAGTGTAACACGCGGGCGCAACAGGGATGCTCAGCCGGCACAATATTGACCGGCAGCATTGCCCCTTCCTTTTCTTTCCTGGCATTATGAAAACAGGATTCCCGAAATCTGTTCTTCCGGCAAAAGACGGAATGACGATCCATTACCGACCCCGCCCGCCGGAGCGATGCGCCGCCGGCTTGCCGCTGCTGCCGGTTCTTTTGGGGTGCGCGGGCTTTGCATTGGCGATCCCCTGCGGCTGGTCACGCCCGGAACGCTGGCCTCGATTCCGGGCGCCGCCGCGATTTTGCCCATTCAGAATAGGCTCGGCCTTGATGCGCGGATCGGGCTCGAAACCGGGTATCTGCACCGACGGGATTTCGCGCTTGATCAGACGTTCGATGTCTTGCAGCAATTTATGTTCGTCAATGCATACCAGGGAACTCGCTTCACCTTCGCTGCCCGCGCGACCGGTGCGCCCGATACGGTGGACGTAATCCTCCGCCACGTTGGGCAGTTCGAAGTTCACCACATGCGGCAACTCGCTGATGTCAATGCCGCGCGCGGCGATGTCGGTGGCGCACAACACCTGCAGCTTGCCGGTCTTGAACTCCGCCAGCGCGCGGGTGCGCGCCCCCTGGCTCTTGTTGCCGTGAATGGCCATGGCGGTGATGCCTTCCTTGTTCAAATACTCCGCCAGATTGTTCGCGCCGTGCTTGGTGCGCGTGAACACCAGCACCTGAAACCAGTTGTTGTCCTTGATCAGCCCGGTCAGCAGCGCGCGTTTGCGCTCGCGGTCCACCGGATAAATTTTCTGCGTGATCAGCTCTGCGGTGGCGTTGCGGCGCGCCACTTCAACCAACGCCGGGTTGTTGAGCAGGCCATCCGCCAGCGCCTTGATCTCGTCAGAAAAGGTGGCGGAGAACAGCAGGTTCTGCCGCTGCCTGGGCAGCAGCGCCAGTATCCTCTTGATGTCGCGGATGAAGCCCATGTCCAGCATGCGGTCGGCCTCGTCCAGCACCAGTATCTCGACGCGCGACAAGTCCACTGTTTTTTGCTGCACGTGGTCGAGCAGGCGCCCCGGTGTCGCCACCAGAATATCCACGCGGCCATGCAGTTGCCTGATCTGCGGATTGATATTGACCCCGCCGATCATCGTCATGGATTTCAGCTTCAGGTATTTGCCGTAGTCGCGCACGCTTTCTTCCACCTGCGCGGCCAGTTCGCGCGTGGGGATGAGCACAAGCGCACGGATCGGCGCTGAGGCCGAAGATTGTTTTTGCGAGTTTTTGTCTTTCGACAATATGTCTGCTTGCCCCATTTCACGTTTGCTCCCCCCGCTTGTGCGGGGAAGTTGGGCGGGGGGCTTTTCTCCGGCGGAAGATTTTCCGGAAGCGGAAAGAAGTTGCAGGATAGGCAGGGTAAAACCGGCGGTCTTGCCGGTACCGGTCTGTGCGCCGGCCAGCAAATCGCCGCCGGACAACACGGCGGGAATCGCCTGCGCCTGGATCGGTGTAGGTTCGGTGTATCCGCGCTCGGAAACGGCGCGGAGGATTTCTTCGGACAAGCCGAGGGAAGCAAAAGACATATATTCTTTCTTAAGGGTTACTTCTGCCCGGCATCCCGATGGGACGCCAGTCTCAGGCAGACAGGGAAAAAACGGGTTGGCCGCGATGCAAGGACTGGAGCAGCATCGCGGCACGCATTGTAACAGGATGCCGCTTATCGCCCGCGCCTTTCGATGCGGCTCGCATGTCAGGGTTGAATGAAAACTGTTGCGCGGGAAAATGGAGCGTTCTCCGGGTGCTATAATCCGCGCCTCCAGAAAGGCGCCGCACCAATGTCCGCAGTCCTGAATTTCAAATCCCATCTTTCCGAACTGTTTGCGCGGGCCTTGCGCGAGTTTGCGCCGGAAGCGATGGGCGCTCCCATCCTGATCGAACGCCCCAAGCTGGCTGCCCACGGCGATTACGCTTGCAACCTGGCGATGCAACTGGCAAAGCCTCTGCGCAGGCCGCCGCGCGAAATTGCGAATGCCCTGATCGCGGCATTGCCGCAGACCGATTTTATCGAAAAGACGGAGGTCGCCGGCGCGGGTTTCATCAACGTGTTTGTTTCGGCCAGAGCCAAGCAGTCCGCAGTGCATGGCGTGCTGCATGCTGGCGCGGGTTATGGTCACGCCCATGTCGGCGGCGGCAGAAAAGTGGGAGTGGAGTTCGTTTCCGCCAACCCGACCGGGCCGCTGCACGTCGGCCACGGGCGCGGCGCGGCGGTGGGCGATTGCCTGTGCCGCGTGCTGCACGCGGCTGGCTGGAACGTGACGCGCGAGTTTTACTACAACGATGCGGGCCAGCAGATTGATAACCTGGCGCGCTCGGTGCAACTGCGCTGCAAGGGCGTCACGCCGGAAAGCCCCGGTTGGCCGGAAGACGGCTATCGCGGCGATTACATCGCGGACGTGGCGAACGCCTATCTGGCGAAAGAGGCTGTCGAGGCCGACGACCAGCACATTACCGGCAAGGGCGACGCGGATGACCGGGATGCGATCCGCCACTTTGCCGTCGCCTATCTGCGCCGCGAGCAGGATATTGACCTGCGCGCCTTCGGGGTGGAGTTCGACGTGTTTTCGCTGGAATCCGCGCTCTATACCGATGGCAAGGTGGAAGAAACGGTCAACAAGCTGATTGCCAGCGGCCACACTTACGAGCAGGACGAGGCGCTGTGGCTGCGCACCACCGCTTTCGGCGACGACAAGGATCGGGTGATGCGCAAGTCTGATGGCGGCTACACCTATTTCGTGCCGGACGTGGCCTATCACCTGGACAAGTGGCGGCGCGGCTTCACGCGCGTCATCAACGAACAGGGCGCGGATCACCACAGCACCATCACCCGCGTGCGCGCCGGTTTGCAGGCGCTGGATGCCGGCATTCCGCAAGAGTGGCCGGATTACGTGCTGCACCAGATGGTGACGGTGTTGAAGCATGGCGAAGAAGTGAAAATCTCCAAGCGCGCGGGCAGCTATGTCACGCTGCGCGACCTGATTGACGAAGTGGGCTGCGATGCCACGCGCTATTTCCTCGCCGCGCGCCATCCCGATTCGCAACTGGTGTTCGACATAGACCTGGCGAAATCGCAGAGCAACGACAACCCGGTGTATTACATCCAGTATGCCCATGCCCGCATTTTCAGCGTGCTGGAGCAATGGGGCGGCGACCGCCAGAGCCTGCATCACGCCGACGCGAGCGCGCTGGAAAGCGAATATGAAACCGCGCTGCTGCAACGCATGATTGATTTTCCGCAGGTGATCGAAACGGCAGCGGGCGAACTCGCGCCGCACCTCATCGCTTTCCACCTGAAAGACTTGGCGGCGGACTTTCACAGCTACTATAATGCCTCGCGCTTTCTGGTCGAGGACGCGCGGATCAAGCTGGCGCGGCTGGCCTTGGTTGCCGCAGTGGCGCAGGTGCTGAGGAACGGCCTGGCGCTGCTCGGCGTGAGCGCGCCGGAAAAAATGTAAGGAAAGCCGAAGATGAGCAGAAACAGCCCTTCCCGATCCGCCCCTCCAGGCAAAGGCGGGTCGCTGCTGCTCGGCATCCTGATCGGCATGGTGTTGGGGTTGGCCGCCGCAACCGGGGTAGCGTGGTACCTGCTAAAAACGCCCAACCCGTTCGCGGGCAAAGAGCCGCGCGATATGGTAAAGCTGGCCCCGGACGCCAAGCCTGCCCCGACAAAGGCGGCTCCGGCACCCGGCTCTCCCGTCGCGGCATCCGGCGTAGGGGAAGCCAAGCCGCGCTTTGAATTCTACAAAGTGCTGACCGACAAGCAGGATGCGGCGGCGCCCGCAACGAAAGACGGCGGCAAACAAACGGCGGAGAGCAGGCCGCCGCCCGCTCAGCCCGCGGACAAGGCGGCCAGGGAAACCTATTTGATCCAGGCTGGCGCGTTTTCCAATGCGGACGACGCGGACAAGCTGAAAGCCAGGCTGGCCATGCTGGGCATGGAGGCCAGCGTGCAGACGGTGACCGTCCCCGACAAGGGGGTGCTGCACCGCGTCCGCATCGGGCCGTACCAGAACGCGGACGAAATGAACAAGATATTGGCAACGCTGAAACAAAACGGGGTCAATGCCACTCCAACCCGGACGCAGTAATTTTGGCGGTTTTACATTGATCGTTTTTGATTGCAACGAAGGAGAACCACATGAAATTCATCAAGCAACTTTTCGCGATACTGGCATTGTTGTGCGCCACCCAGGTATTGGCCGAACCCCAACCCGGCAAGGATTACAAAGTGCTCAACCCGCCCCAGCCCACCGCTGCCGGCGGCAAAATCGAAGTGCTGGAATTTTTCTTTTACGGCTGCTCGCACTGTTTCAAGCTGCACCCGCTGTTGAGCGCATGGGAAAAGAAAATGCCCAATGATGTCGAGCTGACCTATGTGCCGGCCATATTCAATCCTTCCTGGGAACCGATGGCGCGCACCCTCTACGCGCTGGAAGCGCTCGGACAGCAGAAACAGTTGCACGACGAACTGTTCAATGCCTGGAATACAAAGATCCAGGATTTGACCGATGAAGCCAAGATCACCAATTTCGTTGCCCAACGCGGAGTGGACGGCAAGAAGTTCGGCGAGGCCTACAATTCCTTCTCCATGCAG
Organism: Nitrosomonadales bacterium; assembly: GCA_016223025.1. Classification (GTDB taxonomy): domain Bacteria; phylum Pseudomonadota; class Gammaproteobacteria; order Burkholderiales; family Gallionellaceae; genus VIKH01. Next base: position 26,897 of record JACRPU010000066.1, on the reverse strand, counting down.
AGCAAGGTCGTGCGCGCCAAGCAGATGGGACAAAGCTACGGTATCCGCGGCACACCGACGCTGGTTGTGGACGGCAAATACCTGATTACCGGCCTGCATCCGCCGGAGACCATCGAGGTGCTGAATGCCCTGATTGACAAGGCGCGCAAAGAGCGGGGGGGCAAGCGTTAGCGCACAAGTTCCGCGCCTCCCTATGCGGCGCGCCCGGCAGTGCTGGCGGGGTTAACCCGCCAGTTTCCGCTTCAGGATTTCACTCAACTGCGCCGGGTTGGCCTTGCCCTTGCTGGCCTTCATGGCGAGACCGGCAAAAAAGCCGAATAATTTATCCTTCCCGCTGCGGTATTCGGCCACCTTGTCGGCATTGGCGGCGATGATCTCATCCACCAAAGCTTCGATCGCGCCGCTGTCGGAGACCTGTTTCAGGCCCTTCGCTTCGATGATGGCGTCGGCCTCGCCGCCTTCCGCCCACAGGGCGCGGAACACTTCTTTTGCGCCCGCGCTGGAAATAGTGCCGTCCGCGATGCGCTTGAGCATACCGCCCAGTTGCTGCGGCGTGATCGGGCATTGCGCCATATCCAGCCCGTCGCGGTTCAGTTGCGCGCTGACTTCGCCTATCAGCCAGTTGGCGCAGGTTTTGGCCTGGCCCGGCGTTTCGTTCAACGAGGCCTCGAAGAAATCCGCCATCTCGCGCGAAGCGGTGAGCAAGCCGGCATCGTAAGCTGGCAGGCAAAACTCGCTCACATAGCGCGCCTGTCTGGCCTGCGGCAATTCCGGCAGCGTGGCGCGCACCCGCTCTTTCCACTCCTCGCTGATCTCCAGCGGCAGCAGGTCGGGGTCGGGGAAATAGCGGTAATCGTGCGCTTCCTCCTTGGTGCGCATCACGCGCGTCTCGCCCTTGTCCGGATCAAACAGCACGGTAGCCTGCTGTATCGTTCCGCCATTCTCCAGTGTCTCGATCTGCCAGCGCGCCTCGTAGTTGATCGCCTGTTCGAGGAAACGGAACGAGTTGAGGTTCTTGACCTCGCGCCTCGTACCGAGCGGCGTACCGGGTTTATGCACCGAAACATTGGCGTCGCACCGGAACGAGCCTTCCTGCATGTTGCCGTCGCAGATGCCGATCCAGCGCACCAGCGCGTGCAGCGACTTGGCGTAAGCCACCGCCTCGGCGGCAGAGCGCATGTCCGGTTCGGAAACGATCTCCAGCAGCGGTGTTCCGGCGCGGTTCAAGTCTATGCCGGTCATGCCGTGAAAATCCTCGTGCAGCGACTTGCCCGCGTCTTCTTCAAGGTGGGCGCGGGTGATGCGCACCACTTTCTCATCCGTTCGCCCCGATCCTGTCGAAGGGACTTGAATGGTGAGCTGGCCGCAGCCCACCACCGGCTGATCGAACTGGCTGATCTGGTAGCCCTTGGGCAGGTCGGGGTAGAAATAATTCTTGCGCGCGAATATCGAGCGCGGCGCGATGTGCGCGCCGGCGGCGAGGCCGAATTTGATCGCGCGCTCCACCGCGCCCTTGTTCAGCACCGGCAGCACGCCGGGCAGCGCGAGGCTCACCGCATCCGCCTGCGTATTCGGCTCCGCGCCGAACGCGGTCGAAGCTCCGGAAAAGATTTTGCTGCTGGTCGAAAGCTGCGCATGCACTTCCAGACCGATGACGATTTCCCACTGCATAAAACTGTTCCCGATGTTTGGTTAGCGTGAAATAACTTTCGCAAAATGACGCTTATTCGTTACACATCAGATATCTATCCTGTTGATAACCGTGGAACACAATCGTGAAACATTTCATCATCAGGGGTGTCGTCTTTCGTCATGAAAGTTAGGGCGCGACACCGATCATGACGAGCGGCACGGCTGGCACGCCTCGCCCGTTGCGGATAACGTTGTAAAGCTCGCCTTCGTAGTAGCCGGGGCCGGAGGACATTTCCGCCTGTAGCGATTTCATCGGCAGAATCTCGATGCCGACATCAATTTCGTAGCGGGCGTACAGCGCATGACATTTGTCTCGCCAAGTAAGGTATTCCTCAGTGTAACCGGTGGAGTTTATGAATAGCGCTATACGATCTTTCACCAATTCAATAAGCCCTATCGCAACTGATGCGTCAGGTGTGGAGCGTAATATGCGCCATCCATCGTGAAGGAATGCTTCGGGGGAAATGCTGGCAAGATCATCTTCCGCATCCAAAGTTGTTGCGATAGGCTTACGAGAGCGTTTTGTAGATACCAGACCGGTTTTAGACAAGATGCTTTCCAGCATGCTCGGCTTTCTGACAAGCATGAACTCATAGCCGCCGAATTCCGAATGAACGCTATATGTACTCATCATAATTCGTTATTGGTTTCTTATCGAAAGCCTATCATGCCAATTATAGACATTGGGGTAATCAAGAAAACTCGTCAGTTCACTCAACCCGCTTTTTTGAAAGGTAGGGCGCTGTAACTGCCGAGCAAACAAGTCTCGGCGTCCTTCATTAGAGGCGATGAAAAAACGCTTCGTACTGGCGCCGGTCAGTAACACATCGTTAAATCGCAGTAGCCCAGAATAAATAGGAGTCGAGTGCTCAACCTCAAAAGCGGCTGCTATTTTTTGTTGCTTGTGATCTACCCACAGCACATCAATTTCCGATGCAAACCGCGCAAGGCCTCCGGCATATTCTGGTAGTGTTTTTAATGGATTAAAGACTGGTGTTAGTGACCAATCAAGTGTCTCCACATTGCTTGTTGGAACATAAACCCCATATCCCTTCATGTGCCCGATTCCCGCCAGCAGCGTTTGTGCCTGAGAGTGGGTCAGCTTTGATGCCTTGAGATAATTATCTTGACTGGACAGTCTCTCAAGAGATTCCAAGCCGCCATAAGCATCTACGTTGAACCGCCCAACCCTTGGAAAATAAAGCTCGCGAGAACTTGCATCAAAACCTAGCTGTGCCTTGTACTGGCCGTCAGAAGCAAGTGGGGATTGATGAATTACTGCTTCAAAATCCCCATAAGGCATGAGCAGTGGTGGCTCTTTGTCCGTATAAAAACAGATGTAAGAGTCATGCCCATCTAGCTGATTAAGGTCAACCAACCGGAGGCCATAAAAGGCCACGCTATTTGTATGAATCTTCGAGTATCTCAAATAGATGCGAGCGCCATTTGCTAGTTCGATGAGAGACTGGCTTCCCGGCAAACGCTTTAATGCGCCAAACCGGTTATCCAGTTTATCTAACAACTGCTTTTTATAGTCGTTCGGCATACAAAGCGTGAAGGCTCTCAAATTCCTTGCGGCGCGCGGCTGTGCCAGTCGGTCGCCAGTTGATATTGATGCGCGGCGTTCAACATGCGCGCCTCGTCGAAATAATTGCCGATGATCTGCAAGCCGACCGGCATGGCGTTTGCGCCGAAGCCGCAGGGGATGGACATGCCGGGCAGACCGGCGAGGTTCACCGCGATGGTGTAGATGTCCGAGAGGTACATCTGCACCGGATCGTCGCCTTTTTCGCCGAGCTTGAAAGCGGTCGAAGGCGCGGTCGGCCCCATGATGATGTCGCACTGCTTGAACGCATCGGTGAAATCCTGCGCGATCAGGCGGCGTATTTTCTGCGCCTTGATATAGTAGGCGTCGTAGTAGCCGTGGCTCAGCACGTAGGTGCCGATCAGGATGCGGCGCTTCACTTCCGCGCCGAAGCCCTGCGCGCGGCTCTTCTCGTACATATCGGCAAGGTCGCTGTACTCCGGCGCGCGGTAGCCGTAGCGCACGCCATCGAAGCGCGACAGGTTGGACGATGCCTCGGCGGGCGCCAGCACGTAATACACCGGCACGGAAAGTTTCGAGTTGGGCAGGCTGATGTCCACCACGGTCGCGCCGAGTTTCTTGTATTCGGCGATGGCGGCTTGCACGGCCTGGCCGACATCACCGCTCAAGCCTTCGGCAAAGAATTCTTCCGGCAGGCCGATGCGCAGGCCGTTGAGCGGTTTTGCCAGGTCGCGCGCATAGTCTTCCTTTTCGCGCTGCAACGAAGTCGAGTCACGCTCGTCGAACCCCGCCATGACATTCAGCATCAGCGCGAGGTCTTCCGCACTCTTCGCCATCGGCCCGGCCTGATCCAGGCTGGAAGCGAAGGCGATCATGCCGTAGCGCGAACACACGCCATAAGTGGGTTTCAGGCCGGAGATGCCGCACAGCGCGGCGGGCTGGCGTATCGAGCCGCCGGTGTCGGTGCCGGTAGCCGCCGCGCACAGCCGCGCCGCGACCGCCGCCGCCGTGCCGCCGGAGCTGCCGCCGGGCACACGCGTTTTATCCCACGGGTTCTTCACCGGGCCATAGTGCGAAGTCTCGTTCGACGATCCCATGGCGAATTCGTCCATGTTGGTCTTGCCGAGGTTCACCGCGCCCGCATTGTTGAATTGCGCGATGACGTGCGCGTCATAGGGCGAGATGAAGTTGTGCAGCATCCTGGAGCCGCAGGTGGTGAGCCAGCCCTTGGCGCAGAAGATGTCCTTCTGGGCTAGCGGGATGCCGGTAAAAGGGGATGCCCCACTCTTCGCAATACGCTGGTCGGCCTCGCGCGCCTGCGCCAGAGACATCTCCGGGTTTACCGTGATATAGGCGTTGAGGCCGGGATTGAGCGCGGCAATGCGGTCGAGGTATAGCTGCGTCAGTTCGACACTGGAGATTTTTTTTGCAGCCAGTTGGGCGGAGAGTTGTTTGAGCGAGGCGTTTATCATGGTTTATCAGCTTGTAGCCGGTAGCTCGTAGCTTGCAGCAAAACCGGTTGGCTACCCGCTACAGGCTACAAGCTACCAGCCGGTTTACTCGATCACTTTGGGAACCAGGTACAGGCCGCTTTCCACCTGCGGCGCAATCTGCTGGAACATCTCGCGCTGGTTGCCTTCCGTAACCTTATCTTCGCGCAGGCGCTGCACCACGTCCTGCGCGTGGGACATGGGTTCTATGCCGGAAGTGTCCACCGCCCGCATTTCCTCTATCAGGCCGAAGATGCCGGAGAGCTGGGCGTGCGCGGTTTGCGCTTCCTGCTCGGTTACCGCCAGCCGCGCCAGTTGCGCCACTTTTTTTACGTCATCTATGCTCAGGGACACGGGAGCAAACCTTATAGAAATACGCCGGATAAGGTATTATAAACGCCTTTGCGGGCGCACGCCTCGCCACTCTCCGGGCATAATTCATGTTCGCTTTTTTAGAAAGCTATTTCTCCAACGACCTTGCGATTGACCTCGGCACCGCAAACACCCTGATCTGGGCGCGCGGCCAGGGCATCGTGCTGAACGAGCCGTCGGTCGTGGCCATCCGCCAGGAGGGTGGGCCGAACGGCAAGAAAGTGATCCAGCAGGTGGGCCTCGCGGCCAAGCAGATGCTGGGGCGCACCCCCGGCAACATCACCGCCATCCGCCCGATGAAGGACGGCGTGATCGCCGATTTCACCGTCACCGAGCAGATGCTCAAGCAGTTCATCCGCCGCGTCCACAAGTCCGGAATATTCACCCCCAGCCCGCGCATCGTGATCTGCGTGCCGTGCGGCTCCACCCAGGTGGAGCGGCGCGCCATCCGCGAATCCGCTTACGGCGCCGGGGCGCGCCGCGTGGAGCTGATCGAGGAACCGATGGCGGCGGCGATCGGCGCCGGCCTGCCGGTGGAAGAAGCGACCGGCTCGATGGTGGTGGACATCGGCGGCGGCACCACCGAGGTCGGTGTGATTTCGCTGGGCGGCGCGGTGTATTCCGGTTCGGTGCGCGTGGGCGGCGACAAGTTCGACGAGGCCATCATCAACTACATCCGCCGCAACTACGGCATGCTGATCGGCGAAACTACCGCCGAGCATATCAAGAAGGAAATCGGCTCCGCCTTTCCGGGCAGCGAGGTGCGCGAGATGGAAGTCAACGGCCGCAACCTGGCGGAAGGCGTGCCGCGCAGTTTCACCATTTCCAGCAACGAAATCCTGGAAGCGCTCAGCGACCCGCTCAACAGCATCGTCAGCGCGGTGAAAACCGCGCTGGAGCAGACGCCGCCGGAGCTGGGCGCGGACATCGCCAGCAAGGGCATGGTGCTGACCGGCGGCGGCGCGCTGCTGCGCGACATAGACCGCCTGCTGATGGAAGAGACCGGGCTGCCGGTGCTGATCGCGGACGACCCGCTGACCTGCGTGGTGCGCGGCTCCGGCATCGCGCTGGACCGGATGGACAAGTTCAGCAGCATCTTTACCAGCGATTGAGGTCAGATGTCAGTGGTCAGTAGTCAGTTGTCAGAGTGACATGATGCACCGGACTGGCAACTGACACCTGACCACCGGCTACTGACCATGGAGCACACCCAGTCTTTCCGTTTCTTCAATCGCGGCCCCAGCCCTGCCGTGCGGCTGGCGTTCTTCGTCCTGCTGTCGTTGCTGCTGCTGTTTGTGGATGCCCGCTTCAAATACCTGGAATCCGCGCGCAACGCGCTTTCCATCCTGCTTTATCCGCTGCAGCGGCTGGTTGCAGTGCCGGGTTCGCTGTGGCAGCAGGCCGATGCCTTTCTCACTCTCCAGAGCAACCTGATCCGCGAAAACGACGGGCTGCGCCAGCAGCACAGCACGGATGCCGTGCAGTTGCAGCAATTGCAGGTGCTGCAAGCGGAGAACCGGAATCTGCGCCAGTTGCTGGCGGTGCAGCAGAATGCCGGCTACCCCATGCAACTGGCCGAGATCGCGTACGTCGAGCGCGACATCTTCAAGCGCAAGCTGTTTCTGGACAAGGGCGCGCAAGCCAGCGTGCAGGCGGGGCAGGTGGTGATGGATGACACCGGTATCGTCGGCCAGGTCACCCGCGTCCACCCGTGGCTCTCCGAAGTCACGCTGATCACCGACAAAGACCATGCCGTACCGGTGCAGGTGCTGCGCACCGGCCTGCGCTCCATCGTGTTCGGCTCCGGCGACACCAGCGAGCTGGCGCTGCGCTACATGCCGGTCAGCGCCGACATCCAGAACGGCGATACGCTGGTGACATCGGGAATTGGCGGAACTTACCCGCCCGGCTTGCCGGTGGCCAGAGTGAGCCGCATCGAGCGCGACCCAGCCTATCCGTTTGCTCGCATCCAGTGTACCCCGATTGCCGGAGTGGCCAGACAGCGCCATTTGCTGATCCTGTCCGGCCTGCCGAAGCTGCCGGAACGCCCCGAAGAGGAAACTGCCGCTGCCGACAAGCCCGGAAAGGGCAGGCGGAAGAAACCGTGAGCGCATCCCTCCCAAAAAATCAGGAATTCCTGCTGCCTGCCAGCAATCTGTTTATAGCGTTAAGCCTGCTGGTCGCGCTGCTGCTGAACTGGCTGCCCTGGCAGGGCATCTGGCTGGCGCTGCGACCGGATTTTGTCGCCCTGGTGGCGCTGTACTGGTGCATCCACAAACCCTATCGCGTCGGCATCGGCGTGGCCTGGCTGGTGGGCATATTCGCCGACGTGGCCAACGCCAGCCTGTTCGGACAGCACGCGCTGGCCTACTCGGTGCTGGCGTTCGGCGGCATCGTGCTGCACCGCCGCGTGCAGATGTTCGATCTGCGCCAGCAAACCCTGCAGGTGTTTCCGGTGCTGCTGCTGGCGTATGCCGTATACGCTGCGGTGCATTGGCAGTTGCACGGGTATGTCGCGTGGGAATACTTTGCCGGCAGCGTGGTGTCGGCCCTGCTGTGGGCGCCCCTGACCCTGCTGTTGCAGGCCTTGCGCCGGCCTCGCGCTGAAGCGGAACTATGAAACCCCAAAACACGGGCTGCCACAGATTGACGCGGACGTTTAACCCAACAGCCTTGGTGAATTGATGTTGGGTTACGCGGTGAAACTGCTAACCCAACCTACGAAAGCCATTACCGATACCGTGTTGGGGCACATTGACCTGTGCATCTAAAATAGTCGGGTAGGGTGGGCACGCCTTTGTGCCCACGCGGATTCAAAACCGCGGGGCATAACCAGCGACTTGGCTGTCGTCTTTTGACAGCCTAGTCGAATGTCTAGTAGAGCGTTCCGTTAAAACGGTTACAAATAAACCGTTCGGCCTGAGCTTGTCGAAGGCCAGTATTGGCGCGGGACTAGCGGTTCGACAAGCTCACCGCGAACGGTAATGGTTTTGCCGGAACGCTCTACTAGTGGTTACATCAGACAAAACCCCTGCTCACCCCACCAGGCTATGGTTCGTGGGCGCAATTCGGGCGAAAAATTGGCGACTACGGTCTACTCATGTCATTCAATGGTTGCCAGAACCATTAACCATTATGGTAAACTAATCGAATGAAAGTCTCCTACGAAGACGAAGATGTCGAGACTTTGTGCAAGCAATCCAAAGTAGCCGTCAAGAAGCTGGGGATGGAGTCGGCGAAGAAGTTGCAGCGGCGCCTCTCCGAACTTCACGCTGCCAGTGTGGTCAGCGAATTGGCGATTGGCCGTCCGCACCCGCTGGAATATGACCGGGCCGGTCAGTTTGCCGTGGATTTGCACAAGGGAATGCGATTGATCTTTAAGCCGACATGCCAGCCGCCGCCTTTCAAGGCCGACGGCTCGATTGACTGGTCGCAGGTTGATGAAATAACGATTATCGAAGCGGGGGATTACCATGACTAATGCTGTGTTGCGCACCTACGAGACGCTGGCTGACTTTGCGCCCGATTGGGTGGCTGTGCCCGGCGAGTCCATTGGCGACCTGCTGGAAGAACGGGGCTGGACGCAGGCTGATTTGGCTACACGCACCAGCTTCACCACCAAACACGTGAATCTGTTATTGAAGGGCAATGCACCCATTACCGAGGAAACTGCGCTTAAACTGGAACGTGTGCTGGGCAGCACGGCCCGCTTCTGGTTGAATCTGGAAGCCCAATATCGCGAGCATCTGGCACGTCAGGAAGCACTCAAGGCATTGGCCGAGCATACCGACTGGTTGAAAGAGCTACCCCTGTCCGACATGGTGAAGTTCGGCTGGGTGAAAAAAGTGAAGTGTAAGGCCCAGCAGGTCTTCGAGTGCCTGCGCTATTTCGGTGTGGCCGACGTGGCGGCATGGCGGACCCAATATGAACAGCCGGTCGCCGCTTACCGCGCATCCGCGAAACTGATCCGCGAACCTGCTGCCGTTTCGGCGTGGCTGCGCCGAGGGGAGCGGGCTGCGGAGGATATGCGGCTGGGCGATTATGACCGTGTAGCCTTCGAGGCAACCTTGCAGCAGATACGTGTACTGACAGCAGAACATGATCCGAAGGTTTTTACGCCCAAGCTCATCGAGCTTTGCGCCCGTGTCGGCATTGCCGTAGTTTTGGAACCTGCCCCGAAGGGCTGCCCCGTTAGCGGTGCGACGAAATGGCTGAGTGCGAGCAAGGCGCTCATCATGCTGAGCCTGCGTGGCAAAACTGACGACAAGCTGTGGTTTTCATTCTTCCACGAGGCAGGGCATCTCTTGAAGCACGGCAAGCGGATGACGTTCCTCGATACGCTTGGCGAGGACGGCCTGAACCCGCAGGAAGAGAAGGAGGCGGATGCTTTTGCCCGCGACTCGCTGATTCCGCCCACCGACTACAAGGCACTGCTGGCCCACTCATTGCCCGGCGAGCAGATAATTCGCGACTTCGCCAAGCATATAAACGTAGCACCCGGCATCGTGCTGGGTCGCCTTCAATATGATGGTCATATCGGCTGGCAGCAGTTCAACCGCTTGAAGGTTCGCTATAGCTGGGGACATGAGGCAGAAGAAAAATAATGGTCACTTACACCAGGCTCACCGATGCAGTGTTGGTGCGCGTTGATCTGCGCGAGGCCATTGCAGCCAGCCGACGCGATCCGCGCCCCGCGATTCCATCGGAGCAGATGTTTGCTGAGTTGGATGCGGCAATTGATCAGGTGGTTGCTGAACAAGCAAAATCAGACCGAGAGTCTATTTAATCCACCACCCAATCCACAAATATGAGCGCACCCATCCATACCGAAATCGTCTTTGAGGACGAAGTTTGCGATTAACCGTGGCTAACTTTCTCAATGATGAAGCGCCGCGTCGAACTTAAAAATATCCAGCGCGAAATTTATCACTTCCGGCTGCGCCTGGCGCTGAGCCTGGGTTTCGTGCTGGTCATGCTGCTGATATTGCTGGCGCGCTTCGTCTATTTGCAGGTGGTCAAATACAGCCATTACCAGACGCTGGCGGAGAGCAACCGCATTTCGGTCGTGCCTATCGTGCCCAACCGCGGGTTGATACTGGACCGTAACGGCGTGGTGCTGGCACACAATTATTCCGGCTACACGCTGGAAATCACCCCCGGCAAGGCGGGCGATCTGGAGGGCACCATCGAGCGGTTGTCGCAGATCGTGGAAATCCAGCCCAGGGATCGCAAGCGCTTCAAGAAACTGCTGGCGGAGAGCCACGATTTCGAGAGCCTGCCGATACGCAACCGCCTGTCGGACGAAGAAGTCGCGCGGTTTGCCGCGCAACGCTACCGGTTCGCCGGGGTGGAAATCAAGGCGCGCCTGTTCCGCGAATATCCCTATCGCGAACTTACCTCGCACCTGATCGGTTATATCGGGCGCATCAACGAGAGCGACATCCAGCAGCTCGAAGAAGATGACAGCGCCGCCAATTACCGGGGCTCGGATTACATCGGCAAAACCGGCATCGAGCAGAGCTACGAAAGCAAATTGCACGGCACCACCGGCATCGAGCAGGTGGAGGTGGATGCGGGCGGGCGCGGGGTGCGCGTGCTTTCGCGCACCCCGCCGGTGTCGGGCAACAACCTGGTGCTGACTTTGGACGCCACGTTGCAGGAAGTTGCCGACCGGGCGTTCGGAAATTACCGGGGCGCGCTGGTGGCGATTGATCCGAGCAACGGCGAGGTGCTGGCTTTTGTCAGCAGGCCGGGCTACGACCCGAACCTCTTCATTGACGGCATTGACGAGCAAAGCTGGGGCGAGCTGAACAATTCGCCCGACGTGCCGCTCAACAACCGCGCGCTGCGCGGCCAGTACCCGCTCGGCTCCACCATCAAACCGTTCATGGCGCTGGCCGGCCTGCATTACAATAAACGCTCGCCCGGCCACACCATCGGCGACCCCGGCTACTACACCCTGCCGGGCAGCAGCCACCAGTACCGCGACTGGAAAAAGGGCGGTCACGGCAGCGTGGATATGTTCAAGTCCATCGTCGTGTCGTGCGACACGTATTATTACGGGCTGGCCACCGAACTGGGAATAGACAACATACACGCTTATCTGTCGCAGTTCGGTTTCGGCAAAAAAACCGGCATTGACCTCGAAGGCGAAGTGGCCGGCCTGCTGCCTTCGCAGGAGTGGAAGCAGAGGCGCCACCAGCAGAAATGGTACGCGGGCGACACCGTGTCGGCGGGCATCGGCCAGGGCTACGACCTGGTCACGCCGATGCAACTGGCGCTCGCCACGGCGATACTCGCCAACGGCGGCGCCGGCTACCGCCCGCGCCTGGTGCGGCAAGTACAGCGATCGGGCGACAGCGAAGCGCCCGCCCCGGAAGCCGGGCCGGATTTCGACCTCAAACTCAACCCCGATCACTTCTCGCTGGTGAAACGCGCCATGGTTGCGGTGATGCAACCGGGGGGTACGGCTGCGGGGGCAGGTGCGGGGACACCCTATGCATTTGCCGGAAAAACCGGCACGGCGCAGGTGGTAGGCATCAAACAGGGTGAGCAATATATCGAAAGCCAGGTGCAGGAGCGCCATCGCGACCATGCCTGGTTTATCGGCTTCGCACCTGCCGACAAGCCGAAGATCGCTCTGGCGGTGCTGGCGGAAAACGGCGGCCACGGCGGTTCCACCGCCGCACCCATCGCACGCAAGGTGCTGGACTATTACCTGCTCGGCAAGGTGCCGCAGCCCTTGCCCGCCGCAGCCGCGGATGAGGAAGAGCATGATTAAGCAGCGTTTCTGGCCGCGCTTGCGGAAGCGTTTCACCCTGCATCTGGATCCGGTGCTGCTGGCCGCCATCGGCCTGCTGATGTTGACCGGCCTTGCGGTGCTGTACAGCGCCAGCGACGGCGATTGGGGCCGCGTGCTGAAGCAGATGGCGAACATGCTGGTCGCATTCGGCGTCCTGTGGCTGGCGGCCAATCTGCCGCTGCATTACCTGTTGCGCACCGCCCTTCCGGTCTATCTCTTCGGCATGGCGCTGCTGGTCGGCGTGGCGCTGTTCGGGGAAATCAGCCACGGCGCGCGGCGCTGGCTGAATATCGGAGTGGCGACCATCCAGCCGTCCGAACTGATGAAGATCGCCGTGCCGCTGATGATGGCGTGGTATTTCGAAAAGCACGAAGCGGCGTTGACACTGAAAAATTATTTCGTGGCGGCCCTGCTGCTGCTGCTGCCGGTGCTGCTCATCGCGCGCCAGCCGGACCTGGGCACCGCCCTGCTGATTTCCGCCAGCGGGTTCTATGTGCTGTTCCTGGCCGGCCTGTCCTGGCGCGTGATGGGGGTGCTGCTGGTTGCCGGCCTGGGCAGCCTGCCGGTGCTGTGGTCCATGCTGCACGATTACCAGCGCCACCGCATCCTGATGCTGCTCGACCCGACGCAGGATGCGCTGGGCAAAGGCTACCACACCATCCAGGGCACGATCGCGGTCGGCTCCGGCGGGGTGCTGGGCAAGGGTTATCTCAACGGTACGCAGACCCATCTCGATTTCCTGCCGGAGCGCACCACCGACTTCATTTTTGCGGTGTATTCCGAAGAATTCGGGCTGCTCGGCAACCTGATCCTGCTGGGCATGTATCTTTTCGTCATCGCGCGCGGCTTCATCATCACCGCAGACGCCTCCACCTATTTCACACGCCTGATGGCGGGCTCGATCACGCTGACGTTTTTCACTTATGCCTTTGTCAACATGGGGATGGTGATCGGCATCCTGCCGGTAGTGGGGGTGCCGCTGCCGCTGGTCAGCTATGGCGGCACATCCATGGTTACATTGTTGCTGGGCTTTGGTATGCTGATGAGCATCCACACGCACAAGAAGCTGGTGCAGACATGAGGGAGTCTGAATAATGAACAAGCAAGCCGGGCTGATATTATTACTGTTTGCGGCAACCATGCTCGCCGCCTGCGGCGGCGCGCCGGTGCGCCAGCCGGAGGTGCGCAGCTCGCCCGCGCCTGTGGCCGAATCGCAACCGGTTTCCACCAGGCCCGGCGCGCAACCCGGAGCAGGCGGCTACCTGGAGGGCGACGGCCCCGGCGCCGACGCTCCCGCCAACCTCGACACCACGCCGGATGCCGTGCCGAAAGCCGAACCGCCGCATCCCTACGCCAACCGCCCGTATGCCGCGCTGGGCAAGACCTACACCCCGCTGGCCGCGTCCGGCAAGTACAAGGAACGCGGCATCGCTTCCTGGTACGGCAGGAAATTTCACGGCCAGCGCACCTCCAGCGGCGAGGTGTACGACATGTACGGCATGACCGCCGCGCACCCCACCCTGCCGATACCCAGCTACGCCCGCGTCACCCGCACCGCCACCGGCAAGTCGGTGGTGGTGCGCGTGAACGACCGCGGCCCCTTCCTGCACGAACGCATCATGGATCTCTCCTATACCGCCGCGCTCAAGCTTGGCATCACGGGAAACGGCAGCGGCGAAGTGGAAGTGGAAAGCATCGCGGCGGATACCGCTGTCATGGCGCCGCTCGTCGCAGCCGAGCCGGTCAGGACCGAGCCGTTGCCGCCCGATCCCGCGCCCAAAGCCGCCGCCCCCGCTCCGGTTGCGGCACCGGGAAGCGGAAATGTTTACCTGCAACTCGGCGCATTCAAATCGCAGCAAGGCGCAGAGGGTTTCCTGACGCGCATGCGCGCCGAATTCGAGGGAAGCGGCAAGCAGCTCGGCCTGTACCGCAAGGATGATCTGGTGCGCGTGCATATCGGCCCTTATACCAGCCAGGACGAGGCGCGCGCCAACGCGGAGAAATTGCACAAGCTGCTGGGGTTCAAGCCGCTGGTTAACCTGCACTGAATGGAAACGGCATGAGAAAAAAAAGGAAAGGCTCGCTGCGCGTCCCTGTCACGCACGGCCTGAAGGACATCTACGCCATGGACATGCATCTGGCCTATCAGGCCGCCTGTATCGGGCAATTTAACGTGTTGTCCTTTGGCCGTCTGGCGGCAGCCATTTCGGTTGTCCGCACCGCGCTCGAACGCCACCAGACCAGGTTGCCGCACGCCATCGCCACGCTGGATGCGGCCATTGACACCCTGCAGGCGGTGCGGAAAAAGGGCGATGAAACCGGCTGCTGGGAAATCGCCGGGAGCGAGCTTCCCGTTGTCCTGGGCGGCATAGAAATGGCGGAACAGAGCATCGGCACGCTGGATGTCGCCCTGCTCGCGCAAACCGCCGCAGATTTGCTCCAGAGCTTCTACGGCAGACCGGACGATGCGCCTGACGGGCATGGCGGTGGCACCAGCCCATGAGCCTGCTGCCCCACATCACCCACGAAACCGGAAAATCGCCGCAACACAGCATCATCTGGATGCATGGGCTGGGAGCGGATGGCGAGGACTTCGTTCCCGTCGCCGAAGAAATGAGCCTGCCGGTGGCGGTGCGCTACATTTTCCCGCACGCGCCGATGATGCCGGTAACCATCAACGGCGGATTTGTCATGCGCGCCTGGTATGACATCGCGGCCCAGAGCATTGCCGCGCGGCAGGATGGGAACGGCATCCGCGCCTCGCGGGTTGCCATCGAAGCGCTGATCGCGCAGGAAAAGCAGCGCGGCGTCGCCACGGAAAACATTTATCTGGCGGGGTTCTCGCAAGGCGGGGCGATCGCGCTGTACACCGGATTGCTCCACGCTCCGCGCCTGGGCGGCATTCTCGCCCTGTCCACCTACCTCCCGCTGGCGGAAACGCTTTCGCACGAGGCGGGCGCAACTGCGGGATGCCTGCCCATCTTCATGGCGCACGGGCGAAACGACCAGGTAGTGCCGCTCGAACTGGGCGAGGCGTCGGCGAGGAAACTGGAGGAACTGGGCTATCAGCCAGAGTGGCGCGAATACAACATGCCGCATTCGGTATGCGCGGAAGAGGTGCGCGACATCGAGACCTGGCTCGCGCGCCAGTTGGGCGCGGCGATAAAGAAACTCTAAACCGCCGCGCGAGATTCACGTTAACAAGCGTCTTCGCTCGTGCCGGCATCTTCTTCGATCTTGCGGTAGCGCGCGTAATCGAAATCCTCGCCTTTTTCCATCAGCGCCAGCGGCATCAGCAGGTAGTTCTTGCCGTCAAAACTCACATGCAGGCTGCGGTTCGTGGAAAAGGTATCCGGGCTCAGCAGAAGACGGGCTTCGCCCTTGTTCTTGTCGGAGCTGTCCAGCCACAAAGCGGGCTGCGCCTCTTCCGCCTTCTGCTCGCGCAACCCTACGCCCGTTACCTGGCTCGACAGTATCTCCACCCCGACATGCAGGTTGCCCTGCTGGTCGCGGCTCAGGCGCCGCACGATGCCCACCCCCCAGCGATCCAGTTTTTCCGGCCTGAGGCCGATCAGCGAGCCGATCGCTATGCTGACAGTGTGCGAAGCGGGCACGACGCAACGGAAGCCGCCGGTGCTGATGTCTTCCACTTCCCAGATCGCGCTGGTGTCTTCGCCAAAATTCAGGCCGACGCCGGTATGCTCCATCACGCTGGAAAATCCGTTTGCCACGCTCAGGTTCACCTTGATCTTGTGCCGCACGTTGCGCCGCGTCGGCGGCGGGATGGTCAGGCATTCCGCCAGATGGCTCAGAACGTCGAGCACAATGCCGGCATCGTATGAACCGCCGAGATTCAGCTCCTCGGGCACGAGGTTTTTTTCCAGAGCCTCGGTCAGCGGCCCGATACGAGCCTGGATATCGTCCGCACCGATGAACAGCAAGCCGGGTTGCAGCGTGGTTTCCTCGCTTACCCGCATGGGCGGCGCCGGACGCAACAGATCAAAACCGTAAATACTGTTCGGCCCGCACTGCACGCCGACCGTCAGATACTTGCACAGGTGCGCAGCCAGCCGTTCGGCCAGGTGCATGTGGAACCGGTTAAGCGTGCTGGCGCTGGATGCGTACCAGACCAGCGCGCCGGTGAATTCGCAACGCACCGCAGTGTTTGCCGCCGCTCCGGGATAGAGCAGGACCGGCTCGTCCAGGCAGCGCTGCGCGTCGGCGTGCGAGTAAAACTCGGCCATGCTTCCCCATATTGCCTGATCTACCAGCGCATAGCGGGCCGCCGCGCATTTCAGGCTGCCCGTCGCTGCGCGGGCGCCGCGCGCGGCGATGAGCGGCAAAACCGGTTTGATTGCGGAATGGCCCTTATCGCCGTTGCGGTACCGGACCAGAACCTTCTGGTAAGCCTGCGCAAGCTGCGCATAAAATTCGCTCAGCGCCAGCCACAAACGGTTTTCCTGGAAAGAGGTCAGGGAACTGGCCGCAAAATAATCGCGCGCCAGCTTGCGCTCGAATGGCCTGACGGTTTCGTCGAGCAAACGCAGGACGGCCGTCTCGTGGTCCAGGTTAAATTCCGCGTGTTCGCGGACAGCTTCCACCCACGCTGTCAGCTCTTGCAAGGTTTTCAGCGCATCGTTCTTCGGCAATTCATCCAGCAGTTTCTGCGCCGACTTGATGTCCGCCATCGGGTGATCTGATTTCCTGCTAAACAATCCAAACATGGCATAGCCCTTGATCGCACTTCGAATTCATTATTGCATTCTAAAACAATCTGCTTGCCATGCACAAAAATATCTGCTGGAACGCTTCCCTGGCCCATCCGTCAGAGCGCGCCAAGATAACGCGCCCAGTCAAAATATGGGCCGGGGTCCGTTTTGCGTTCCGGGGCAATGTCTGCATGTCCGGCGATGGCGCGAATGGGGTAGGCGCGTGTCAGCAGGCGCGTCAGCCGCGCCAGCGCGGCATATTGCCGGTTGTCGAACGGCATATCGTCGCCCCCCTCCAGTTCGATGCCGATAGAAAAATCATTGCAGCATGGTCGCCCTTGCCAAAGCGATGCGCCCGCATGCCAGGCGCGCTTGCCGCAAGCCACAAACTGTGTGATCTCCCCGTTGCGCCTGATAAGAAAATGGGCGGAAACCTTCAACCCGCGAAGCTGCGCATAGTATGGGTGCGCTCCCGGATCAAGGGAGTTGGTAAACAGCCGCGCAATTTCCTCGCCTCCGAACCGGCCCGGCGGCAGGCTGATATTGTGGATGACCAGCAATTCAATTCTGGTGCCCGGCGGACGGGTGTCGCAGTTGGGCGAGGCTATCCGGCGCACTCCGCTCAGCCACCCATTCGCGTCTGCTTTCATTGATTACTTGTCGCTGCCGGTAATGCCCAGCCGTTCCATGCGGTAACGCAGGGCGCGAAAGGTCACTCCCAGCACTTTGGCTGCGGCGGTGCGGTTGAAACCGGTCTGGTTCAACGCTTCCAGGATGGCCGCCCGCTCGATACCATCCAGATAGTCGCCCAGAGGGTATTTGCCCGGCATATCCGGCTTGCTTCCCGCTCCGCCGATGTCTGCGGGCGTGAGCTGCAGGTCGTCCGCCGTGATGACGCCGCCGGAACACAGTGCCAGCGCCCGCTCGATGATGTTTTCCAGCTCGCGCACATTGCCGGGAAAGTCGTAGCGGCTCAACACCCGCACCGCTTCCGGCGCAAGCTCGATCTTTGCGTCACAGCGCAACTGCGCCAGCAACTGTTTGGTGATTTCGGCAATATCGTCGCGCATTTCGCGCAGCGGTGGCATGGGCAAGGAAATCACGTTGAGCCGGTAATACAGATCCTGGCGAAAACCGCCTTGCTGAACCAGTTCCGCCAATGCGCGATGCGTGGCGCTGATGATGCGCACATCCACCGGCTCCTCCTGGGTGGCGCCCACCTTGCGCACTTTCTTCTCCTGGATCGCCCGCAACAATTTTACCTGCATGGCCAGGGGCAGGTCGGCCACCTCGTCCAGAAACAGCGTGCCGCCGCTGGCCGCCTGAAAAAAACCATCCCGATCCTTGTCCGCACCGGTGAACGCGCCTTTGCGGTACCCGAAAAACTCGCTTTCCATGAGCGTTTCCGGAATTGCGCCGCAATTAACCGCCACGAAAGGCTGGTCGCAGCGCGCGCTTTTTTCGACAATCAGGCGCGCCGCAAGCTCCTTGCCGCTTCCCGATTCACCGCTGATATGCACCGGCGCCTGGCTGCGCTCGACCCGTTCGATCAGGCCGCGCACCTTTTCCATGGCGGGGGAATGCCCCAGCAGCGTGCTCACGCCCTGCCGGGCGCCGGCAGATGGCTGCGGCAGCTTGAGCGCGGCCTTGACCAGGGTGCGCAACTGATCCAGCGCGACCGGCTTGGACAGATAATCGAAAGCGCCTGCCTTGAGCGCGGTAATCGCGTTCTCCATGTTGCCGTGCGCCGTAATCACCGCGACCGGCACATCCATATTGCGCGCGGCGATATGCCGCACCACATCCAGCCCGTCACCATCCGGCAGCCGCATATCGGTCAGGCACAGATCAAAGGTCTTGCCATCCAGTTGCCGCACGGCTTCGCCCGCATTGCGCGCGCGCTCGACGTGCAGCCCCATGCGCACCAGCGCAAGTTCGAGCAGTTCCAGGATATCCGGTTCGTCATCCACCACCAGAACCCGTGGAACGCGGGCGGCAGCAGGGTGCGGATTAGGGCTCATTTTTTTTCTCTCCAAACTCGATGCGGAAACAGGCGCCGCCTTCCGGTCGCTGCCGGTATTCGAGCGTGGCTCCGTTAGCCTCGCACAGCTCGCGCGAGATATACAGCCCCAAACCCGTACCTCCGGCAGACGTGGTAAAAAATGGTTCAAACAATTGCTGGACATGTTCCGGAGCAACGCCCGGCCCATCGTTTCTGACTTCGAGCACCGTCCCGCGCTCGGCTGAGCGCCACGCGCACAACCGCACGCTGCCCGCCCGTTTGCTGCAATAACGCAAGGCGTTGCGGCACAAATTCCACAGTACCCGATCCAGATGAGCGCGATCAAAATTTATCGCGCAATCCGATCCGGCCTCGATCATAAACACCTCCTGTGAAACCCCTTCCGTGTGATGCAACCCCTCGATAAAAAGCGGCAGCCTTTCGTCCAGGCGGAACGCCTCGCCATGCACCCGATCGCGCTGGTTCAACTGCATCACGTCCTGCACGATCCGGTTCAGCCTGGCGGTATTATCCGCAATGATCTGGAACAGCCGCGTCTGCGCCGGGTCGTGTTTTTCCTCGCGCAACAGCTCGGCGGCATAGCTGATTGATGATAGCGGGTTGCGCACCTCGTGGGCAATGTTGGCGGTCAGCCGCCCCAGCGCCGCAAGCTTGATTTGCTGCGCCTGCGCCTGCGCGCGCTGCATGTCCTCCAGGAACAGCACCGCGCCCCAGAAACTCTCGCGCTGCACCGGCAGAAAACGCACGTGCGTCCGGCAACCTGTGACGGGCAGGCGCAGCACATCGTTTCCGTAGCCGCCGCCCTGCCGCCATGCGGCAAACCGCCCGGCAAGGAGCGGCGAGCATTCCTCGATGGAAACGCTGCCCTCGGCGGGGAAAGAGTACCCCAGCATGCGCTCCGCGCTCTGGTTGTGCTGCCTGACCGTGCCGTGCTCGTCCACCACCAGCACGCCATCCGGCATATCCTGGATCACCAGCCGGTTGGCTTCCGCCATGTTGGCCAGGTCAATGCCGCGCAGAGCGGCCAGTTTTTCGCTGGCGGTGGCATACTTCGCCAGGGTATGCGCCAGCCATGCAACGGCAAAATACGCGATGCACAATAACCCGACCTGCAAATACTGCGCGATCAGGGCATCTTCCCCGGCCAGCACCGCGTAGGAATGCTGCAATAACGCCGCGAGGCTGGCCAATGCCGCAAAGAACAGGGTGATCCTGCCGCGGCTGATCAGCCCGGCAGCAGCAAGAGAAACCAGCAGCAGCATCCCCAGGCTGCTCTGTATCCCTCCGCTGGCGTGCGACAGCACGGTTATGCACGCTATGTCGGCGCCCATTTGCAACGCCAGTTGCCAGCCGGGGCGCGGGCGGCGCAGCTGAATGGCCAACTGCGAACCCAGCGCGAGCGCGACATATGCGATGCTGGTGCGGAAAAACAGCGGCAGGTTGCTCGAACCAAACGGCAGGGTATCGCCAAACCAGCTCGCCACAAACACCAGCAGCGCCCCCAGAGTCAGGCGGTAAAAATTAAAAAGGGTGATCGAGCGCCATAGATCCTCCGCTGAAGGGGCGGAATATGCTCGCGGGCGCAGGGAGAAGAAAGGCAATCTATTCGGCATCGGCGGAAGAGCTTCGTGAGCCGCTTTTGCGTTACTCCGGCTTGCCGCTGTGCGCACGGCGGTGGGCCTCGCCGCAAAAGAATATTCCGTCTTCCCGGATGCTTTCGCGCTTGGGCAGATGCACGCCGCAATGCGCGCAACGCACCATGTCCTCCGCCTGTCCCGCTGCGGCCTCATCGCGTTTCTCTTCGCGGCGCAGTTTATTGCGATAGGATCGGAGCAGCCAGTAAACAACGGCGGCAATAACAACAAGAAGCAGCAAACGGCTCATCGCGTGACATCCTCGGAAAACCGCACTGGGCGGCGCGACATTTACAGAAGCGGGGAAGCGGGGCACTTTTCGCCGGGAACAAACCCCCAAACCAATGCCCTATTCCCCGCGCAGGCAATCCGCCCAGTTGTTCGGCGTTTCATAGATACGCACCCGTTCCAGTTGCAAATGGTTGCCGTAGGTGTCGCGATAGGCGCCGTTTAACATCCCGAATGCGACCATCGCCAGATTCTCGGCGGTGGGCGGCACGTCCAGCACAACGGTCTTGTGCTCCGGCAGCCCGTTCAGGAAGTCCAGCACCGCGCGGTCGCCCCGATAGACCAGAAAGGCGTGATCCCACGCATCCACCAACCGCTCCCTGGCGATGCGTTTCACTTCCGAGTAGTCCATCACCATACCCTGCACGGGCGCGCCCTCGGCGGTAATGATGTCGCCGGACAAGGTGATCTCGATGGCATAGCGGTGCCCGTGCAGATGCCTGCACTGGCTGTCATGGCCGGGGATGCGGTGGCCGGCGTCGAATTCCAGCCTTCGGGTGATTCGCATGATGGGAAATTTTTTGGCTCTGCACCCGATTATAACCTGAATGCCGCGACCGCACGCCGCAGGGCGGGCAGCGCCATGCCATCCGCCTGCCTGCCGTAGCGCAGCGCGATATACCGGGCGGTGATGTCCGCAATGGCCGGGGCCGCCCGCGGTTTCATCCGTGCGGCGCGGGAAGCGAAATCCTGCGCTCCTTCGTGCGCGCCGCGCACGACGCCTGCCCGCGCCAGTTTGCGGCAGAACTTCAGGTACAGGCGTTGCGCGGCATCGGTGTTGCGCACGACCAGGCGGCGCAGCAGGATCGCGGCAAGCAGCGCGACAACCAGCGCCACGCCGCCCAGCAGGTTGAGCGCCATTTTCTGCCAGGTGACCGCTTCCATGCCCATGCGGGTGAGGAAGGCAAACTGCCGTTCCGCGTCATAGCCCAGCACCCACTGGTTCCACCGGTTCGCCAGCGCGTCCAGGTTGAAACGCAGGCTGCGCAGCCACGGCGAGGGGTTGCGCTCGAAAAACGGCAGGGCGGCGCTATCCGGCAAGGAGGCGGCCAGGCCGCTCTGCACGCGCGCCGGAGCGATGGCGGCGGTGGGGTCAACGCGCACCCAGCCGCGCCCCCGCAACCACACCTCGGCCCAGGCGTGCGCATCGGACTGGCGGACGATGGTATAGCCGCCCAGATCGTTGAACTCGCCGCCCTGATAGCCGGTCACCACGCGCGCCGGAACGCCTGCCGCGCGCATCAGGAACACAAAAGCGGAAGCGTAGTGCTCGCAAAAACCCTCGCGCGTCCCGAACAGAAAATCATCAACGGAATTAGCGCCGAGCAGAGGCGGCTCCAGCGTGTACCGGAATTTCTCGCGGTTGAAATACGCGAGGGCCGCGCGCGCCACCGCCCCGTCATCGGTAAAGCGTGCGCGCCATGCTGCGGCAAGCTGCCGGGCGCGGGGGTTGAAACCGCCCGGAACGGATAGCGCGCGCCGCAACTGGCGAGGCTCTTCTTCCGCGTTGGCGCGGTATTCCAGATGCGAGCGCGCATCATAGCGCAGCCGCGCATTGACGGCGGATTTGCGGTGCAATTGAAAGTCGTAAGTCAGCTCGGCCGGGATCGAAATCCGGGCGGGCATTTCCAGCGCGAACAGCCAGGGTTTGTTGTGCGGCTCCAGCGTCACCGTGTAATCGCTCGGGCTGCCCGGATTGTCCAGTTGCGGCGGTTTGGTGCGCGCCGTCCTGCCCGGCGTCCAGGTGTGGCCATCGAATTCCCACAGCACCGGGCCGCGCCAGTACATCTGCTCGCGCAGCGGCGGCTTGCCGCCGAAAGTTACGCGGAATGCCACCGCATCGGAAAGCGACAGGCGGCTCAGGCTGCCTGGGCTCATTTTGTCATCCAGCCCGCTGCTGGCGTAAGCATCCTGCGGCAGCCCCCACAGCGGCCCCTGCACGCGCGGAAACAGGATGAACAGCACCAGCGTGAGCGGGATCGCCTGCAACAGCAGCAAGACGGCCATGCGCAGGCGCGTATTGAGCGGCAGCGCGCCATGTTGCAGATGCAGCCAGGTTGTCACGATGGCCGTCAGCGTGGCGAGCATGTACAGCGCGCCGGGAATGGTTTGCGAATAAAAGAAATGGGTGACGACGATGAAGCAGGCAAGGTAAATCACGATGGTCGCGTCGCGCGCGGCGCGCAACTCCAGCAGCTTGAGCGCGGCGAGCAGCACCAGCAGGGTGACACCGGCCTCGCGCCCGAACAGGGTGTGGAAGCTGATGAGTATGCCGCCCACGCCGCCCAGCGTGATGGCGAGCAGCAGCCAGCGCGGCGGCAGCGGCGCGCCGCTGTAGGCCAGATAGGCGCGCCAGCCCAGCAGCACGGCGCACAGCGCGCTCACCCACAAAAGCAGGTGCCCCGCATGGGGTGCCGCGACCATCAGGATGCAGGCGAGCAGGCCGTAGACAAGAGAAGGGGCAGGCTTCACCGGCACCTCATGCTCCCTCATCCAACCCGAACAGCGCGAGCGCGCGCAGGCACTCGGCGCGGTGCGCGGCACCGTGCCGGGGCGGCAGCTCGACACCGGGCAGGCGCAGGCCGTAATGCAAATTTTCCGCATCGGCATCCAGCACCCAGCGCGCCATAATTTCCAGTTTCCGTTCGGTGTGCAGGGTGGGCAGCCGCAACCAATCCAGCCATAGTTCCCGCCCCTGCCGCGCGCCGAACTGCTTGACCTGCAAACCCTGCTCGCGCGCCAGCGCCTTCCATGCGATGCGCTGCGGCGCATCGCCGGTCACATAACCGCGCAGACCGGAGAAATCCTCCTCTCCCGCCACGCTGGAGCTGCCCGCGCCGCTTTGCGCCAGGCTGGCGGGCAGCGGCAATGGCGCGGCAGGCTTGGGGTAAACCAGGCAGCGCGTATCAAATTGCAGGTAAGACCAGGCGTAAAACAGGCCGAGGGGAAATTCGGTGTGCAGGGTCAGCCGCCCGCCGCCCAGCCAGCCGCGCTGCAACGCCGGAAGCGGGAGTTTCACTTCGAGGTTTTTCCGCGCGGGAATATCGAATGTTACGCCGTGCCCGCCGCCGTCTCTCAAGGTTAGCCGGTAACGCGGCAAGCCGCTGTTGTTGTGAAAATGAAACGCGAATTGCGCGCTGTCCCCGGCGAATACCGCATCAACCCGGCCCGTGCGGATTTCCAGTTGCGCCATGTTGCGGAAAGCGTGCAGCATGGACATCAGGGCCGTGGTACCCAGCAAAAAGGTGAGCGCGTAGCCCAGGCTCAGGTTGTAATTGATATCGCCCAGCAGCATCAGCAACAGCACCAGGGCAAACCCGGCGCCCTGCCGCGTCGGCAGGATGAAAATGCGGCGCTGCGTGAGCGTGACCGCGCCGCTCTCTGTTTTCGGGCGGAACAGCCAGACGAGGAATTTCTGTTTGAGCGCGGTCAGCACATGACGGGGGCGGCAGTTGAATGAAGCCACATTAAAGTTCAATGGCCGGTCGAATGCAATGGCATCTTGCGCTGCGCCGTCGCGCAAGGCGTTTGCCCGCTCTTTCTGGCACGCCGCCTAACGGGCATGGCGAGTAGCCACCCCTGATTATGAAACTCGCCATGCCCGCTCCCTCACTCTACTCTCTCCCAGAGGGAGAGAGGGCGAAGCCCTCGCTGCGCGAGTTTCACGTTAAATGGCGGCATATTGAATGGTGGCTGGAATGCTGGAACACTGCGCGCCATAGTGAAAGGTGGATCCGTTCAAGGGCGTTACCATCAAATGTGTAGTGAGTCACTAATTGAGCGGACGCGCTGCTCCCAGAAAGCGAAAGAAAAAAACCAATCGCAAAAACGTGTAATTTTACTCTCACAATTTTTCCCATTTCACCCTCCCATAGATTACCTGCTGAAAATGGATTATGCTGACTTCAAACTGTTATTGTTGGTTTTAACTGAGTTTCTGTTATGGTTACCTGGGAAAGGTGTAGCAGCATTTCCGGCGCGCGTCAGGGTGGAGCCTTGTCCAATATGGTGTGAGCCTGAACGAGGGCTGCACCCCTTGCCCGGCTTAAGTTAATCCGTTTATCGCCCAACAAATTGAGCGGGTGTTAGCCGCATTCTGAAATAATCATGCATGAACCACGCCCATAAGCCTTTGCCGTACAAGCTTTCTCTGTCCGTCCAGTACGCCAGCAGCGCGAAGTATTTGCCCGTGCGCCACCAGTTCCGCCGCTGGGTGCAGGCCGCGTTGCAGCACGACGTGCAGATCACGCTGCGCATTGTGGACGAGAATGAGGCGCGCTACTTGAACAAGAGTTTTCGCGGCAAGGACTACGCCACCAACGTGCTGGCCTTCGTATATGACAACGAATTGCCGATTTACGGCGACCTGGTTATCTGCGCGCCGGTGGCGGCGAAAGAGGCGCGCAGGCAGCGCAGGAGCCTGATGGAGCATTACGCGCATCTCACCATCCACGCGGTGCTGCACCTGCAAGGCTACGAGCACGAAGACGGGGCGGAAGCCGCCGCGATGGAAGCGCGCGAGACTGCAATCATGCGGAAATTAGGGTATGCTGATCCCTACCAATCTGCAACTCCGTAACAAATTCCGTAACAATTTCAAAGATGGACGAACCTGCCGGTAACAAGCCCACCCTGCTGGAGCGGCTTTCCACGCTGCTGCTGCGCGAGCCGGAAGACCGCGAGCAACTGATCGCCCTGCTGCATTCCGCCTACGAGCGCAACCTGCTGGACGCCGATGCGCTGTCCATGATGGAAGGCGTAATCCAGGTTTCGGAGCGGCAGGTGCGCGAGATCATGATCCCGCGTGCGCAGATGGACGTGATAGACATCAGCGAACCGCCGGACAAATTCATTCCTTTTGTCATCGAAACCGCGCATTCGCGCTTTCCGGTCATTGACGGCGACAAGGACAACATCATCGGCATACTGCTGGCGAAAGACCTGCTGCGCTATTACGCGGGCGAGGAGTTCGACGTGCGCGAAATGCTGCGGCCAGCCGTGTTCGTGCCGGAAGCCAAGCGGCTGAACGTGCTGCTGCGCGATTTTCGCGCCAACCGCAACCACATCGCGCTGGTGGTGGACGAGTACGGCGGCGTGTGCGGCATGGCCACCATCGAGGACGTGCTGGAGCAGATCGTCGGCGATATCGAGGACGAATACGATTTCGACGAGGACGAAGACAACCTCATTCCGGACGGCAAGGGCAACTGGCGTGTCAAGTCCGCAACCGAGATCGGGGATTTCAACGAAACGCTCGGCACGACGTTCAGCGACGAGGATTGCGACACCGTCGGGGGGCTGGTGCTCAAGGCTGCGGGCAGGATGCCCAAGCGCGGCGAGCGCATCGCCATAGGCGCCCTCACCTTCATCATCCTGCGCGCCGACAGCCGCAGGCTCTATTCGCTGCTGGTGGAACGCAAACCCGTCGGCTAATCAGGGTAAATTTGTTCTCAAAAAAATCGAAGGGTGGGCAGGCAGCTTTATCGTCTGATGTAACCACTAACTCGCGTAACCAATGTCACCTCTTCCGGCTCGCACATTGGCTCCGGTTCAATCATGGCGCACGCCTCGAAGACCAAACCCAACAGCCCGCAAAAACCAATATCAATACGATGCAAAATCCGAAAGACAAGGGCGCTTACATTACCTTCGGCAAGATCAAATATATCGTTGAACACTCCCACACCATAACGGCGCAGAACTGTCGTGAAGATCATCAGCAATATAAAACCGAATAACACGTTGCGCAGAGTTCTCATAGAGACACCTTTCACGAAAGTATCTGCTTCGCCAAATTCAACGCCAACAACCGCCGCAAAATTTCTTCATCCGCCATCTCCGGTGTGTAGTCGTTCCAGCCATAAGCCCTGGCGACGGCGGCGTCCAGCGCCTTGTGGGCATTGTCCAGCCATGCGGGACGGGTATTGTAGAGGTTGGTCAGGGTGCGTTTTTTCAACTCGTTTCCAAAGCCGGGTTTAGCAACCGGGCGGGCGGGATAGCCCGCTTTTTCTTCTTCCGGAGTGAGTACCCAATCTGTCCACTCCGGGGGGTTGAGCCAGTTTTCGCGCAGTTGGTTGAGGGCTTTTGCGGCGGCGGCAATAACCCCTCCCAACCTCCCCTTGTCAGGGGAGGAGCCGCCGCGCAGTTCTCCCCCTGACAAGGGGGAGTTATAACCAGCGACTTGGCTGTCGTTTTTTGACGGCCTAGTCGAATAATGTAATGGACGCCCGCTTTCCGGAACGGCATCGATGTGCCAAAGTGGAACATTACTTAACCACCAAAGGAAGGGGCATCCGAAATGAAGATTACTACGATAGGCATCGATTTGGCAAAGAACCTTT
>JACRPU010000074.1 GCA_016223025.1 Nitrosomonadales bacterium | reverse complement strand
TTGACGGTGTGGCCGAACGCGATCAGTTTGCGCGCCCAGTGGTGCGCGCTGCCGCACGCTTCCATGCCGATCAGGCACGGTTCGAGGTTGGCGAAGTACGGCACCATGTCGTCGCGTTTCATCGCGCGGCGCACCGCCGGTTTGCCGCGCTCATCCACGCCGTGAATTTGAAAAAGGTTCTTTGCCAAATCGATGCCTATCGTAGTAATCTTCATTTCGGATGCCCCTTCCTTTGGTGGTTAAGTAATGTTCCACTTTGGCACATCGATGCCGTTCCGGAAAGCGGGCGTCCATTACATTATTCGAGAACTTCCGCCCGCGTTGCGGCGGATGCCCTCAAATCGAACAGATCATGCAGCGATTTTTCCAGCAGATACCCATGCAGCCTGATGATGTCATCCTCAGTCCACCTGGGAATTTTACTGAAATCTGCAACACTGCCTGCGACCGCCGACGCTTGGGCTTGGAACGCCTGTTCGTCTTCCATGCGCATGGCCGCCTCCGATGTTGATTGCCTACACCCCGGTGAAAATGTGGGGCATGGACTCGTTCTCAGGTCGGCTTGTCGCCGGTCTTGAAAAACTGGAACGGCTCAACTTCGAGACGGTAGCCATTACTTTCGATGACGTTCATTTCTCCGCCTCCCCAAAAATGTCGCTCACTTGAGAAGATGTGTTGTTCAAAGCGTCCTTGCGTCTGCGATAGGCGATCAGCAACTGCTCAAGCTCATTGCCTTCGAAGGACTCTTCTGCCCGGAGAAACACTTCGTCCAGCTCACCGACTGATGCTGCGTTGCCGATGGTTGCCAGCGTGGCGCCAAGCTTTCCGCCAACTTCGCGGACAGGAGTTGCAACGGTCTTGCCTTGCCCCTGCACATCGGCATCCTGCTCACCGGATTCATCATCTATGACCGGTGCCCAGGAACCGTTGATAGCATCGGCAATCCCGATATTCTGGGTTTCACCGCGCTCGTGCATTTCATCCATGGCAAGCGCCAAGGCAAGCTCCGGGGACTTCGGCAACAGATTGCACAGGCGGCGGATGACCGTCTTGAGGCCCATCGGAATGAAGTGCGTATCCCATGTGCTCTCCTTACGGTACTTCTTGGCCATTTGGTAGCCACGGGAGTTATTCCGCACCTGTTCAACCTGCTCCTTCGACATGGCGAGGAATGTGCGTCCGCCATCCTTGAAAACGGCGACGGCGTAGAAACCAATGATCTGGCCTCTCTCCTCATCTCCAGCCGGGAAGCCGTTCTTCTTCAACGGCTCGTGCATCAGCGTGCGATTCAGGCCAAGCACGATGTCGAACTTGTCGTTAATCCGCACTTCGTGAGGATAGATGTCCTGCACGAACCCGCTGTTGCGTGCGAGTTTCATGAGCCCTTGGTATCCGGGAATCAATTGGCACTGACTGCCAAACGGGACGAGGTGGGCTTCGCCCATCAGGCCGACTTCCAATCCCAACTGACAAGCCTGAATGACAGCCGCAAAAACACTGCGCGGATCCGTTTCAGACAATTTCGGATTCAGTCGAAAAGCGGTCAGCGCGGTGCGTGTCATGCGCTCCGGATTCAGATGCTTGGGCAGCGCACGGGCAATTTCGCCCTTGAACTGCACCAGCATGGCCGGAAAAGGCACCACGTTGGCCGTATTTCGATTATCGTCTGTATTCCCTTGGCGGGATTTTTGTAAATTGCGCAAAGTTTGAGACATGGTTTTCTCCAAAGAAAATGGCGGAGACACCATGGCCCCGGAAGCGGGAACTGGTATCCCCGCCGGGGTTAATGAACTACTAAAGAAACCGCCGATCAGGCGGCGTACAACTCGAAGTCTTCCAACTTGAAATCATCGGCATTGGCTGCCCACCGTGGCAGCGAAATCAATTCGATCTCACCACCCGGCTGGTAAGCCGGCCAACTTCCCGATTCCTGGCACCACTTCAAAAGCTGAAGCGCCGCCCGATACTTCCTGCGACCGACTTCGATGACTTCCGGGTCGGCGCGATAGACTGCTACCGCATGCGGCGGCTCCTTTTCGGCAGCGATGAAAATGAATGGAAGCTCCATCCCCGTTGCCGCCTTGACACCGTCCACGTAGAAAGCTGCCTGCACGTCATAGCCCAATGTCGCTATAGCCCGTGAAAAACCGGCAGCGCTCGCATCAACACAGGACTTGAGGTCGGTGATAACGTCCCCGTTGAACCAGTCCGGGCGACACTTGCAGGCGATCCCGGTTGCAGGATCGATCCAGAATACCGAAAGTTCGGCATCGCCACGGCTGAGCAGCTTGTCCGCTCCCTGATGGGAATGAACAGCTGCGCGTATCAATGTCAGCGTAGCCAGTTCTTCTGAGGTGATCAGCGATTTACCCTGATTCTCAGCTTCGAACTTTGCTGCGGCTTCCTTGCCTTCCTTGGTACGGCGGTCGAACTTCTCGGCCACCGCGACTTCTTTAGAAAAGCGTTCTGGTTCCAGAATGAAAGAATGAACCGCACTGCCGAAAGCCATCGCTGGCGTCTGGTGGTGCGGGTAATCAAGGTATTCACGAAAGTGGGCCGGGCTCTTGAGCATCTTGACGATGCCCGTGTGTCCGATTGCCTTGTCTTCGTGATACCGCTTTGCCGGCATGACAAGCATGCCTGGGTGGCTTAAGTGCATGATGCCTCCAGTAAGAAAACCAGAGTCACCTGCCCCTCGCGGAGACTGTGTCCCCGGTCGGGTTAAAAAATGCTGTTTGTTTCCAGCGGCCAGCTACCGCCACTTGTTCGTGCGGATAACCGCTCGATCAAATACTTCTTTGCGGAATGCGCTCAAGGAACGCACTCTGGAAAGCCCCGGAATACCGGGGCGGGAGTCATTCAATTTTTCTGGCTTGCCTTGACATGGATAGAGCTTTGCGGATCATGTCGCGGGTTTCCGGGTCGGTGCGCCCTTCCTTGAGTCTCTGGTAGAGATCGCAAGCAAAGGCCATCGGCAACGGGTCGAAGAATTGAACGATAAAGGGATGGGATTTCATGATTTTCTCCTGAGGTTGGTTGAACAGCCACAGCGAAAATCACTCCGGGCCTGGAGTGATCCCCGCAGGTCAAAGAGCTCTCGGTCGAAGGCGCTTTGACCTGCGGGGGAGTCCCCCACAGGCAGTGCTGCAAATCAAATCCCAAGCGCGCGAACGATTGGGCGGCTGATGATCCAGCCAGTGATGCAGCAAGCAAGAAGTACGAGTTCCATGAGATGCCTCCATAAAAAATGGGGGCACCCCTCCCCTGATGCGGAGGCGATGCCCCCGCACGGGGTTAAAATTTCAGGCGATTACTTCAAAGGAAGCATCGTCATTTTTGCCGGAATCAATGTCGATCCAATTCCGACGCATGTACGTAGGTGTGTCGTACAGTTGCCAGTAAGTTGATTTTTCCTTGAGCATCTCGACAACCTCGGCAGCCTCAACCTCATTGACCTCATCGGGTGTTGCCGCTTCCTCTTGTGAGCGGATGAAAACGTTCTTCAATCTCTCGACCGCAAAGCGAAGAAATGACAGAACAACATGAAGCCCTGCCAGCATGGCCAGGACGAGAATGACGCGTTCCATAAACAACCTCCTGATGAAAATTGGAGGTCGCCCCCAACCAGGGAGAGTGACCTCCCGGTTGGGAAAAGATGAAACGAAATTCTCAGAACGGCTCGATGTCCGGCACGTCGTCGAATGCAGGGCCGGCCGCCTGTTCGGGCTTGGCACCAGCTTTTGCATTGCGTTTAGGTTTGCCTGGCTGCTGCGTATCCTTTTCAGGCGGGCGGGAGCCCAGCATCTGCATCTCGTTGGCCATGATTTCGACCACGTAGCGATCCTGTCCTTCCTTGTCCTGCCATTTGCGTGTCTGGATACGGCCTTCGACGTAGATTGGCGAACCCTTCTTGAGGTACTCGCCGACGACTTCAGCCAACCGGTTGAAAAAGACGACCCGATGCCATTCGGTGAATTCCTTGCGTTCACCTGACCTGCTCTTGCGGGTCTCCGTGGTCGCGATCCTGATCGTAGCAATCGCTTCGCGTTCCTTGGTATAGCGAACCTCGGGGTCAGCTCCCAGATGTCCGATGAGCGTGACTTTGTTTAATGATGCCATGTTGCCTCCTGACAATAATGGCAGGTAGGCCGCCGTCCTGACGGGGCTGCCCCGCCGGGGTTTAAGAAAATGCTGTTTATAAAGAAGGCCAGCTACCCTCACCTCGACCGCCATAGACGGATCGAAAGATGGCCGAATTCTGTGCCGCTCCTGTCGCCGTGTGGCATCGAAATGCGTCCATTTAGGTCACATTTCAAACTTCAGCATTGATGCCCGATGGGTACGCTCCCCTTTGATCACAACGGGAGACATCAAATGGCACAAAAACAGAGGAACATATCCACGCAAATTCCATCAATCCGGCAGGACAACAGCAGGCCGTTCCTTACCCAGAAGGCCTTGCTCAATTCGCTGCATGCGCAGCAGATTTTTGATCGCGGCTACGAGATGTGCGCCAATGCGCTGTTTTCATTGAGCGTCGTATTACGATTCATCGGGACGGAAGAACAGGCGCAGGAAGTTGATGCGATGGTGGATGCCTTGATCAATCAGGCATTGGAGGGAATCCAGAAGGAATCGGCCCGGCTCAAGGAAATCGCGGAAAGCAACGGCATCGAAACTACCATCGGCTACACCAGCGCAAAGACAGTGGATGTCCAGATCACCTCGCCGCGTTCAATCAAATTTCTGGCGATCATCCGAGAGTTCGACGGCATGATGGCCAACATGGATGCACTCTGGCTTTCCTGCGTCATTACGGACACTCAATACGCGCGCGGGGTCTATGAATGGAAGCGGCGGATTCTTCGTCTTGCCGGCCAGGTACGGCAGATCGCCACTCGTGCGGTTCTTGCTGCACGCAGGAAAGAGACTTCCGAGGCGGTTGCTGAAGCAAGCGAGCCTCAAATTGCGGAGGTTGGGGAGTCAGCAACTGATGGCGAAAAAAATAATCTCACCGACGCTGAGTAAATGGAGATCACCCTCCCCTCACCCGGTAATTAGCCCAGCTTTTTCGCCAGACTCTCAGCCTGTAGGTGTGTGTAGCGTTTTAGCATCTGAAGCGTCTTGTGTCCACTGATTGCCGATAGTTCGAGAGTAGAAAAATCACCTCGTTCTGCAAGCCGGGAAATCGCCTCGTGACGGAGATCGTGAAATGTCAGATTCATAATTTTCGCTCTTGCACAGGCTGCTTTGAACACATGGAATAGTGTCATCCGCTGGACTGGCAAAACCAAACCACATGTACTTTTCGGCAAGCTCTTGAGCACAGCGACTGCCTTGGATGAAAGTGGTACAGCTCTGGCTTCTCCATTCTTGATTTTCAGTGGGTCGAGCAGCAAGGCAAGCTTGCGCTTGAAGTCGATATTTACCCATTCAAGGCTTAGCAACTCTCCCTGCCGCATGGATGTTTCAATTGCCAATTGAACGGCCGGCAGCAACCATGGATTTCTACTCGCAGCACACTGTTCAATAAGTCGCTTTGCCTCATCACCCTCAAGGCGACGAGTACGCGGCGGAGCGGAAGAAGGCTTGCGCACATTAGCAACAGGATTCCCGAAAGGTAACACGATCCCGAACTCATGCACGGCCACAGTCAGAATCTTGGAGAGCATATCGATCTCCTTTTTGACGGTAGAACCCTGGACAACTTTCGAGCGATCATCTCGATACTTCGCGACGACCTGTGGCGTTATGGCGGCGATTGAGTAATCACCCAATTCATCAATCAAGTGCTTGACCTGGGTACGCCAAGCCTCTCTCCCATCTTTGCGTGGACGGTAGTGGAAAGGAGCAAACTCTTCCTTAAATCGCTTGGCTATATCCTCAAAAGTGGTTCGTTCTGCCGTGGATCTGGAAATGAATGCACCCCGATCCATTTCGGATTCAATTACCCGCGCCCAAGCCTCAGCATCTTTCCGTGTCTCGAAGGTCTTCGATTGTCCAGGATGCCCCTTTCGGCGAACTTTTGCTTGCCACCAACCGCTTTCTCTTTGTTCGAAGGTTGCCATGTCCAAGTGTCCCCGTTTTGTCCCCGAAATTAGTTTTTCATATACTACATCACTCCTATATACTTGCAACTAATCGGTTTTTAAACGGATAATTCACCTTCCTGGAAAGCGTGTTTGGGATAATATCCCAACGCGGGTTCGAATCCCGCCCTCTCCGCCAAATCAATAAATTGCGACAAATGCAAACTAACGCAAGCAACTCAAAATAACCCCATTGCCACACTTCAGTGTGGCAAATTTGTGGCAAAAATACCAAGTATTGAAATAGACGTAACTGGAAACAAGCCGTTTGCTTCCAACGTCAGGGGTATTTATGCCATTCTGCCGCAGCCCCCACAATTATTCGCGGCCAGCAAAAATTTCCCGCAGGCTGCACGGCTCAAAATGCAGATCGAGTTCCGCGCCATGCTGGATAAGCTCGACGATGTTGATATAGCCGCTTGCGGCGTAACCCACCATCCACTTAATCTTCAACGATGAGAATTTCGCGGTGGCATCCAAGGCACTCAGTAACGAATACACGCTCACCATCAATCGTTTTTATTTCTAGCAAATCAACTCGGCTCCCACATCTCCCGCAACAATCTGGTTGGTCGGACATGATGTAATAGATCGGGTAGCCGCATGAAGGATTTCTATGATCTCTGGATCATCATGCGGAAATTTCCATTTGAAGGTGAAGTTCTGAGTGCGGCAATCGAGACTAGAGGCTGCTTCAGACTGGGAATAACGACCCATCCGCAAACAGCAGCGCGCAGCGCACCGGCTTGCCCGCATGCACGGACTGCATGGCGTCGCGGTATTCCCGCATCTGGGCGCGGTGCGGCGCAACGTCAGATGCCGGGCCGGTTTTGTAGTCCAGCACCCAAACCTCGTCCTCGAATTCCACCAGGCGGTCTATGCGTTTCAGCTCGCCATCTGCGTTGACATAAGGCATCTCGTTGCAGGCGCTGCGGTAATGCTGCGGATCAAAGAATCGTTGCAGCGCCGGTAGCGCCAGCAGGTGCTGCGCCTGCTGCCAGAGGGGTTCCATTTCTCCTGACGGGATACCGCAGCGCGCTTGCAGTTCCGACATTTTCTCCCCCCTCCCCTCTCCCGCAAGCGGGATTGAGAGTGAAGGAGGGGCCAGATGTTGCAGCAGCGCGTGCAGCCAGATACCGCGTTGCTGCTCAAGAGTGGAGCATACCGTGCGCTGCCCGGTGGAAATGGGCAACCGCAATATTTGTTCAGCATTGTCGCTCCCGCCCCCGACAGCCCCATTCGAGGGCAGGCTGCGGCGGGAGCCCAGTTTTAGTTGACTGGATTCCCGCTTATGCGGGAATGACGAATCTAATAACGAGTTTTCGCTCTGCCCAGCCACCGGCGCGATGCGGCCATACCAGGATGTTTCTTCCAGCTCACCGTTGCCGCTGACCAGCAGCGCCTGTTTGGCGCGCGTCATGGCAACGTACAGCAGATTCATTTCTTCGCGCCGCGCATAAGCTTCATCCGCCTCGAAATAAGGCGCACGCCGGGCGCCTCGCCCGCGCTTGTCGGGATACAAGGAAAAATGCGCGGGGCGCGGGGCGTTGGTCGGCCAGTCCAGCAGCACGCCATAGCTGTCGGCCTTGCGCTGCCTATCGTTGGCATCCAGCAGCCACACGATGGGTGCTTCCAGCCCCTTGGCCTCATGCACGGTGTAGATGCGCAGCGCATTGCCGGCTTCGCCCACCTTGCCTTCATCCGGCGCTTCATCCTCCGCCGCGCGCAATTCGCGCAGCTCGGCGAGAAAGCGCGGCAGGCTGGGGTAGCGCCCGGCATCCACGTTGAGCGCAATTTCCATGAAGGCTTGCAGGTTGGCGCGCGCCGTCTCGTGCAGGTCGGCAGGCAGCACCGCCACATAGCGATGCGCCAGATCGCCCTCGAAATAAATGCGGTCGAGCAAGTCATGCACCGGCAGTTTGTCTGCGAGAGCCAGCCAGTCGCGCAGCAGGCGGCAGGCGCGTTGCAGTTGGGGCGAAGCGGCCTCGCTGGCGGCGATCTGTTGCAGGCGCGACCACCAACTGCAACCCCCCCCCAGCCCCCCTTTTACAAAGGGGGGAACAGAGGTGCTATCGCCATCATCTCTCCCCTTTGTAAAAGGGGGGCTGGGGGGGAATTCCGCGAGCAGCATCAAATCCTCATCGCTGCAAGAAAAAACCGGCGAGCGTAGCGCCTGCGCCAGCGCCAGGTCGGCAAACGGCGTAATCAGGAAAGTCAGCAGCGCCTGGATATCTTCCGCTTCCAGCGTGTCGAACAGCCCGCCGCGCCGCGAAGTCAGGAACGGAATGTGGCGCGCGCGCAAGGCGTGTTCGTATACGCGCAGATGGGTGCGTTTGCGCACCAGCACCATGATGTCGCGGTATTCGGCGCAGCGCGGCATTCCCCCCTCACCCTGAACGCTCCAGTTCGCAACAATGTCCGCGATGCGGGCGGCAAATTGCCCGGCCTCGATTTCGCGCGCCCCGCTTTGTTCTTCGGCGCGCGGCGTGATAAGCGGGTTGCGCAACCCTGCTCCCTCTCCCTCCGGGGGATAACCAGCCTGCGTGTGTTGTTGGGGCTTCAGCCCCTTAGTGCAAATTCTGTCCAGCCTCTGGCTGGTAACAGATTTGCCTGCCCTTGCGGTACAACCACGGCGTACCCCTTGCGGGTGAACTTGGCTGCTGTTGTTGGGCAGCCTGGTCGAATGGCTATAACCAACCACTTGGCAACCGTCTTCTGGTTGCTTAGTGGGATGGCTGGTTGTTTCACCAGTAGTTCCATCAGGGCTGGGGAGGGGGAGCAGCGGCAACACTTCGACATAACCAGGCAAATCCTGATGATGTGCGATGTGTTCCGCAAAATCCGAAAAACCGTCCGGCTTGTCCTCGAACACGCCATTCACCGCTTGCAGCACCGCCGGGGCATTGCGCCGGGTCACGTTTTGCGCGCGATAGCGCGCGCCGAATTCCCGCTCCAGAAATTCGCGCGCCACGCCGAACAGACGCGCATCGGCGCGGCGGAAGCGGTAGATGGACTGTTTGGGGTCGCCCACCACAAACACGGTGGGCCGTGAACCCGCTTCCGCAGCGGCAGCGAACCACGCTTGCAGTATCTGCCACTGTAACGGGTTGGTATCCTGAAACTCGTCCAGCAGCACATGCCGGTAGCGGCTATCCAGCTTGTGTTGCATGTATTCGGCGCAGTCTCCCTGGCCGAGCAGGCGGCACACCTGCCACTCCAGATCGGTGAAATCCAACTGCTGCTGGCGCAGCTTCAATTCCTGATAATGCTCCAGCAATGCCGTGCCGCAACGCAGGGCTGCCCGGTTCATGCGCATGGCCTCGAGTTCGACCAGTGCGTCGCGCACGGTTTGCAGCTTGTCGAACAGCACGTCGCGCGCAAGCAGGAGGGCTTCCGCCTCCTGTTTTTTGGTCGGCTTGAAACTGCGCGGCTCGTCTGCCTGCGTGTACAACGCGCGCAACAACGCCGCAAAGCGCTCCCGGGCATCAGCCACTTCCCATGCCACCTGTATCTCATGCGCCTTGTTGCACTGCGTCTCCGTGCCGGTCGCCAATACTTGCGCGAAGGTTTGCACGGCGGCATGAAGCGAGGCATCCGCACACGCATCGGCAACCGGATCGGCATCCCAATCCACATCCAGCTCCACGCGCAACCGCTCCACCGCCCACTCCACCGCGCCTTGCTGCCCGCTGCTGTATGCCCACCATTCGGCCCGCATGGCGACAAAATTTTCCAGCAGCGACCGCGTGCCATGCAGGCCGTATTTTTCAAACAGCCATTGCATCTCCCGTGCAAGTTCGCCCTCCGGCTCACCGCGCAGGCTGTCGGCGAACGCCTGCCACGCCTCTTCGCGCAACGCCGCAGTGCGCTCCAGCAACTGCATTCCGACCGGCGCCCCGGCATTCAGCGGCGCGCGCTGGATGATCTGCATGAACCAGCCGTGAAAAGTGCTGATGGTGATGCCGGGCTGCGCCAGCAGGACATCGCGGTACAGGCCGCGCGCTTTCGCCAGCAGCGCATCGTCAATATCTTCATCTTCGAGGGCGCGCTCGTGCAGAAATTGCCTCGCTTCACCATCGGCGTTGACCGCAAGCAATTGCAGCCATTCGTGCAAGCGCGCCTGCATTTCCTGCGCGGCCTTGCGGGTGAAGGTGATGGCGAGGATTTCGCCGGGCTGCACACCATCCAGCAGCAGGCGCACGATGCGCGACACCAGCAGCCACGTCTTGCCGCTGCCCGCACAGGATTCCACCACCACACTGTGTTGCGGGTTGAGGGCGACCTTGATTTCCATTACTCGCCCCCCCTTGCAACAGGTGGGATGGGGGGGATTTGCTTTTTATCATCGGGCGCTAAAATCCCCCCTGGCCCCCCTTTATCAAGGGGGGATTCGGTTTCCGACCCCCGACCCCCGATTCCCGCCCCCCGATTCCCGACCCCCGCCTCCCACTCGCTCTTCCTGCACAACCCGCGCATCTCGCAATACTCGCAAGCCTCGTCCACTCCATGCGCGGGCAAGGCCGCGCCGGCGCGCATCTGCGCGAACACTTCCAATAACCGCTCGATGCTGGCTTGAACCAGCTCCGGCAAATCCTGCGGCGGGGCAACCGTCACGACCCTGTCTTTTTCGATGCTGATGAATGCGGCCTCGTCGGCTTCATACACATGGGCGTAGCTGGCCAGTTGCACATCCTCGCCCGGCTCCTTGAGCTTGTTGCGCAGCCTGGTCGCATCCATCATCTTGTAATCCGAAACGCGGCATTCGCCCCCGCGCGCATCCACCCGGTCTATGCGCCCGTGCAGCACCAGCTCGTCGGTCAACGGCAACTCGAACGGCGCCTCGCCGTTCCGGTAACGCCAGCCCTCCGCTTCGCTTGCAAGTTGCGCATCCAGATAGGCGGGCATTGCCTGCTGCCAGCGCAGCAGCCAGGCGCGCGCCAGGTAGTCGCGTTCCACGGCGGGCGCGAATACCTCGCCGCTGATGCGCAGCAGCGCCTCTTCCAGCGCCGCGTGCGAGTGTTCGGACAGCAGCGGAAATTGCCGGTGAAAGCGGTGCAGGATGTCATGCACCCACTCGCCATAATCGCGTTTCTCCACACCCTCGCGCACCTCGTCCATTTCGTTCAGGCGAAGAATGTGGCGCGCATAATACTGGTACGGGCACGCCACCAGGCTGTTGTAGCCGCTGGCCGAGATGCGGCCCGGAACAAGGCTCGGCGGCACGCCGGGCGCGGGCATGACAGCCGGTTGCGGCAGCGGGAAATCGGGCGGGCGCACCTGCGCGCCATCCAGCAAGCCGCCCAGTTCGCGCTCCGCCAGGTCATCGCCGTAAGCCAGCTCGTGCAGCGCGCGCAGCATTTCCAGGTAGGGGCTCAACAGGTTCTTCTCGCCGTTCTTGCCGACCTGCCAGGTGGCCAGCACGGTGTCATTCATCGCGAGCAGCGCCAGCAGGTCGTCGCGCTGCTGCGTCCGATACGCCTCCAGCGTCGGCAGGCCGAGCGCGGCGCGCACCGCATCGTTGAACCAGGCGCTGCCGTTGCCCGCACCCGGCAGATGTGCCGCATCGCAACCCAGCAGCAGCACCGCATCAAAGCTGCGCCAGCGCGTTGCGGCCAGCGAGGTGAGCAGCACCGGGCTGTCTATGGACTGGTCGCTGAAGGTGTGGGCATCGAGCTGCTGCGCCAGCCAGTGCCGCCATTCGGTGCGGCTGAAACGCGCGCTGTCCGCCGCCAATTCCTGCTGCCAGGTTTGCAGGGATCGCAGCAGCAGCGCGCCTGCCGCATCTCCTTCCAGCCCCTGCACCACGCCGAGAATGGCGAGGCTCTCGTGCAGCGCTTGCAGCCAGCCGCTCAGGGTCGCGCTGCTTTTTGCCAGCATCTCCGCCGCCTGCCGCAGCCGCGCCAGCGCCGTCTGCACTTCAACCCGCCCTTCCGCCAGATCGAGAAAGGATTGGAGGCGCGAGGCCACGCCATGTTTGCGCACCAGTTGCTCGAGCTGGTACACCGCCTGCTTGCGCTCATGCGCCGGTTGATCCGCAAAAATAAACGGGGACTTGAGCAGATCGAGCAAATCCTGGTGGTAGAAATCGCTTTGCAGCGCGTCCAGCCAGCGCATCAGCACCGTGCTTGCCGACAGCGTGGACAAAGTCCAGCCGGTTTCGTCGCGTATCAGGACGCCCGCGCGCTCCAGCAGGGCGCGCACCCGCCGCGCCACGAGGCGGTCGTGCGCCACCAGCGCAATGCTCCTTTTTCCTGCCAGCAGCCAGCGCCGCACCTGCACATCGGCGGCGCGCGCCTCCTGTTCCAGGCTGTGCGCGCCGAACAGGCGCAGCTTCAATGCGGCATGAGGATGGTGTTCGCGCAAAAGAGCGGCTTGGTCGCGCAACGGCAACCCCCCTCCCCCGCTTGCGGGATAACCAGCCTGCGTGTGTTGTTGGGGCTTCAGCCCCTTAGTGCAAATTCTGTCCAGCCTCTGGCTGGTAACAGATTTTCCTACCATTGCGGTACAACCACGGCGTACCTCTTGCGGGTGTACTTGGTCGCCGTCTTTGGGCGGCCTGGTCGAATGGCTATAACCAACCACTTGGTAACCGTCTTCTGGTTGCTTAGTGGGATGGCTAGTTGTTTCACCAGTTGTTTTATCAGAGGGGCTGGGGGTGAGGGTAGCCTGCACTGCGGCACAACTCGGCTGCTGCGCCGCCATCTCGCGCAGATCAAAAACCGTCACCGGCGCGCGCGCGCGATACGCCCCGATAAAGCGCGCTTCCGGTGCGGCAAGATCGGAGGCCAGCAGCACGTACAGCGGCGCATCGGCCTGCCGCGCGAGCTGCGCCAGACGCTGCTGGCAGGCGCGCGCGGCATCCGGTTCACCTCCCGCGTTCATCGCATACCAAAGCTCGTGTACCACGCGTGCCTCGAACTGCATGGCGGCGCCGCGCCTGGCCCGATACGCCCGCTCCAGTTGCGCGAGAAAGTCCTCCTGATCCTGCGGCAGCGCAACCTGATGGCGCGTCAGCTCATCCAGCAAAGCCAGCAGTTCGCGCGTGATGCCCCACAGGTCGGAATCCTGAAACCAGCGGCGCGCGCGCAGCGCCTGGTACAAGGCTGCGGCGCGGCAGGTGTCGGGAGCAACGGCTGCCGCGAGAGGCACGGATTGCGCCCAATCGTCCAGGGTGACCATGCGCGGCAACAACAGCGCCGGAAGATTCGCCGCGCGCGCCAGATGTTGCGCCAGCGGCTGCACGGCGTGGTAGTTGGGCAGCAAAACCACGGCACGGCGCAGATCCGGAATTTCGCTTTTGTGCTGCGCCAGAATGTGGCGCGCGACGCTATCAAAAAAAACAGCGGACGCCGTTTGTGCGCCGCTGTTTATTATTGGTTCCATGTGAAGCCGCAATGAATCAATGTTCGAGCAGGTGCAATTTTTCTTTCACACCCTTCCACGCATCCGCATCGGGCGGGGCGTCCTTCTTCGCCACGATGGGCTTCCACCGTTTGGCCAGCTCTGCGTTCAGCGCGATGAAATGGCGCTGGCTCTCCGGCACATCATCCTCGGCAAAAATCGCATCCACCGGGCATTCCGCCACGCACAGGGTGCAGTCTATGCACTCGTCCGGCTCGATCACCAGAAAATTCGGCCCTTCGCGAAAACAGTCCACCGGGCAGACATCCACGCAGTCGGTGTATTTGCATTTGATACAGTTTTCGGTAACCACATAAGTCATGATTGAGTTCCAGTCAGTTCGGATGCCACATTTTATACAAAATGTGGTTTGATGCAGCCGCCTAACTTTCATGCAGCAGTAGCGCAGCGCCCCCGATAATGAAAGACACTACGGGTGTGCGTTGTCGCGCAGGGGCTGAGGTCGCGAAACTTTTTGAAGGCTTCGGACCGCGAAACCTAACTCGACCCGCCACCATT
>JACRPU010000084.1 GCA_016223025.1 Nitrosomonadales bacterium | reverse complement strand
GCCACCGCTTAATCGCTCACATCACTCGCCTCCCTTCGCTCTGGCTTGCGACAGGCCAGAATTTGTTACGTCCCGTGAGTGGTGTCTTTCACGCTAAGGGGCTGAAGCCCCAACAACACACGCAGGCTGGTTATCCCGGAAGGAGAGGGGTGCGGTATGCCCTCGCTGCGCGAGATTCACGTTAAAACAACTCGGCCAAGCCCTCGCTGGACGTGCGGTGCCTGCGGTCCCGCAACTTGCGCCACCCTTCCAATACGCACCTTTGTTTTACCCGGGACAATCCCATTGCTCCCAATACCGCCTTGCTCTGCCGTGCGAGCACTTCGTGTGTCGGCAAGGTGCGGACAGCCTCATCCAGTTCACCCAGATCAACTTCTGTGCTTTCAGGCAAAGGGATTAGCAATCGCTCGATTTCAGAAGGTATCAATTCCAGCACCCCGCCACCATAGTGGCGTCCTTCAAGTTCTGCGCTTAGTGCGGTAATGGGGTTAACGAAGCATCCGACTAGCTTTTCCGACGCCACACCGAGTGTGCGGATGCGGTAGGCTGTATCGGTTGTGTAGGCGCCCATGCGATTCAGGATGAGGCGTGGCGTGTCGTGAGAGCGCTTTAGCATGCCGATCTCCGTTGAATAGACGGAGGGTACGGTGTACCAGGGCGAACGGGTGCGGCATTTGTAGCGCGTATGAAGATCCTGTGTTTCGCCCTGCCGGATATAGGCTTTCGCGGCCGCATCAATTCTGCCCTCGCTCTCCCGGAACCAAAGGAAATTTGTGGGATTGCCCTTTGCGGCATTTTCCGCGTGCTGACGTTCGTCGTAAATGACCCCTGGGCAGTGTTCGCTGCGACCGAACATTGGGTGCGCCCATCTTTCCAGGCGGCGAGCCAAAACTGTTTCGTCCGGCACGAGAAAGAACTTGTTCGCCCCTGTAACAATGCCGACATCAACTTGGGCAATGTCGTTAAAGCGATGCACTGCTGGTTGGTTTGCAAGCTCATCAAACAACGAGCGTGTTTCCTGATCGAGCAAGGCACGGGTCCATTTACCCTGCACGGTTTTTCCGTTGATCGGTTGAGGTGAGCCGAATACCTCGGAAGGAGAAAACCGCAGGAATTCGCGCCCCGTTACAGGGTAAATACCTAGCCCTTCCGGCTTCTCGCCAACTTGCGCTTTTTCGGCGAGGAGGATCACCGCCCCCTGCAACGTATCGCTAAACCATAGCTCTTCTGGATCAATGATTACAAGGCGACGACATTCGCGACCCAGGTAGGAGCGAAGCGATTGTGCGTGAGTGACGTGGATGATCTCCGCCGGAACCACCATCGCGAGACGGCCACCGGGCCGGAGCAGCGCCATTGATGCGAGAATGAATGGAACCCAGGCATTAGTGTGCTTGGTGAATGGAAGATTGAGTTGTCTGAAAACCTGCTCAGCCCGCGTCTGGAATGGTTCCGGCAGGTATTGGTATCGAACGAATGGGGGATTACCAATGACCGCATCAAACTTGTCGCCAACAATGAACTGATCTAACGCCCATTGGAGAAAATCCGCGTTGCGCACATTTGTTGCGACAAGGCCAAGCTCCCTGGCGCGGGCCTGTGCCTTGGCGGACTCTTCCTCTTCAAGTTCGAACCCGAGTACGTCAGTTTTCCGAAATCCTTTTGCATTTGCCAGCGCCGCAAAAAACACGCCGTCACCGCAACTGGGTTCCAAAATGCGTGTTGGGCTGATCTCCTTGACCCATCGAGCGATGAACGCAGCGAGGTCAAGCGGCGTGTAGTAACCGCCGCGAAGCTTTTGTGCGCTTTCGTTCTCGATGAAGTTCATTTCCCTATAGCCTCGTTCGTTGGCGACAAATTACACCACTTTGGCAAAAACTGTAACCGAATCGAAAGAACGGGAACGGCAGTTGAATTGCGAGCCGCATCGGTTTATCAATCGGGATAGGGGGCGGCCAACCTTGGTCGCTCCCCTCAAACCCAGATAATCCATTGGGGCGCGAGATGATGGCGGGTTGCGAGACAGTTTTGTCGGTTGGGGGAAGCCCATAGGGTCTATGGGCGCCGGGCAAGCGGCAAAAATGGCCGCAAGCCGACCGGAGGAGAGGGGGCGAAGCCTCGCTACGCGAGCTTCACGTTGATGGATTATCCGGGTTAAAACCTTATGCCGTATCTGATGCTGGCAACAACCACAGGTTTTCCGGAGCCGGAATTCGGGTGCAGCTTGTATGCGATTGCCGAATCAAGCCTGCTGCCTTTATGTAACCGCAAACAATTCCGTTTTGGCACAAGGCCAGTTCGCTATATAATTTGCCCCGCCAGCCTTTCAGCAGGCTCAGGCCGAACGGTTTCCTGTAGTTGATGATGGAACGATCTACCAGGGTTTCTGCCGCCCGCTTCGACGGAGAACTGAAATCTCGATCCAACAGACAATTGATCTCTCTCCGCACCGGCAAGGGGATGCCATCATTCTCTCGCCCGATGGCCGCATAGATCACTCCAATGCCGTTGCGCTTCAGGCAGCCCTGGAACCTTATTT
Source organism: Nitrosomonadales bacterium (assembly GCA_016223025.1). GTDB lineage: Bacteria > Pseudomonadota > Gammaproteobacteria > Burkholderiales > Gallionellaceae > VIKH01. The sequence continues at coordinate 25,885 of JACRPU010000084.1, read as the reverse complement.
GCCGGATTGCAGGCCGGGGGGCCACCGGATCGTGCTCGATCTTTCCCGGCTGAGTTACATCAGCAGCGCCAGCCTGCGCATCCTCATGATTCTCTCCAGGAAGGTCAAATCGCAACAAGGTGTCATCGCCGTGGCCACCATGCAGCCCGTGGTCCGCGAAATTTTTGACATCAGCAAATTCACGTTTGTTTTACCGTGCTTCGGCTCGGTCGCCGAAGCGCTATCCCGGCCAATGCCATGACCATACTGGTCCGCATCTGGGGTTGCCGCGGCTCGCTGCCGGTAGCCACGAACACCGGCAAACTTCGCGCCCGGCTTATCGCGGCGCTGCAGGCGGCGCAAGGTAGGAAGCTGGCAAGCAGGGAAGAAATCATCCGGTTCATGGACGCGGAACTGGACTTTGCCGTCACCCACAGTTTTGGCGGCAACACCTCGTGCGTGGAAATCGAAAGCGGCGGAAGCGATCATGTTGCGTGCGATCTGGGCAGCGGTGCGCGGGAATTCGGCAACAGCGTGCTCGCAGGACGTGAACCCGGCAAGCCCGGCACGTTCCACTTCTTCCTCTCCCATCTGCACTGGGATCACATCATGGGCTTCCCCTTTTTTGCCCCGGCCTACCTTCCGGGCAACCGGATATACATCTATGGCTGCCACTCGAATCTGGAGGAAGGGTTCCAGCGCCAGCAGCACCCGCACCATTTCCCGGTGCAACTGTCGCAGATGGCGGCAGACATCCGGTTCGTCCGGCTGGAAACCGGCGTTGCCACCGAGGCTGCCGGGTTTCGGGTAACGCCCAAGCTCCAGCAGCACTCCGGGGATTCCTACGGCTACCGTTTCGAGAAAGACGGCAAGGCTATTGTTTATTCCACGGATTCCGAGCACAAGCTGGAACAAACCGGGCACACTCAGACTTTTGTGGAATTTTTCCGGGATGCCGACCTGGTTCTGTTCGACGCCATGTATTCCCTGGCCGACACGGTTTCGGTAAAAAAAGACTGGGGGCATTCCAGCAATATCGTCGGCGTCGAATTGTGCCAGATGGCGGGCGCCAAGCACCTGTGCCTGTTCCACCACGAACCCATCTACGGAGACGACCAGCTTGAAACCTTGTGGCGCGACAGCCAGCGTCTGGAAGAAATCACCCGCAGCGGACGCCCGCTGCGCATTTCCTCCGCCTGCGATGGAATGGAAATCCTGGTATAGAGGCTGGCGGCGATCATCGGAAGCAACCGGCGCATCGTCGCAACCATGGCCGGGTATAGTTGGCTTGTGAACAAGTAAATCAAGAGATGGAGCGATGGCGAGCCAGAACCCAGCTTCTGTTGAACTTAAATATGTACCGCTGCGCGAGAATCATCCTCTCGGTCTGCTGGAAGATGCCTGCTTGCCCTTGCGCGCTCCACGCTACGCGACCTGCCGGGCCTGTGAAAGCGTGTGTCCGGCCAAAGCGATCCACGTTGGCGAGACTGAAATCCAGCTCGATGAAAATTGCGTACGTTGCGGTCGTTGCGCCGCAGCATGCCCCATGGGCGCGCTCTGGTTACCAGGTTTTTCCGTGCCGGATGTTCCGCAGGAGAACGCTTTGCCGCTGTGCGTTGATTGCTGGAAAGTTCCCGGCAAACTCTCTCCCGAAGAATCGGTGCGTGTTCCCTGTCTGGGCGGGTTGAGCCCTGGCCGCATTGTCGAACTGGTGGCGATGGCGGGGGCGCGTTCGCTCGAACTGTTTGATCGTGGGTGGTGTTCCGGGTGCAATGCCGGCGGCACCCCGGAACATCCTGTTTGCGCCAGCCTCGATCTGGCCCGGTCGCTGATCGGGGCGACCGGTTTGGAAACGGACCGGTTACCCAGGCTGCGAAACCGTTATCTGCCGCCCGATCTCATGCCCACCGCTATCCCCGAGCCCGCAACCGAAACTAGAATGTCACGACGCGGGTTCTTCAGTGCGTTTACTGCCAGGGCCGTGGGTGCGATAGACAAGGTCAAGCCTCTGGCGCCGGGGCTGGAAGCGCTCCGGAGGCGGGGTTTTGAAAGGGAGCCGTTGCCGTCGCGAGAACGGGAACGCCTCCTCAGGGGGCTGGGACTGATCGGCAAACCCGCAGGGGTTACACAGCCGCCCAAGCTGTTTTATCGAGTTGAAATATCCGATGCCTGTAACGGCCAGCATCTGTGTGCCAGCATCTGCCCCACGGGGGCGCTGGGCGTTTTCGATCAGGGAAACCGGGCGGAATTGATGTTTGACACCCGGCTGTGCATCGGCTGCAACGAATGCCATTTCATATGCCCTTCTGGCGCATTGAGCGTATTACCAAACAGTTACGATGCGCTACCGGATCATCCAGTTCGCCTGACTTCTTTTGGCGGGAATATCTGCCCTGAGTGCGGCCAGGCTTATATCGGCAAAGCCGGTGAAGATATTTGCCCACAGTGCCAGAAGCGCCACCATCTCGCGAGCTCTGCCTTCATCTCGCTGTTTGGATCAGGGCGCTAGTAGTGCGTTCCGCCAAAAAGATTACATGAAACTGCGTCTTTTTTTGCCAGGCAAGGAGGCGCAACGCCGCATGGCGGGAAAAGGCGCGGTATCATGTTGAGGTATTTGCGAGACACTACACTGGAACCTGTTGGCATGGCTATTGCGCCGTCATATGGCGGCATCTCCGGTTCTGCCAGAATATTCGCAGCCAGGTTGGCAGCAGAACAATCTGGTTGAGTTTTCCGCGCTATTCCAATGCACACGGCGTGCGAAGAACCCTTGCTGGCGCGCAAGACTACTGATATATCAATAAACTCTCCGCATATTGCGCACTTCTTGTCCATAACTCAAAGGCAGCCTCCATGATCCGTCGCCATTTCGTACATTTTTCCCAACTGACCATTACCGCCAGGATGCTTTATACCGGGGTGCTTTGTGTCCTCGGGGCAGGTTATCTTGCGGCCATGGTGTTTGTGTTCATTTCCCACGCCGGGCGCGATGGCAAGCCTGCGTTGTCGGAACAGGACATCGTTATTGCCTATGCCGGAAGCAACAGCGGCACCAAGCTGGAAAGCGCCCTGATGGGCCCCATGTCGAAGATGCTGCAACCGGACGAGAATCTCCAGATCGTGGAGTGGGTGCGCAAGGGTGCGGACAAGGCGGAGTTCGACGGCAAGATCGGGCCCCTGATGACCAAACGGTGCGCGGTATGCCACAACAACAACAACCCGCACCTCCCCAGCCTGGAGAGCTATCCGGAAGTGATGAAGGTCGCGGAAAAAGACACCGGCGCCAATATCCATACTCTGGTGAGGGTGTCCCATATCCACCTGTTCGGGCTGACCTTCATCTTCTTCCTCATCGGTGCCATATTTAAGCATGCCTACTTTCGCCGCGAATGGTTGCAGGCCGCCATCATTGTCACACCGTTCCTGTGCATCGTCGCGGATATCGCCTCCTGGTATCTCACCAAGCTGAATACGGAGTTTGCCTGGGTAATCATTGGCAGCGGCGCGTTGATGGGAGCCAGTTTTTCGGTCATGTTTTTTGTCTCCATCTGGCAGATGTGGTTCTCGCGCAAAGTCCCGCCGCAACCGGCGGCGGAAAGCAATGTGTAGGCTCGCTCTCGTAGCCGCGCTAAAGTCATCCGGAATCATGGCAAACTCAATGAAAAATATAATCGGCTGGACGCTTGTTGCCGCGTTCGCTCTGGCGGGCTGCGACAAACCCGATGCGCAAAAGGAAGTTGCGCAGATGGTCAGTCATGCCTACGAAAACAAGGCAGGCAAAGGCAAATCGCTGGGGAATGCGGAGGCGGGCAAAGCCGTCGCGGGAAAATGTGCCCGCTGCCACGGGATAGATGGCGTGCTTGCCAGCCTGGGCGCTCCCTTTATCGCCGGGCTTCACCAGGACTACATGGTCAGCGCCATGCTGGCCTACGCTGACGGCTCGCGCAGAAATGACCAGATGAGGGATATTGCCGTCGAACTGAAACTGAAGCCGGAACAGATCGCCGACGTTTCCGCCTACTACGCCAGCCTCAAGACATCATGGAAAGGCGCCGACGTCGGCAACAAATCCAGCTACACACCTATGGTTTCCCTCAGCCAGGATACCGTTAATACCGGTGCCGCCATTGCTTCGCGCTGCAATAGCTGCCACGGCGCAAGCCGCAGCACCTCCAAAAACGAACTCATTCCCGTGCTCGCTGCCATGCCGCCGGAATACTTCATCCCCTCATTGAAAAGTTACTTCAACGGCAAGCGCAGGCATGACGTGATGAAAATTTTCAGTTCGCTCAAGGATAGCGAAATCCGGCAGCTTGCCGCCTATTACGCCGTGCAGCCGCCCTTGAACCGACCCCGTCCGGGCAAAGGCAATGCCAGGGCAGGCGAGATGGCCGCCGGAGCGTGCGCCGGATGCCACAGCATTGACGGCAATGCCTTGAACCCGGAAATTCCCAGCCTGGCAGGCCAGCCAGCGGAATATCTGATCAAGGCGATAATGGATTATCGCGGCGGGCGCCGTAACGACCCATTGATGTCTGATGCGGTACGCAGGATGCAGGATGAAACCATTGTCAATCTGGCCGCGTACTATGCCGTCCAGAAACCGGAATCCCCTCTGCATCCGCCAGGGCAGGGCAACGGGCAATTTGCCCCGGTCGCCGAGGGGCGCAGGATTGCCGGTTCATGCGACGGTTGCCACGGCAGAAACGGCAACAGTAATAAAGTCGGCATCCCCAGCCTCACCGGCCTGCATGTGAAATATCTTGTTTCCGCCACACGGGATTACCGGGACGGTGTACGCAAGAATGGCGTGATGAAAAAAGTGGTCGGCCACCTGAGCGACTCCGACATCGAGAAGGTCGGCTTCTACTATGCAACACAATCGCCCATGCCCGGTAAGCCCGCGCCCAAGGCCGATCTTGCGGCAGGCGAAAAAATCAGTTCCGGCTGCACTTCCTGCCATGGGCACGGCGGGATCAGCACCGCCCCCGCGACACCGAGCCTGGCCGGGCAGGATGCAAACTATCTTGCGGCGGCAACCCGTGATTACGCGAGCGGCGCCCGCAGCAACGAAGCCATGGCCGGGCCTGCCAAGGGGTTGAAACCGGATGAGACCATAAACGTGGCAGGATACTTTGCTTCTCTCAAGGCCGCCAAGCCCGATATTACCCTGCCCTTATCGCCGCAATTCTCCATCGTCCAGAAGTGCAACCGATGCCACGGCGAGAACGGCAGGAGCACCGAACCCGGCACCCCGAGCCTCGCGGGCCAGTCCGAAGCCTATCTGGTGCTGGCGCTCAAGGAATATCAGGACGGAACGCGCAAGAACAAGTTTATGAATGCCATGTCCGATGTGCTGAGCCTGGTGGAAATGAAAGCGATCTCGGCTTTTTACGCTCGGCAATAACCGGTAGCAGGAGTTGCCCGCCATGAGGCTTCAGATGAATTGCCCACGCCACTCACCCGCTCAATAATCACACGCTTTTAATTTCTTTCTGCGATTTACCCTGCCATGTAACCGGACAGTAGTAATTTTGCACCATCCCGGGATTTGGAACTTATTACCAAACAGTTACGCTGCGCTACCGGATCATCCCATCCGCCTGACTTCTATTGGCGAAAATATCTTCCTTGAGTGCGACCGGGCTTTTACCGGTGAAAACCCTTGCCTGGCGCCAGAAGCACCGTCGTCTCGCGAACCCAGCCTTCCGGCCACTGCTCGGTTCAGGGCGCTAAAACTCACTGGCATGGCTATTGCACTATCACATAGTGACATTTGCTTCATCTGCTCTGGTTATGCCGGAGTTTTCGACAACAGCGAGGAGGATGCGGAATGAATATCCTGAAGAATATTCTGGAATTTAAAATATCCAGGCGGCGTTTTTTGCAGGCAAGCGGAACAATTGGAGCTGCCGGGGCGGCAGGTTTTGGGGGGAGCAAGCTGGATGGATTCACTACCCTGTCCAAGGCGCACGCGGCAGCCGAATCCCCGTCTTCCGGGACGGTTGTAACCAAGAGCATCTGCGCCCAGTGCCCGGCGCGTTGCGGCATTGACGTTTACACCACCAACGGCAGAGTGCATGCCATCTACGGCAACAACGACCACCCCATCGCGAACGGCAAACTATGCCCGAAGGGGCACTTGGGCACCTACATGCTCTATGACGCGGACCGCTTCAAGGGCCCGATGAAACGCACCAATCCCAACAAGGGCCGCAATGAAGATCCAAAATTTGTTCCCATCCCATGGGATGAGGCTTTCAAGATGGTCGCCGACCGCCTGAACGTGCTGCGCGACAAGGGTGAATCTCACCGGTTCGGTTTGTTCTTCGGTCGCGGCTGGGGAGCTTCCGACGTGGGTGTAAACATCGTTCCGTTCGGCAAGCTCTACGGCTCGCCCAACGCGCCCATCGGCCATTCCTCGATCTGCTCGGACGGTTCGGTGCTGGCCAAGCAATGCACGGACGGCAATGCCTCGTACAGTTCATATGACTATGCCCACGCCAATTGCCTGTTCATATTCGGCGCGAACTATCTGGAAGCGTTCCGCCCCTATAACAACAACATGCAGCAGTGGGGCTACATGCGCGGTGTCAAGACGCCCAAGACGCGGATTATCGCTGTTGATGTACATATGAACCAGATGCTTTCCGCCTCGGACCGGGCCATGATAATCAAGCCGGGAACCGATGGCGCCCTGGCGCTGGCCGTGGCTCATGTAATCCTGACCGAAGGCCTGTGGGAAAAATCTTTCGTTGGCAATTTCAAGGATGGAATGAATCATTTCAAGACCGGCGAAAAACTGGAAGAGTCTTCCTTCAACGAAAAATGGGTGAAGGGGCTCATCCAGTGGTGGAACACGGAACTCAAGGATCGCACTCCCAAGTGGGCGGAAAGTGTTACTACCTTGCCCGCTGATTTAATCACTACAGCAGCGCGCGAGTTCGGCTCCACCCGCCCGGCTATCGCCCTGTTCGAGCGCGGCGCCCACACCCATAGCAACGGCGTGCTGAACGGCATGGCGATTCACTCGCTGAACGCGCTGGTCGGCTCGCTGTTTGCCGAAGGTGGCCTGGCCTATCAGATGGGCCCTGCCTATGGTCAGGCTCCGGCCAAGGATGACGACTTCATGGACGACTATGCCAAGAACGGCCCCCACACGAAGATGCCGCGCATAGACCTGAAAGGCCATGAAGACGGCTATCTGATGGCCAAGAACATGATTCAGGAAGTCGGCAGGAACCACCTTGCGGGCAAGCCCTACAAACTGGATACCGCACTGTTTTACATGACCAACCCGGTGTTTTCCACCGCGAACGCTGCCAAAGAGTGGGAAGAAGCGGTAAAGAGCATGTTCGTGATTGATACCTCGCCGTTCCCGAGCGAGATCGCGATGATGGCTGATCTGATACTGCCCGACAACACCTATCTGGAGCGCTACCAGGATGCGCCGACTTACCCGTTCCAGGGCTTCCCGCTGGCCCAGTTGCGCGTCCCCGCCGTCAAACCGGTTTATGACACCAGAACCTTTGCCGACGTGCTGATCCAGATTGGCAGCCGCATCAAGGGGCCAACCGGAGATTATTTCAAGAAACTGGAGAGCGCCGAGAACATCGTGCGCCACCTGGCCAAGGGTTTCGCGGACAATCCCGGCGACAATGGGGTCAAGGATTTTGACTCCTGGAAGGCCAAGGGCTGCTGGTTCAAGAAACCCTATCACTGGCGCCAGGTGCGCGGCGAGTTCTTCGAGTGGGACGGGAATGGCTGGAACAAGCCGATGAAGCCCGAAGAAGTAAAGGAGAAGCTGCTCAAGACCGACTCCGGCAAGTTCGAATTTGTGTCTTCCTACATGGAACACAAGAAGGACTGGATTCTCAAGGCCACGGGCCGTTCCGCCGAAAAATACAACATGCCGCACTGGGAGGAACCGAAATATACCGGTGGCGGCGATCTGCACTTTGTGACGCCCAAAACCGCAATGCACGCGGAAGGCCGCACGGCCAACATCCCCCATGCCATTGCGCTCTTTCAGCCAGCGGCTGGCGGAAACAAGCAGGCGGTGGCCGAGGTGCATCCCAGCGTGGCCAGTGCCAAGGGCTTCAAGAACGGCGACCGCATCAGGATCAAGTCCTCGGTGGGCGAGATCATCGCCATTGCCCGCGTGACCGAACTTGCCCGCCCCGACACCATCGTGTTGCCTTTTGAACACGGTCACTGGGCGTGGGGACGCTGGGCCAAAGGGCGCGGTTCCCATGTAGACGAGATTCTGGTTCAGCAATCCGATCGCATTTCCGGTATGCAAAACTTCTATACCGGGAAAGTCACGGTCGAGCGCGCTTAACGAATAAGGAGAAACTGACATGGCTAGATGGGGAATGGTAATTGACCTGGACAAATGCACCGGGTGCCAGGCATGCAGCACCGCCTGCCAGATGGAAAACAACCGCCTGCCCGGCGAGAACTACCAGGATGTCCTGTATTACACCGAGGGCAAACAGCCGACTCCGGTCTTGAAGTGGTTCCCGCGGCCCTGCATGCACTGCGAGGAACCATCCTGCATGCATGTATGCCCGACCAAGGCGACCTTCAAAACCGAGGACGGCGTGGTGTTGATAGACTGGAACAAGTGTATCGGCTGCAAGTACTGCATGATCGCCTGCCCTTACGGCGTGCGCTTCTATACGGACGAAAAACCGCTGGTCGAACCCAACATCAAAGACGTATATCCAGGCGAGGGCGATTTGTCGTGGAACCCGCCCTATAAAGGGCCGCAGCAGGACAATGCCCACGGCGTCGGCATCCAGCCGCACGGCGTGGTGTCCAAGTGTACCTTCTGCTACCACAAGATCAGCAAGGCGCCCAAGGGGATTGCCGATTTGTCCAACGATGACGCGGCCAATCGCGAGTTTGTGCCGGCCTGCGTCCGCACCTGTGCGCCTACCGCCCGCTACTTTGGCGACCTGGACAATCCCAAGTCCAACGTCAGCCGGCTGATTTCGGACAAACGCGGTGTCCGCCTGCTGGATCACACCGGCAACAAACCACAGGTGTACTACCTGTCGGGTGGTGCGGGTCCGGCTGTGCCGAGCGGTCGTGGCGGCGCCAACAAAGCTTAAGGAGGAATTACCCATGAGCACACAACAAATGAAAGGGCCGGTTAATGCGGCCATGATGGCGGGAATGGCGGCGCTGGTCATTGGCGGAGGGCTGGCTCTGGTCAACCTGATGAGCAGCGGCCATGCCGCTTTCAATACCGGCAGCAGCGGCATTACCTGGGGGTTGCCGGTAGTCGGCTATGTTTTTTTCGTGCTGACTTCGACGGGTCTCACGTTTGTGGCTTCTCTGGCGATGGTGTTCGGAATCAAGGAGTTCTACCCGATCGCCAAACGTTGCATCTGGCTGGCGCTGGTGACCCTGGTTGCAGGCTTTACCTGCCTGGCGCTGGAACTGGGCCATCCGTTCCGCATGCTCTGGGCGATTCCGACATCGTTCCAGTACTTGTCGCCGCTCAACTGGATGGGCTTGTTCTACGCGGCCTACATGGTGCTGCTGCTGCTCAAGTTCCAGAAAGTCAACGGCGGAGACTGGGATAGTTCCGGCAGCAGAACATTGGGTATTGCATCCTTCGTCTCCGTGGTAATCGCGCACGGCACCCTGGGTGGCGTGTTCGGCGCCATGGCCATGCGACCGATGTGGTACGGCCCGATTATCCCGCTGTACTTCCTGCTCACGGCTGCGGTGTCCGGCGCCGCCTTCGCAGTATTGATCACCTACCTCACCTACGGCAACGAGAGCTTCATGCCCGCCAAGGTGAAGAACCTGATGAAGGGCGCCATGCCCAAGGTGTTTGCAGCCGTTCTGGGCATCGTCATCCTGGCCGTGGTTTCGCGCACGATGATCGGCCTCTGGAGCAACGCCGACGGCTTGCAGGTATGGGATCACGTTGTCGCCTCGCCGTGGTACTGGATCGAACTGATCCTCATGGTGGCGGCGTTCTTCATGCTCCTGAACGGTGGCTCGCCCTTCTTTCCCTCCATCATGGTCATCATTTCGCTGTTTATCGGTCGCTACGAGTTTCTCATTAGCGGCCAGGCGGTTCCCCTGTTCAAGGGCACCTGGGTAACGGGCCTGATTGACTACATGCCCTCGGTAACCGAGTGGATGATCGTGCTCCTGGCGGTGGGCATCGTACTGGCCGGCTGGGCTTTCGGGGAAAAATCGCTCAATCTGGCGGCTGAACCTGCCGAGAAATAAAAAAGCGTTGTACCAATCAGCTTACCTGGATCGCCGGAGAGAGCAAGCTCTCTCCGGCGATTTCATTCCCGGCCCAGGATGCAGCTAAAATGGCAACTATGAGTGATCCCGTGACGCACCTGCAAGATCGCAGCGAATTCTACCTGACCTTGGCCCGGTCTTTTCTCACGCCGCAGACCGAAGAGCATTACAGGGCCATGGCCGATTATCTGGCGGATGATCTGGCAGACTTGGATCGCTCCCTGGCATACGGGGTCGAGACGCAACTGGATGCGTTGCGCGCCGCCATGTCGAAACTATCCAGCCACGAAGAGTTGCTGGTGGAATATAGCCGCATGTTCCTGCAGCCGCCGCGCGAGGCAACCCTCAATGTCTGCTTCCCCCTGGATGGCGCCATGATGGGAGGGACCGTCTCGGAAATTGAAGCGTTCTACCATAACCATGGTGTCGAACGGGGAGATCACTTCAAGGATTTGCCTGACCATGTGTCCGTGCAACTGGAATTTGTTTCTTACCTGTACGGACGGGCGGCGGAGGAGCTGGAAAACGGGAAGCCGGAGACGGGAGATGAAAAGGCCGCAGGCCATTTTCTTTTCGAGTTCGCCATGCGCTGGACACCCCATTTTGAGGCCGGGATCGAAAAGGCAGGCAGGAAACTCAAACTGGAAGCTAATCCCTATCTGCCGCTGGCGCGCATTCTTTCCGTCGCAACGGAACGCGATGCGGCAGTCAACCCGGATTTGGCCAAAGCCAAAAAACGCGGCGAAGCGGCGATTGAGAAAGCCCGCCGGGAATATGCCCACAAGGGAATCACTCCGGAAGATCTGGCTGAAATGGAGCGAAAACTCCGCGATAAGGGGCTGAGCGCCGATCACTTGCACGTGGCATTGGACAAGCGCAACGAGGCTTTGGGGCTGAGCGCCAAGCAGCCGCCTGATCCGCGACGTAAGTAGGTTCTCCACGCAGTGATGCGCTTCCGCAGGCCGTTCATGCTTTTATACCTGCTGGGTTGGCTGGAGGCTCAACCGGTGCTTGCCGACATTGATCCGGCGGATTATGCGCTGAAATCTTCGGTACGCTCGGAGAAAGAGCGCCAGCGGCTGCAAGCTGAATTCGATGCGGACAAAAAAAGGGAAGCAGAACTGCAAAAGCAGGAGGAAGAAATCGAGGCTCGACGCCTGGCCGCAGAAAAAACAGACCGGGAAGCTCTCCCGTATCCGGTACGACTGACCCTGGCACGCTGCACGATGTGTCATATTTCAGATTATTACAGCAATCTGATGCACAACCGGATCGGATGGGAACTGGTTAACTTGCGCATGCAGTACTGGAATGATGCGCCGCTGAACATCCCGGGGGCACCTCTAAAAATCCAAACTCCGTCGCGATACTGCGTTGCTCAAGAAATTTTAACGCTTACATATCAAACATATGCGGCGCGCTAAAATTTCTCTCGCGCCTTGTCTCGCTTAGGATTTTGAATTTATAGAGGCGCCCAATAGACTTCGGTGCGCTTCATCAGGTGAAGGCGCATAATCGCGGCATCTGCCAGAGACCGGAGAGGGGCGGCATCAGTTGCTTGATGCAAAATCGCTCATCAAGCCATCCGCCAACTTCCACATTCCACAATGCGCCATTATCAACTGCCCGCCACATGACTAACTTGACCGCCCCGATTCGCATACTGCTATTGCTGCTGGCCATGCCGTTTGCAACGGGTTTGCACGCAACGGAGCAACCGCCCAAGCCGCCGATCCGCATAGGCCTGACCCCGGTATTTCTGGACGATCAAGCGACATTCATCAATGAATGGCGCGACTACCTGCAACGCCATCTGGCTCAACCGGTGACATTCGTTCAACGCGGCACATACCGCGAGATAGTTGATTTGCTGCACGAGGGATAAGCTCGATTTTGCCTGGCTATGCGGCTACCCGTATGTGCGCAACAAAAAGATTTTCCGGCTGGTTGCCGTGCCGCTCTATCAGGGAAAGCCGCTTTACCAGTCATACCTGATCGTTCCAAACTCCGACAGGCGGACACAATCTCTGGACGACCTGAGCCGGAAAAATTTTGCCTTTTCCGACCCCGATTCCAATTCGGGTCATCTCTACACCGAATATTTGCTGGCGAAGCAGGGTAATAACCCCTCTTCTTTTTTTGCCAAGGCTTTTTTTACCTGGAGCCACCGCAAAGTGGTCGAAGCGGTCGCGATCGGCCTGGCGCAAGGCGGTGCGGTTGACGGTTATGTGTGGGACACGCTGTCGCTGGCGCACCCCGAGCTGACTTCAAAAACCCGGATCGTGAGCAAATCCCCGCAATTTGGGCACCCTCCTTTTGTGGCAGGCGCAGCTACCCCAAAACAGGACATCGCCGCCCTGCAGCAAGTGCTGTTTCGCATGACGCATGATGAAGAAGGCGGTCGCCGCCTGCTGGACAGGCTTAATCTGGATGGTTTTGTGTACGGCGACGACCGCCTTTTCGACAGCATCGAGGAAATGGCCAGGTTTGTTGCAGAAACCAGCAATAATGCATCCCGGAAATAATGCTGTATCTGAAAAACGTCAGCCTCAAATACAAGATCCCCTTGCGCGTTACCGTGCTGGTAAGCGTGACCGCTTTCATATTGGCCTCAACACTGGTGTATCGCGGCATCGAAGACCTGCGCAGCAACCTGATCGCCAATGCGGACAGAATGGGGCGCGTAATTGCCGACACGCTCGTCCAGCCCATGTTGCACGACGACGTATGGCGCTCGCTCGAAATCATCAACACCCCATTCCGCATTCCGGAATATCACGCCCCGGATCAGGGTGCGGAATACATCCTCATTCTCAATGCCGCAAACAAGGTCTATGTCGCCACACAACCGGAACACTTTCCCATGCTGAGCGATCCGGCGGCCATCGAACCCCACTACACCGAAATACTGAAAACCCTGCCGGACTTGCGCAAACCGGCCCCCACCGTTATCGAGCCGGACCAATCGGACAACCTGTTTTTGCTCATACCGATTCAATCGGATGGAATGCGGCTGGGAACCCTGGTCATGAGCTACCCAAAGTCGCCATTTGCATCGCGTTTTTACACTCTGGCCCAGGGAGCCATCCTGACGACCTTGCTGGTAATCATCATATTGCTGCCGCTGGGCATGTACTGGGGGCGCAAGATGGCGGCGCCATTGCTGCAGCTTTCTGACGCGATGCGCAATATCACGCCCAACCTGCCGGAGCCAGGCGAAATCGTGCTGGAAGAATCCAATGATGAAATAGGGCAGCTCGGCAAAGCATTCAAAGGCATGCTCGCCGAACTCAGGGAAAAGGAGCAACTGCAACAACAAGTCATTTCATCCAATCGCCTTGCCGCGATTGGCCGGCTGACCGCCGGCATTGCCCACGAAATCAACAACCCGCTGGGCGGCATGCTCAATGCCATCAGCACCTACAAGCGGCATGGCAACCAGGACGCGCTGACCCTGAAAACCCTTTCCATTCTGGAACGAGGCCTCATCCAGATCAGGGAAACGGTCGCGGCATTGCTGGTGGAAGCAAAATCGAAGGCGCGCCCGTTTGACCGGAATGACGTAGAAGACATCCGCACGCTGATACAACCCGACGTGAAGGCAAAACACATCAACCTCACGGGGGAAATAGATATCACCGGTATCCAATCGTTGCCATCCACCCTGGTCAGGCAGGTTATCATCAACCTGCTGCTGAACGCCGTCCAGGCAACGCAGGAACACGGACAGGTCCGCCTGGACATCCATAGCGACAACGGCAACGGCAACCTCGTCATTGATGTCACCAACAGCGGCTCCTACATCCCCAGGGAAAAAGTGGCCTACTTGTTCGAGCCCTTCATTTCGCGGAATGAAACCGGAAGCGGCCTCGGTCTTTGGGTAATCTATCAAATCGTGCAGCAACTGGGCGGGCTTGTCTCGGTGCAAAGCGAACCGGATGAAACCCGGTTTACCGTTCAACTTCCCTTGCAGAAAAATTGACTATCATGAGCAAACCCGCACGCCCTTTCCTTTGCCTGGTAGAGGATGATGAAATCATGGGCGAGTCGCTATGCGACCGCTTCGCGCTGGAAGGTTTGCGTGTTGACTGGTACCAGACCGGCACCGATGCATTGCAAGCCATCAACAATAATAACTATTGCATGGTCATCAGCGATATCCGCCTGCCCGGCCTGAACGGCGAGGAACTTTTCGAAAAGCTGCTTGCGGAAAAGCGGGCGCTCCCCCCTTTCATCTTCATTACCGGCTATGGCTCGATTGACCGGGCGGTACGGTTGCTCAAGCTCGGCGCCGCAGACTACATCAGCAAACCCTTTGACCTCGACCAACTGATCGAGAAAATCTGCAAGCTCTGCCCCGCTCCCCAGTTTACGCCACCGGCAGTTCAAAGTTGCCATACCCTGGGCATTTCCCCTGCCATGCACAACATCGAAGAAAGCATTCCACGTCTGGCGCGCCTGGCCAATATCGTTCTGATTACGGGCGAATCCGGTGTCGGCAAGGAATACGTCGCGCAACTCATCCACAGGCACTCGCGCGAAGGGGCAGACGCCTTGCCATTCGTGCCGGTCAACTGCGGTGCGATTACCGAAAGCCTGCTCGAATCCGAATTGTTCGGTTATGAAAAAGGTGCCTTTACCGGCGCAGCGCGCACCCGCAAAGGCGTTTTTGAACAGGCGCATGGCGGCACACTGTTTCTCGACGAGATCGGCGACATGCAGCTATCCATGCAAGTCAAGCTGTTGCGCGCCATCCAGGAACGCCGCATCGTTCGCGTCGGCGGTGAAATACCGGTGCCTGTGGATGTGCATCTGATTTGCGCCACGAACCGCGACTTGAAAAAAATGGTTGAAGAAGGCGCCTTCCGCGAGGACCTGTACTACCGCATCCACGTTATACGGCTGCGTATTCCTCCGCTGCGCGAGCGCAAGGAAGATATTCTCTGGTTCGCGCAGATGTTCCTGCGCCAATGCGCCGAGCAGCATGGCGGCGAAACCCGTTTAATCCCGCCGTTTGTGGAACACGCCCTGATTGACTATCCGTGGCCGGGCAACCTGCGCGAACTCAAACACAGTGTCGAAAGAGCATGCATCATGTCTCCCCAGGCTACGCTGGAACCATCCGCGTTTTTCGACGAAACGCCCGGCCAGCAACATACCCCGGAAATCGCCGATGAAAACAGTTTGTCGGCTTACCTGAGTGGCTGCGAACGCAAATTCATCCTGCAGGCACTGGAGCGCAACCAGTGGCATTTTGGCCATACCTCCGCCAGTTTGGACATCAGCCGCAAGAACCTCTGGGAAAAAATGAAAAAACTGGGCATTCAGGCAGACAGGGATAAAGGTGGTAGCGAATAGATGCAACCCTTGATGCACCATAACAAACGGGCATCCGAGGATGCCCGTTATTGGCCGCTGACATGACGAATATTGATCAGAAGTTGTAGGTCAGGCCAATGCCGAAGCCTGCCGGGTCTTCGCCAGCAACAGCCAGACCACCGGCTTTCCCGCCATGGCCATAGTTGTCCGCAGTGAATCCAGCATTAGTCTCGTTGGTGGTTTTTGCATACACAACATACATATCCATCGCATCGGAGAGTTTGTGGTCATACCCAATCGCGAACATGTTGGCGCCCGAATTGGCTGTGCCAGTCAAATTACCCGCACGCGAATACTGTGCCTTGATCGCGCCGTTGCTGCTCACATTAAACTTGCCGCCGATGTTATAGATGTTTTGCGTGGTAGAAGCAGCGGCAACGTCAACCTTGCTTTTGACATACTGGGCCGTCACCATGCCATTGCCAAAATCATAACTGCCTGCAACAGAGGTGTTCATGTTATCGGTAACGACAGCGGCAGTAGTTGTGGAGACCTTGAAATGCGTTAAATGGCCGCCAAAGCCCATACCGGCATAATCCAGTTTGAAGCCGTAACTGCTTTTTCCGGTTGTAGCCCCCGCATCCAGCGATGCAGCGGGAATGTAGGTCAAACCTGCCTTAAAACCACTCAAGTCAGGTGTTTGATACGTCAATATGCCACTCAAACGGCCACCTACACCACGCCCGGAATTAAAGTTGCCGGCATCGCCCAGTTGGTCGGCAAACAGGTTGGAGTCATACACCCATTGATTGGCGCCGCCCATTCGTCCAGCCTTGACGGTGCCGAAACCACCGGCCAGACCGACGTACATATCGCGTGCATTGCTAAAAACCTGGCCGGTGGCGTTACCGCCATTGCCGTCAGGTACCGTTCCGCCGACCGCATTTACGCCTGATTCAAGCTGGAACATTCCCTTCAGGCCGCCCATGCCCAAATCCTTGTCGCCCTTCACGCCAAAACGGGATGAGTTGGAGTTGAGCGATGTTTGGTTTGTGTTAGCAGCTATGCCGGATACCCCATCAACAGATACGTGAACGCGGCCATAAATGGTTATATCGCTGGTAACGTTTATGGTTTGGGTGGCAGCCATTGCAGCGGCAGGAGCCAACGCGGCAGCCACTGCGATTACGATTAGTTTTTTCTTCATGTTGAAACCTCCTTGGGGTTTATAACGAACATCACTGGTTTGCTGCAATCCAAGGTTCCGCAAGGTTTGTGCCATTTTGTTCGCGCTCAATCAAAGCAGCAATTTTGTTTATTTGACCCCGCCAAATGGGGCAAAAAAAGGAAAAAGGAATTGTGAGAAAGCGCATTTGCCCCGTTGTCCAAATAGTTGGTTCGCACAAAACATTACCGCATGGTGTCAAGCTATAAAAAAGAATTACTGTTTGGTAATCAAGGCAGGCACAATTAAGAAATACTGAACTACCAACCTGAAAAGCGGTTGCTGCGACACGATATGCCTTTACCCTTACAGCTTGCGCAGCATCCCGGCGCTGGACCAGGCCGCAAGCGGCCATGCCATACTCAGCGCCGAACCGGAAAAGGGTGTGGTGCGCCGCGTTCCGCTGGCGGCTCATATTCCATATCGTGTGTTTTATAATAGCGCCGAGTTGCAATCCAAAAAGAATTCCCTATTTCATGGACTCTTTCCAGCTACCCGCCAGCACCGGAAACTTTCTCCGGCTAAGAACGCTCGCCAAGGATTTCTGCTCCCGTGCGAACGTGGATGCCAACCTGTCGTGCCGGTTTCTGGTAGTGCTGGAGGAGTTGTTCACCAACACCGTCAGCCACGGCTATCGTGGCGCGGATGGCATGGTGCGGATCGAGCTGAAACAGATTCCCGGCCACACAAGCATCCTGTACGAAGATGCCGCGCCTCCTTTCGACCCGTCGAAGGCGATTCTGGTTGACCCATCCATCACGGTAAACAAAGGGAAGGTCGGTGGCATGGGCCTGTTGCTGATACGCAGGATGGCCGACTCGTTAACCTACGAGCGCCGGGGAGAATGGAACCGCACCGCCATTCTGATGAAGAGCGCTTGACTGGACCGGATCACCCGGAGGACGCAATGCGCATCACGGTACTCGGCTGCAACGGCAGCATCAGCGGCAATTTGCGCACCACCTGCTACCGGGTGGACGACGACATCCTGATTGACGCCGGAACGGGCGCAGGCGACCTGACCCTGCAACAGATCATCGCCGTCAGCACGGTCTTCCTTACCCACTCACACCTCGATCATTGCGCCATGCTGCCCATGCTGGCGGATGCTGCCGGCAATTTCCGCGACACGCCGCTCACCGTTTATGCCCTTCCCGAAACCATCGCCGCCATCCGGTCGCACATGCTGGACGGCTTGCTCTGGCCGGACTACACCCTGCTGCCGTCGCCCGAGCACCCCTATCTGTGCTTCAAGCCGCTTGCGCCCGGCGAAACGGTGGAACTGCAAGGGCGCAGGATCACCGCGCTTCCCGCCAGGCACGCCGTCCCCGCTCTCGGCTACCAGGTGAATAGCGGGGCAGCCAGCTGGGTGTACAGCGGCGACACCACATATTGCGCCGAATTCTGGCGGGCGCTGAACCGCATCGCCAACCTGAAAACCCTGCTGGTTGAAACCACCCTCCCCAACAGCAACGCGGCGGGCGCCGCGCGCTCCGGCCACATGACCGCCGCGCTGCTGGCGCAGGGGCTGCGCTTGCTGCACCGCCCGGCGGAGCTGTTCATCGTACACATGGAAGCGGGGCGCGAAGACGAAACCCTGCGCGAAGTGCTGCAAGCCGCCGGAGATTTCAACCCGCAGGCATTGCAGCGCGGCAGGGAATTCGTGTTCTGATCCTGCGGCACAACGGCCATCCTGAACCTTATCCTGCGCCAGGGTAAATTTGTTCTCGAAAAATGTAGGGTGGCTAAGCGAAGCGCATCCACCGCGCCCGCTGCACCGCTACTGCTTGCAATCGGCCAGAAGTTTCAAGCTTTCGGCGCGCTCCGCGCTCGATGGATGCGTGTTCAGAAACGGCAGCATGGAGCCGGAGGAAACTGCGCTGAGCTTTGCCTGGAGCCGCATGGCGCCACATGGGTCAAAGCCTGCGCGGGCGATGTATTCCAACCCGGCACGGTCCGCATCGCGCTCGTCATCCCTGGAATATTTTCTGGAAACCGTAGTTGTTGCAAGATCAACCGGCGCCATCGGGATGCCCACCATTCCGAGCGCAAAACCGAGCACGGCCGAAGTTGCAATGCGATCCTCTTCCCTGCTCTTCCGCTGCTTCCCGTGATCGAGGTACAGGTGCGCCAGCTCGTGCCCGATCAGGGCGGCCATCGCATCCGCATCTTCCCTGATCAGATTGATCATGGCGATGTTGACCGCGATCCTGGGCTTGCCGTGAGACACAAAAGAAAACCCGTTTGGCTCGCCGCCTTCCGCTACCAGAAGGTCGGCGCGCAATTCGCCGGCAGCAGTTTCCACGCGCTCCTTGATGTCAATCATGTTTTTGACGTCGCCCGTTCTCACGCCGGCGACCACTTTTCCGTTCGGTTTGTTTTTAATCAAGACAAACGGCTGCGGGTAATTGGCGATCAGGGAAGCGTCCCAAAGTTTTAGCGGCCGGTTGGCGGCGCAGCCGGAAACAAGCGTCGCGAGCAGCAGGAACGCTATCCGGTCTATATGTTTTGATCGCATCGCAGGGTGTTGTGGCGAGGATCGAGACGCCCGCCGAGAATGTCATGAACTGCCGGGTTGCCGCTGTTCCGGAAGCGGGAAGATCAGTCGCCGCCGCGATGCGGCGTAAAGCCTTCCGCCAGTTCACCCGTGTCCGGGTCAACCCAGTCGGAAATGCCGATTTCCGCTTCCGCTTCCTGGAGCGACTCACCCTCTTCGTAATCGCTGTCTTCCCGGTATTGCATGTCCTGCATCGCATCCGCCAGGGAGGGAAACGGGCCATATAATTTTGCGGAGAATTCTTCCTGCCAATAAAAGCCATCCGGTCGCTCGACCAAACGCTGCTTTCCGTCATCCGGCGCCTGTTCCAAAGTTACCTCCCCCGCCAAAGAGCTGCGCCCCCGCACGGGTTCACGCATCGCCGCCGCCTGCCCGCTTTTCTGCGGCAAGCTGTGAGTTGGAGTGTTGCGTTTTACGCTTCCCATCAGGATTCTCCTTCGGTGTGTTGCATCGCTTGGAGCAAACCGGGCGACGTATCGGTTCTATGATAAACCTAAGCCGGGCGAGACGGAACAATAAATGTTCTCAATTCATATTGGAAGAGGTTCAGCAAAAGGCGCGGCGCTTACTCTTCCGCCAGCAGATCCAGCTTCTTCGCCAGCCACTTGGTGGTAGTGGCCTGGATCAGGATAGTCATCAGGATGGCGATGAAGGTCACCGAAGCGATGATCTGAGCGCCGGGGGCGTTCATGCCGACCAGCATACCGGCCAGCGCGCCTGGGATCACCCCGGTCTCGCGCGTCCAGCACATGAACAGCATCTCCTTGAAGCTCCACTTGGCGCGGCGATCCGGCAGCGCGCACAGAAATACCGTAGCCGGGCGCGCAATCAGCATGAACACCGCCACCACCGCCGCACCGCCGAGCAGGTATTGGTTCATCAGGCCGAAATCCACCTGCGCGCCGAGCAGGATGAAAATGAACATGCGCATGATCAGCGCGGTGGTCATGATGAAATCTTCAAGGATGGCCTCATCGTGGTGAACGCGCTTGAAGCCGAGCGACTCCTGGTTGCCGAGCATGATGCCGAACACGAACACCGCCATGAAGCCGCTGGCGTGCATGCCGTCCGCGCCCATATAGGCGCCGATCACCGCCATCAGGGTGACCACCGGCGCATATTCGGCGAGGAAACCGAATTTCTCGTGTGCAATGAGGAATGCCGCCATATAGCCCAGTATTCCGCCGATCAGGATGCCCAGCAACGATTGCTTGAGCAGGTCGGCAGCAGCATCGCCCGCCGAGAATTCGCCCGCGCCCATCGCCACGCCCAGCATGGTAAAGGTGAGGATGGCGCCCATCGCGTCGTTGAAGGCGGATTCGCTCATCACCGTCTGCGCCACGCGCTCCTTGATCCTGATCTGCTTGAATATCGGCACCAGCGTTGCCGGATCGGTGGACGCGAGTACGGCGCCGAGCAGCAGCGCGACAATGACGGGCACACCGAGGAAATAGTAGGCCGCGACCCCGGTGATGGCGCCGGTGATCAGTACGCCGATGGTGGCGATCACCACGACGGTGATCCACACCTCTTTCAGCACCTTGAGGCGGATTGACGCGCCGCCGTCAAACAGGATGTAGCTGGAGCCGAAAATCAGGATCAATTGATTGATGGCAGAATCGGCCTTGATGTTGACCAGCCCCAACACGCCGGGGCCGAACAGCATTCCCACCAGCAGAAACACCACCACGTCGGGCACTCTGGCCAAGCGGGCGATCAAGCCGGAGAAAGTTCCCACTGCAAGGATGACACCAAACATCAGCAGTATGTGTTTGGCCAACTCAAGTGAGGCTGAGGGCTCCATTATGCTCTTTCAATGTAAGCGCCAATTTAACCACACATTCCATCAAACATTCGAGATGGCAGTGCAAGTCTATTGATCTGGCCAGCAAACACTATGAATTCCGTCATTCCGGGCTTGACCCGGAATCCAGCAATAATCAATATCGGCGCGCTTTGCGCGCCACTGGATACCGGCCTTCGCCGGCATGGCGTTGCTACTATTTGCTTACCGCATCAATAAGCATGTGGAGCGACTGCATTCAAGAATGCAAAACTCTCCCAAAACATACAGCGTCGTGCCAGAAACGGAAGCCAGGGAAGATAGTGGCAAGGGCCTGCTCCTCTACTCTTTCGGACATCCACGGCAATCTGGAAAAGAATACGTTGGCCGCTTATCCAGGCGCAACCCCATCAATTTTTCGATGGTTTATCTGATATTATTATCCCGGCTGTCTATGCAGTAAATGGTGCAGAAACCAAATAGACAAACACTCACTCCTGCCCAACAATCAACCGATAACTTCACACAGTTTCCTGGCAAGCCGCTTGCCGATAGCCCAAAAATATCCAAATCATGAACTACGTAAAAATTGTCGGCCTGTTTGTTATTGCTTATCTGTTGAACCTCACCGCTCCGCTGATTCTTGAACGCCTCGCCCTGCTTGGCGGCACAGAGACGGCTATCGCAAATTCGTTGTGGTGTCTGGGACTGTTCCTGGTGTTTGGTTGGGCGTGCAGCAAATTGTCCGAGGGTACCGTTTTCCCAAACTTCACGTTGCAACTGCTGGTGGGCATCGTCCTTCACGACGCGCTGGCGCCCATCGGAGCGGCGGTCATGCTTGCAGTAGTGGCTTGTACCGCGCTGGCCGCCATCATCCTGAAGGGCGGCGGCGACGAAGTGGATCGGCGTGATTTCGTAAAGATTGCCTACCCCACCGTGATGATCGCCCTTGTGGGTTATCTCATCACCTTCTTCATCATGTTCCCGATCCTGATGGCCCTCGGGCTGGATGGCAAGACCGCCGCCCTGCTGGCGGCTATCCTCGGCTCCACCGATCCGGCGGCGCTGATTCCGACCCTGAAGCGGATTGTCTTCAAGGTCGAGTACCTGCGTCTCTCCAGTATTTCGATCGCCGAAAGCGCCCTCAACGATGCGGTCGGCGCCATTTTCGTGGCTGCCATTGCCTCCATGATCCTGGCCGGTGTTTCAGTGGATTCAATGGGTAGCCTGTTTTCAGGTCTCTCCAGCGCAGAAAACATGTTGCATCTGGGCGGGCAATTCCTGTTCGGCACCATCGCCGGCATCATCGGCTGGAGTGCGATGTACAGCTACGAGGTTTACAAATCCAAGGATAACGAGCGCGACGTCGGTGAGACAGCCTACGATTTTGCGATTGTGCTGGCCATCCCGCTGGTGACCTTCCTGCTGGCGCAAGTCATCCATGGCAATGGCTTCCTGGCGGCCTTCGTCGCCGGCCTGCTCGCCAACTACAACCATGGCAAGGAATACTTCCATAAAACCCTGCACACCATGGAGATCAAGATCGAGAGCATTGCCAAGCCGACGATCTTCATGATGGTCGGCCCCTTCGTCGCGCTGGGCGACCTGTGGAACACCGCGCTCCTGGGCCTGCTGGTGTCGCTCGTCTTCATCCTCGTCG
This sequence comes from Nitrosomonadales bacterium, assembly GCA_016223025.1. Classification (GTDB taxonomy): domain Bacteria; phylum Pseudomonadota; class Gammaproteobacteria; order Burkholderiales; family Gallionellaceae; genus VIKH01. The sequence goes on along the minus strand of JACRPU010000084.1, from coordinate 3,087 downwards.
CAAGACCTGTGGCGGTCATGCTGTCCCTGCTGCCGACCGATCTCAGCATGAAAGACAAGCTCTTCCTGGGCATCGTGCGCGAGACGGGCGTGATCCCCGTCGTGCTGGCGGTCATCACCGCCGCACAGTTTCCGGAACTGACCAAGCTCCTCCCGCTGACGGCCTGGGTGGTCATCTGGACCCTGACCTTGCTGCCCGCCATCACACCCTGGTGGTCAAGGAAACTTGGCATTGTGCAATAAGTGCGCTTGCCTCGATTCGTCAGATCAGGGGCTCCAGGGCATAGGCCACATGCGCCAGCAAGTCGAACAGGTCGCTCTTTTCGGCGTCGATGATCTTCTGCATCTCGGCCAGTTGATCCTTGCCGAAACCTTTCTCCTCAAGACCTTCCAACAGCTTTTTGCGCGTATCGGGGGAACTCCATAGCGCTCGCAGTTCGTCTTCATCGGTGAAGAAGTACGGCAGCTTGCCGAACAGCGCCTCCATGAACTGCTGCGCCGACATCGGCGTGCCGTCCGCGTGCCAGAAGCTGGTGACCACCATGTGCTGGATGTGGCGTGATGAGTCTTGATCTGGTTGATCAGATCTCGGATCACCAACGCATGAGCTTGGTTGGCACAGAAGACTAAAGTCTTCTCCCGCTGGTCAATCTGTGACATGAGGAGTTCGACCCGCTTCTTCTCCCGCTCTCTGATTTCGATGATGCGGTTGAAGTCATTTTCCTCGTAGAGCTTGCCGGCTTCGACCTCACCCTCCACCACCTTACTCGCGCCGGATGCGGCTGCCCTGGACGACGCCCCAGCCCGCCACGGCAAGAGCGGGGTCGATGTGTTCGGCGCGGGTTTCAGCTTCGTTCATATGGCGTTCGCTGCTTTCGGTTGTTCAGGCACGGCATCAACAGCAGCGTCGCCAACCTTTATCTCCGCCTTGGCGGGCATACAGAAGAACTGAAACCCCGCACCCTTCAGCTTGGCGAGAAAGTCTTGTCCGCTCCCCTGAAGTTCCTTCTTTGACCACACTTGGTAGACCAACAGCCAGTGCTTATCTTTTTCCCTTGAATCTTCCGTCATCAACATATTTGCGCGCGTTGTAATCGCGGATTTCACTTTTGCGCGCTTGTGCCTCTTGGCGTACTCCAATAGCAGTACGTTCGTTACGCAATCATCCAGCGCAACAATTTCGATCAGTGCCTCGTCCTTCAGATCGAGCGTGAGGTCATGTTTCAGCACGAAATACAGTGCATGCGCAATCGAGTCAGGGTAGAGCTTCCGAACCCCCAGCTTCACCAAGGATGTTGCAAAATCAGCCATTCGCGGCTTCAACCCTTCGTGCCAGTACATGTCGAAAACAAACTCATCAAGCAAAGGGGCAAGATAAGGATAAGCCAGTGCGAGATTCATTGCCTCTTGGGCATACATGCGTTTGGCACGCGGATTCAGCTTTCGCGGCTCGTCCCCGCCGGCAATGGTCTTGATCGCATAGTTCAGCGGCGTGGACCTGCCCAATGCCTGCGAACATTCCAAGGCAAGATCGAGAAACGAGCGAATGACGGAGAAGCGAAGCTCTTCGTTCTTCGGGAACAGAAAACGGTTGAGTGCCAAACGCCAGTTCTCTTCGCTAGGTCTTGGCAGTTCCAAGATCCGCGTCTTCTTCTCGTTAAGCGACATCTCATACTCGCGCAGTTTCAAGCCAAGCGCCTTGACGAAAAGTTCCGCCTCCTCAAAGGTGTTGGCGAAGAACCTGTAGTCATCTACATGCCGGACAACCTTCTTGAATTCACCGGCCTGCAACTCAGTGTCGATGCGGGTCAGGACGATCTCAGAAATGATGTTTGACGCATGCGGCCCGATCAGTAGACCGTTGGTTTGTTTATCTCGGGTGTTCTGGGTGCATTTGTCCAAGAGGTTACCTGCCGACTTGGTAATGCCAGTTTTCTTCTTGGACTCTGGCTTGCCATACAGCGCCCAGGGAATCGAATGGGTGTAGATGCTGGGAAAACACGCTGCAATGTCCGCCTCGACGACAAACTGGGAACCGGCCATCCACCGAATCTCATCTTCCTCAAGCTGGAATCGTTCGACCCCCTTGTAGTTCATCTCGAAGATGCGACCATCCCCGACATGGCGAACGTAGATACGGCTGATCGCAGGCTTGGGCTTCCCATGGAGTGACGTAACACCCTCGGTTGTTTATGTAATCAACAGCTCAGCTTTTTCGATTTTATTGCACGTTGTACGGTGCAGCTCGACGTGGGTTATGGCGACGCAGTAACGTCGGGGATTGCAGCCGCCTTCAGGCGGCTCACGGTGTTACCGGTTCCTTTGAGGGGCTTACCCAATAAGCCACTGGCTTTGCCGGTGGTTTAGCTTTGTTGCGCTCTATTGTGCTGATTTGCTCTACAATTCGACCAACACAGGAGATTAGCCCATGAAAACCAATCTGCTGGATCGCATCACCATCGAACCAGGAAAATGTGGTGGACGACCCTGCATTCGCGGAATGCGCATTCGTGTCAATGACATTCTTGAAATGCTGGGTGACGGTGTTGAAGTGAGTGAAATTCTCACCGACTTCCCCGACCTTGAGCGAGACGACATTCTTGCCTGCCTGCAATTTGCGGCACGCAGATCGGATATCGTTCGGCTTGCCGCGTGAAATTCTGGATAGACGCCCAACTCCCGCCGCTGCTTGCAGCATGGCTTTCCGCACAATTTAATGTTGAAGCAATCTCGCTGGGAGCCTTGGGTTTGCGAGACGCCAAGGATGCTGCAATATTTCAGGCAGCCCAATACAGCAAGGTATCGTTCTTATCAGTAAAGACAGCGATTTTGTGGAGCTGGTCTCCCGATACGGGCCACCGCCGCAGTTGATATGGGTGACCTGCGGCAACGGTTACCAACCGACAATTGCAAATAGTATTCAATAAGACTTTCGCCGAGACGCTAGTCTGAAGTTCCCGCCAATTTGTAGTCACCGCAAAGCACCAAAGCCCACGTGTTTATTGAGGAGTATCGTGGTGAAGCGGCCTTTTTTTGGTTCTTTGTGTAGTCACTAAACAATGTTGACATTGTGCGGCACATCGTCTAT
>JACRPU010000083.1 GCA_016223025.1 Nitrosomonadales bacterium | reverse complement strand
GGTTCAATCGCTTTCGCAAGCTGCTCGTGCGGTATGAGAAGCTCGAACGCAGCTTCCTCGGACTCAACCATCTTGCAGCGGCGATCATCGCGTTCAGGAAAATTAAATTGACCATAAATATTATTTACGGATAAGCTCTTAATAGTTTTCGAAATAGCGCATCTTAAACACGCTGAACGACAGGTCGTGTCGTTTCTCAAGGGTTTCTGAATATCAACAAATCTTTCCCCATACCTCACGCAATCTATATGAACATTGGAAAAAAGCATATATGCTGTTGGCAGATCGAGTTATTCTTCAAGTGGCTCAAACAAAATCTGACGGTCAAACATTTCTTCGGCAACTCGGAGAACGCCGTCAAGGCGCAGATATGGATCGCCATCTGCTCTTATCTGCTCGTGCTCATCGCCAAAAAGCGTCTCAACTTGGCGGCTTCTCCACAGATTTTACTGAATCTTATCGAGGTCAGTATGTTTGAGAAAATATCAATCAATCAAATGGTTGCAGATGCGCTACAGAATTCTGAAGACCGCTATCCAGATAACCAGTTGAATCTATTCTAAAATCGAGCGGACACCAGTGTGTGCCAATATCAGAATTATTCTTGCAGCATCAGAAAAAGTCCGCGTAGGGCGGAACGCCCCACAATGAGGCTGGAAATCGGAGGCTTCAGGCGCAGCCCGCATCTATCAGCAACAAAAAAGCCCGCCTAAACCGGCGGGCTTTTTTGCGAAACGGCAATTCGGGTTATTAGCCTTTTGCCGCCATCAATTTTTCATATTTTGCCTGCAACTGCTCCTTGGTTTCCGCATGTGCGGGGTCTTTGGGGATGCAATCCACCGGGCAGACTTCCACGCATTGCGGGGTATCGTAGTGGCCGACGCATTCGGTGCACTTGTCGGGGTCTATGATGTAAATCTCATCGCCTTGCGAAATGGCGTCGTTCGGGCATTCCGGCTCGCACACGTCGCAGTTGATGCATTCGTCGGTAATAATCAATGCCATGTTTTTCTCCTGTAAGTGATCGGGCGTTTCAAATCAGTTTTTTTGCGGCCAACCGTGCCGCCACCAGCGGCGAAACAAACTTGCCCACATCTCCGCCGAACCGCGCAATTTCGCGCACCATGCTGGCGGAAATGAAGGTGTATTGCTCCGCAGGGGTCAAAAATACGGTTTCCACATCGGGGTGCAGGCTGCGGTTCATCCCGGCCATCTGGAATTCGTACTCAAAATCCGACACCGCACGCAAACCGCGCAATACCACGCGCGCATCCTGTGCGCGCACATAGTTCATCAGCAAGTCATCGAAGCCCTCCACTCGAACATTGGCAAAACCGGCAAAAATCTCGCGCGCCATGAATACGCGCTCTTCCAGGCTGAACAGCGTCTTGCTGCGGCTTGCCGCCACCGCCACCAACACCTCGCCAAACAGCCCGGCAGCGCGCCGCACCACGTCCTCGTGGCCGCGCGTGATCGGGTCGAAGGTGCCCGGATAAACCACTTTAATCATCTTTTGGCGCCTTCATGGCATGCTGCAATAACTGATAATGTACTTTGCCTGCTTTCGCGCGCTTCACCACCCGCCAGGCCGCACCGGGTTCGAAAGCTTCCCCGCTCTCGACATATACCACCCCGTCTTCCACCAGCTTTCCGGCCAGCAAGGGCAACACTTCCGGCAAAACGCCACCCCGGAACGGAGGGTCAACGAAAATCGCATCGTAGCGCCGGGTTTCCTGCCGCCTGGCGAATCCTACCCCGTCTTCGCAATGCAGCGCCACATTGGCGCAACCCAGTTTCCCGCTATTTTCCTGCAAGGCGCTGAACGCTGCACGGTTGTTTTCCACCATTACCACTTCGGATGCCCCGCGCGAACTCGCCTCGAACCCCAATGCGCCGCTGCCGGCAAACAAATCCAGGCAGCGTTTGCCGGTCAGATCCTGCCCCAGCCAGTTGAACAGGGTCTCGCGCACGCGATCCGGTGTCGGGCGCAAGCCATCCGCATCCGGAAACATAATCTGGCGGCTGCGGTGGGTGCCGCCGATGATGCGCACCTTGTTTATTTTGCCGGTTCCGCTTTTTCTTCCGGAGCGCCGACGATCACCGTTGCCATCGCATCCGGGTTCACGCGCCGTTTGAAGGCGTCGTGAATTTGCGCGGCGGTGACCTTGTCCACCTTGCCGGTGAAATCGTCGAGGTAGGTCAGGGGCAGGCCGTAAAACCCGATGACGCCGAGATATTCGAGTATCTTTTTATTGCTGTCAATGCGCAGCGGAAAGCCGCCGATGATGTTCTGTTTTGCGGCCAGCAGTTCCTTTGCCGTCGGCCCTTTGGCGATGAAGCCGCGCAAGGTGGCGCGCACCAGTTGCAGCGCTTCGTCGGCTTGCTCTTTCCTGGTTTGCAGCCCGACCTGGAACATACCCGGCTCCAGCGTCGGCACAAAGTAGCTGTACACGCTGTAGGCCATGCCGCGCTTTTCGCGGACTTCGTTCATCAGGCGCGACACGAAGCCGCCGCCGCCGAGAATGTAGTTGCCCACATAAAGCGGGAAATAGTCCGGGTCGTTGCGCGCCATGCCGGGCGCGCCGATCAGGATATGGCTCTGTGTGGCCGGGTGGGCGATGCGCTGCTCGCTGGTATTGATCTGCATGGCCACCGGCGGGATGCGCGCCGCTTTGCCGCCCTGCGGCAATTGCCCGGTGAGCTTTTGCGCGATGGCCTCCGCTTCGGCGCGGGTTACATCGCCCATGATGGAAACCACGGCGGCATCGGCGGAATAATGTGTGCGGTAGAACGCTTCGACATCGTCGCGCCGGATTTTCTCGGCGCTGGCCACCGACGGGGATACCCCGTAAGGGTGATCGCCGAATACCGCCTTGCCGAAGGCCTTGGCGGCAATGCTTTCGGGCCTGGTCTCCGCTTCCTTCAGGCCGGCGATCAGGCGCGTTTTTTCGCGCGCCAGCACGGCTTCCGGAAACAGCGGGCGTTGCAGCACGCGCGCCAGAATGTCCAGCGCCTGATCCCGCTCCGCCGCGCTGCTCAGAGTGCGCAGCGATATCCCGGAACGGTCCGAGTCTATCCTGCCGCCCAGTTGCGCGCCGATGTCGGCCATCCCGCGCGCGATGTCGTCCTCGCTCATGCCTTCCGCGCCGAGATCGAGCAAGCCTTGCGTCATTCCGGCCAGGCCGGATTTTTCTGCGGGGTCAAAACTGCTGCCGGCGGCAAAATCCACCGCCACGTCCAGCATCGGAAGATTGCGGTTCTCCACAAAAAATACGCGCGCGCCGCTCGGCGCCTGCCAGTGCTGGATTTGCGGGGTGGCGAGAACAGAGTTTATGCCCGACAGGAGCAGCGCAACGACAACCAGCATTTTAGTGCGCATGGGCAGCCCCTTCCATCTTGCGCTTCGGTTTTCCGGAAAGAGGCTGCGGGTCAAGCACGGCGACCGTCAGGTTGTCGTCCTTGAGAAATTCGCGCGCCACCTCCTGCACCTGCTGCGCCGACACCTCGCGGATTTTTTGCAGTATCAGCGGAATGTTTTTGTGGGATAGCCCGATGCTTTCCATTTGCCCGATCTGCATCGCCTGATAGAACAGCGAGTCGCGCTTGTACACTTCGCTGGCGGTCACCTGCGCCTTGACGCGCTTCAGCTCCTCCTCGCTCACGCCTTCATTGACCAGCCGCGCGACCTGCTCGCGAAATCCCGCCTCCAGTTCGCCCACACTTTTTCCTTCGCTGGGCGTGCCCTCCAGCACGAACATGCCCGGCCCGCGCGAGGTGGAGTCGTAGCCCGCGCCCGCGCTGCTGGCGATTTGCTGCTCGCGCACCAGCGTTTTGTTCAGGCGCGCCGAATCGTTGCCGTCGAGCACTCCGGCCAGCACTTCCAGCGCGTAAGGCTGCCAATCCTGAGCCGGATCGCGCAGCGCGGGCGCATGGTAAGCCATCACCAGATGCGGCAACTGCGCCGGAGCCTTGACCACGATGCGTTTGGCGCCGAGTTGCGGCGGCTCGCCAAAATTCCTGCGCGCGGCCATCTTGCGCGCCGGAATGACGCCATAGTAGCGCCGCGCCAGCGCGAACACCTCGGCGGCCTTGACGTCGCCCGCCACCACCAGCGTCGCGTTATTGGGCGTGTACCAGCGCTGGTACCACGCCTTCGCGTCGCTTGCGCCAAGCGCCTGCAAGTCGTTCATCCAGCCGATCACCGGATGCTGGTAAGGGTGTTCCTGGTAGGCTGCGGCCATCAGTTTTTCGTTCAGCAGGGCGTGCGGCTGGTCGTCGGTGCGCGTGCGCCGCTCTTCCATGACGACCTTGATTTCCTTGCCGAACTCCACCTCGGACAGCAGCAGGTTGCGCATCCGGTCGGATTCGAGTTTCATCGCCAGCGGCAGTTTGGATTTGTGCAACTGCTGGAAATAGGCGGTGTAATCGGAGCTGGTGAAGGCGTTTTCGCGCCCGCCCGCAGCGGCGATGCGCTTGGAGAATTCGCCTTTGGGCACGCTCCTGGTGCCCTTGAACATCATGTGCTCCAGCGCGTGGGCGATGCCGGTGGAGCCGGTCCGTTCATCCATGCTGCCGGCGCGGTACCACACTTGCTGCACCACCACCGGCGCGCGGTGATCTTCCTTGACGATGACCTTCAGGCCGTTGCGCAGCGTTTGCTCGAACACCTCCGCGTGAGCCGCGAAGGCGGGTAACAGCAGCGGGAACAGCAGATAGCCCAGTAATTTTGCGCGCATTTTATAGCCCAAACCAACTCGATCAGCTTAGAATAACGACGGCGGCAAAAGCCGCCGCAACAAGCGCGTATTATGCGCTATTTTGCCATCTTTCCGCCACCTCCCGAGCAACCAACACCATGTTTGGCTTCCTGAAAAAATCTGCCCCCGATCAGCCGGCACCCGAAAAAACCAGTTGGCTTGGCAGGCTGAAGAGCGGGCTGGCTCGCACCGGCAGCCAGTTGGCCGATCTGTTCGGGCGCGGCGGCAGGATTGACGACGATCTGTACGAAGAGCTGGAAACCATCCTGATTACCGCCGATGTCGGCATGGACGCCACGCGCTTCCTGCTCGCCGAACTGCGCCATCAGGTCAAATTGCAGCACCTCACCGAGGCCGGCCAGCTCAAGGAGGCGCTGGCGCACAGCCTGCTCAAGCTGCTCGCCCCGCTGGCCAGGCCGCTGGAAACCGCCGCGCACCAGCCTTTCGTCATCATGCTGGCCGGCGTGAACGGCGCCGGGAAAACCACCTCCATCGGCAAGCTGGCGAGGTATTTCCAGGGGCAAGGCAAAACGGTGCTGCTGGCGGCGGGCGACACTTTCCGCGCCGCCGCCCGCGAACAGTTGATGGAATGGGGGGCGCGCAACAATGTCACCGTCATCTCCCAGCAGGGGGGAGACCCCGCCGCCGTAATTTATGATGCGGTGCAGGCGGCCGTGGCGCGCAAGATAGATGTGGTGCTGGCCGATACCGCCGGGCGGTTGACCACGCAGGCACACCTGATGGAAGAGATCAAGAAGGTCAAGCGCGTCATCGCCAAAGCGCTGCCCGCGACCCCAACTTCGCCGGCTGCGCCGCATGAAGTGCTGCTGGTGCTGGATGCCAACACCGGACAGAATGCGCTGAGCCAGGTCAAGGCTTTCGGCGACGCGCTCGGCGTCACCGGGCTGATCCTCACCAAGCTGGACGGCACCGCCAAAGGGGGCGTGATCGCCGCCATCGCCAAGGCACACCCGATTCCGGTGCGCTTTATCGGCGTGGGCGAGGGGCTGGATGACTTGCGCCCGTTCGTGGCGGAGGATTTTGTCGGCGCGCTGCTGGGTTCGGATGAGTGAATTCGAAAATCCCGGTCAGATCAGGGAAAGACACGCGCGGATAATTCGCTGTGAGGCGAAGCGCATGGCAGTTCTGCGGGATTTATAGAGGAAAATGATGGTGGAATTACCCGGCGAAATGCCATTCGAAATCACGTCATACGGTCATATATGTGCCTGAAACGAAAATTATACCCTCACCCATATCCGGGGATTGAAACACGTCAGCTTTACCGGATATTGCGTTTGATATGACAATTAAGTCAGAAGACCCGCCTGTGTCTTGAATATGCGCCAGAACTTGCTTGCCGGGATCTCCCGCGCTTGATGGTGTTACTACGATCACGCCTGACGGCAGCATTAACCTGGGTGGAGCATCTTGTGCATGCGAAACGTATATCGTAGCACCTGCCGCAATATCAACCCCGTTTGCTGTCCAACTCCCATTTGCAGAGTCCTTTATGAATATATTGAAATGGACAAGCCTGCCTATCTGGGTATAGTTACCCCGAATAATTCCCGCACCACTGCGGAATGTAATACCTTGGCAATCTGATATGGATATGTCGAAGCCACGTTCAAGGTAACAATCCAGCGTGCTTGGGTCGGGGCTGCTGCTGCCAACCGGAAATTTAATCTGCCCTGCCACACTCAGATTTTTAACAGCAAAATCCTTGGTAGCAGATCCGTTGACAAGAGCCAGCCCGAGATTGGGATCGCGCAGATTTCCGACCGTCACCCATCCGGTATTTGTGGCATTGCGGATTTTGAGCCGTTTACTTGTCGTGTCCGCCCACCATTGGTAAGGGAAACTCGGATTCGGCGCAGTCGCGCCGCTGTTATTGGTGGCAATGGCACCCAAAACCGCATTCAGATCGGCCAGTAACGCTGCGGGTGGCTGAGCGGCAATGCTGTAATCATGTTGGCTCATTTCATTTCTCCCTGTTATTGAGGATTCAAATTCAACGTACACCGCCCGATGGTGTTCTGGTGAAGCCACCATTTTCCAAATGATAGCTTAAGCGTGGCCCAGTGTCCCAGCGTTTTAAACCTGGATTCCGCAGTTGAGAGTATCCGGCTTGCATGAGAAACAACATGGGCGCAGATTCTCCCTCACCCGTGCGTGGTTGTTGCCGCTTCAGCGGCTTTACCCCCACAGGGGGCAAGAACCTCTTCGAGGCAACCACGGCCTACCCCTTGCGGGTGCAACCCCTCTGATGAAACTACTAGCCATTCCGCTAAACCGCCAAAAACCGGCGGCCAAGCGGCTGGTTATCCCGGAGGGAGAGGGACTTTGCTCCCTTCCCCCTCCGGGGGAAGGGCTGGGGATGAGGGGCTGCTCTTGGATGGTCCATTTCCAATTGAGGTTTTCAGGTTGAACGGTCGTGGAACGCAACGCGGTTCCGCCGGATGTTTTTTGAATTGCGGCGGAACGCCCCGCAAGGGGCTTCCGCCCTACCGTCCTGCTTGGGTAGCTTCACCCAAACTTCATCAACCCTGTTGTGGCAGTGCGTAGCCCGGATGAAATGCAATGGAATCCGGGGCGCTCTCGGATCACACACTGCTTCCCGGATTCCACCCGCAAGGGGTAGGCCGTGGTTGTAGAGGGGCTGAAGCCCAAACAACCACGCACCGCTTCATCCGGGCTGCAAGCTATGTATAAACGGGGGTGTTCATCAAGTGTATGCATATCAGGGGCAAGCCGCAACGCGCGTACCGTCGGCCAGGCACTGTCAGTGCATGCCATCCTTGCGCTGCGCAAACAGCAGCCTGACAAAGCGGTGCGGGTCATTAAAGCCGCGCTCCATTTGCTCGGCGGTGGGGAGGTAATCCTCGCGCTCCGCGAAGGTGTATCTGACGTTGACTTCAGCGTCGGTCAAGCCGCGTTCAATCTGCGCGGCTGTCGGCACATAGTCCTTGCGGTCCGCGAATCTCGCCCGGACTTCGCTGTTTGTATCGGTCAAGCCGCGCTCGATCTGTTCGGGTGTGGGCGTGTAATCCTTGCGTTCGGCAAACTCTTTCCTGACACTGGCATCTTCGTCTGTCAAGCCAAGTTCAATTTGTTCGGGCGTCAGTTTTTGCATGTACACGGGTTCCTGTAGGTGTTGGTTTGCGGGATAGTATATGCGAATTGCATCCCGCTCGAACCTCTGTTACGTTGCAGCCCTCCCCGAAATTCACCGGACAGGAAAGATGATTAAGCTGGGTCTCAACATAGACCACGTCGCCACGCTGCGCCAGGTGCGCGGGGCGCGCTACCCCAACGTGGTGCGCGCCGCGCTGGTTTGCGAGGCGGCGGGAGCGGACGCGATTACCCTGCACTTGCGCGAAGACCGCCGCCACATCCAGGATAGTGACGTGGAGATTCTGCGCGATATGCTGCAAACGCGCATGAACCTGGAAAGCGCGGTAACCGACGAAATGATCGGCATCGCGCTGCGCATCAAGCCGCACGATATTTGCCTGGTGCCGGAGCGGCGCGAGGAGCTCACCACCGAAGGCGGGCTGGATGTGGTGCGCCACTTCGATGCGGTGAAACGCGCCGCCGGGCGTTGTCTGGATGCGGGTATCCGCGTATCGCTGTTTGTGGATGCGGACGAAAAACAATTGGATGCGGCCGGGGCGCTGGGTGCGCCGGTGGTGGAAATCCACACCGGCAAATACGCCGACGCCGACAGCGTGTCCGGGCGGGAGCGCGAGCTGGCGCGCATCCGCCGCGCCGTGGCGCACGGGCACGCGCTGGGTTTGCAGGTGAATGCCGGGCACGGGCTGAACTACCACAACGTGCAACCCATCGTTGCCATACCCGATATATGCGAGCTGAACATCGGCCACGCCATCATCGCCGAGGCGGTGTTTATCGGGTTGGAGCAGGCGGTGAGGAAAATGAAGGCGCTGCTTGCGGCGGGTGAGCGCGCATGATCTTCGGCATCGGTGCCGACATCGTCGCGTACGAGCGCATCGAAAAGCTGCACAAGAAATACGGGGCGACCTTCGCGGAGCGGGTGCTGAGCACGGTCGAACTGCCGGAATGGCAGGATCATCCGCAGCCCGCGCGCCTGCTGATGAAACGCTTCGCGGCCAAAGAGGCGCTGGCCAAGGCTGCGGGCAGCGGCCTGCGCCACCCGCTGACGCTGGGGAGCGTCAGCGTCGCGCACGACAAGCTGGGCAAACCGGTTTTCGTTTTCGATGCGGATCTGGCGGAGCATTTCGCCAGGCTCGGTGTGGCGCGCCACCACCTCAGCATCAGCGACGAGCGCGAGCACGCCGTCGCCTTCGTGGTGCTGGAATGCGGATAGCCCTGCGCCACGGTCACTTCCCTGGCCGCATACACATCATGGGCCGCATTGAGCGGCGCCACGCCGTCCCGCACCGGTTTCCGGACGCCTTGCGCCCGGAGTTTGTCAGTGTGCCGTTGCCGCCGCCTGCGCCTGCTCCTGCTTGTGCTGCTGGTAGATCATGTCGAAGTTGACCGGGCTCAGCAGCACCGGCGCAAAACCCGCGCGCACGGCGGTATTGGAAACCGTTTCGCGCAGATACGGGAACAGGATGTTCGGGCACAATACCGCCAGCACCGGCTCCACGTCTTCGCCGGGCAGGTTGCTCAACCGGAAGATCCCGGCCTGCTTGGCCTCGATCAGGAACATCACCTTTTCGCCGATCTTGGTCGTTACCGTGGCGGTGATTGCCACTTCGTACACGTCATCCTCGATCGTTTCCGTCTGGGTGTTCAATTTCATGTCAACCTGCGGATTTTCGCGCTCCAGAAAGATGCGCGGCGCGTGCGGTATTTCCAGCGAAAGATCCCTCACGTAGAGCTTTTCTATGTTGAATACGGGTTGATCGTTCTTTTGAGCGGTTTCAGTCATTTTTTTCTCCGAGTTTATGGATGTTTTCCGGCATTCTGATTCGTTATTGCCGGGTGCGGATAATACCAGCAACGCGGCTCGCGGAGGGCTTGTTCTGTGCTTCTGCGGCTGAAATGTCATCGCGCCTTCCGCTATAATGTGCGGAAGCGGCATTACTGGAGGACAGGTATGGACTCGACAGAGAAATTAAACCGGCAGTTCGGCATCGGCGGGCAACTGGGTTTCCGCGCAGTTGACGGCGGGTTGGTCGTTGCGGAAATCAACAACGCGCATGCCACCGCATCGCTGTGCCTGCAAGGGGCGCATCTGATGGCATGGCAGCCAAGGAGCCAGGCGGTGCCGGTGATATGGCTGTCGCGCGATGCCGTGCTCGCGTCGGGGAAAGCTATCCGTGGCGGCACGCCGGTTTGCTGGCCGTGGTTCGGCGCGCATGTTTCCGATCCGTCCTTTCCCGCGCACGGTTTTGCGCGTACCGCTCCCTGGCGGGTGATCGAGTCCGGCAGCGAGCCGGACGGCGCGACGCGCCTGACGTTATGCCCGGAGGAAAGCGACAAGACGCGGGCGCTGTGGCCGCACGATTCACGCCTCGAATTGACCGTAATCGCCGGCGAAACGCTGCGCATGGAACTGGTCACGGAAAATACCGGTATAACCGATTTCGAGATCACCGAGGCCCTGCATACCTATTTCCGGATCGGCGACATCGGCGCGGCGCGCGTCGGCGGCCTGGCGGGCTGCGATTACCGGGACAAGGTTGGCGGTTCGACGCCCGGAAAACAAGATGGCACAATCCGGTTTACGGGAGAAACCGACCGCGTGTACGTCAACACCGCCGCAGAATGCGCGGTAGAGGACGACATGCTGAAACGGCGCATCCGCATAGCCAAATCCGGCAGCCTGTCCACCGTGGTATGGACGCCGTGGACCGAAAAGGCAAACAGGATGGGTGATATGGGGCAGCCGGATGGCTGGCGCGAAACGGTGTGCGTGGAAACGGCAAACGCGCTCGAAAACGCCGTCAAGGTCGCGGCGGGCGCGAGGCACACCCTCATCGTCGAATACCGCGCCGAACCGATGTAGTTGAATTTAACGTGAAACTCGCGCAGTACCACAAGAAGACGGCTTCCCATTTTTGGTTCAGGCTCGTCCGGCTTAACGTGAATCTCGCGCAGCGAGGGCATACCGTACCCCTCTCCTTCCGGGAGAGGGGGAACGGGGGTGAGGGAAACGCACATGGCGCAGACGACTCATCATTCGGGGTGGCCTGCGCCATGTGCGTTAGGGTACCTCTAAAAATTCAAAATCCTGAGCCAGGCAAGGCGTGAAAAAAATGGTAGCGCGCCGCATATGTTTGATAGGTAAGCGTTAAAATTTTTTGAGCAACGCAGCATCGCGACGGAGTTTGGATTTATAGAGGTGCACTTTAGATTTCAGAACGTAACCAGAGGAGAATCATGCGTACCCGAAATATCTTGCTGGCGCCGCTGTTGATCGCGCTGGCCGGCTGCCAGCCGGAAGTGCCCAAGGAACATGCCGCCAAGGCAACAGAATGGCTATTGGCGAGAAACACCGGCTGTTTTCAATGCCATACCACCGGCAAAAACCTGCTCGGCCCGGCATGGGAGAACGTATCCGAGCGTTACAGAAACAACCCGGACGCCGAAGCGCACCTGATGAACAAAGTAAAAAACGGTGGCAGCGGGGCGTGGATCAGCAAGGAAATGCCGGGTTATTCCGAACAGTTGCTCAGCGAAACCAACCGCAAGACCCTGGTCAAGTATATTCTGTCCCTGCGGTAGGCCCTTGCGGATGTAAAGTGCCCATTGCCATCGTGGTCCGGGGCGAAAGATCGCTCTGTCGAATATTGCGAAGTCTCTTACACGCCCAAATAATCCATTAGGCCGTCATTCCCGCGCAGGCGGGAATCCAGCAATAAGAAGCATTCCGCGTAGCGGGCAAAACGAGCCGCTGGCGGCGAGTTTCGAGGTACGGCCAAACCAGGTTGCTGTCCCGCTTGCACCCGCAAGGAGTACGCCGTGGTTGTACCGCAAGGGTAGGCAAATCTGTTACCAGCCAGAGGCTGGACAGAATTTGCACTAACTTTCATGACGAAAGACGACACCCCTGATGATGAAATGTTTCACGATTGTGTTC
>JACRPU010000071.1 GCA_016223025.1 Nitrosomonadales bacterium | reverse complement strand
TGCTACGGCTGCAATCTCTCGTGCTTTGCCAACCAAATCTGATTCGATGCAGCGCGGTCGAGCCATGACAGTCTCCTGAGTGGAATCCTATCGTGGATGATAGCGCTGTTAGTCTCATTATGAAAGCGAATTAGAATTAGCGTCGTAGTAGAGATGAAAGCTTCATTTTTCGGCAGTTCCTTCAACCAATCAAAGAAGGACTTATTTATCATCAGCAACAGGCAGTTCCTGACTTCCTGCGGACTAAGCTCAGAGCCGCCAGTATTCAATCTCTGAAAAAGGTCGTACTTGGCTGTTTCGTCACTTTCCTTAAGGACGATACTGGCGGAAATCTTCGAACGCTTGATGACGAGTTGAATATCCGTCGGCAAGGATTTCTTTGGGTCAGCGTCATTGTTCCACTGAATGTCATGAAGAGCGGGTAGATATTTTGTTTTTTGGAGTGCTAGAGGTTCGACGCTCTTCCCCTTATCGTCTTTGAGGATTCCAACGAACTGAAAAATCGTGGACAGACGTTGCAATCCGTCGACCACGTCCCAAACGCCATCAGACCTTTGACTGACGAAGATTGCTGGAAGAGGGATGCCTAGCAGGATGGATTCGATTAAAGCTGATTTTTGAGAAGGGGACCAACGGTAGAATCGCTGAAACTCCGGATGGATATCAAGTTCATTCCGCTCGTACATGCTTATCCATTCGCCGATAGACATTGGGTATCCATCAGTCTTTATCTCTTTGCGCTTCTTGTTAATTTGATCTATCAGGCTCATTGTCTGCTCCCTTGTTTAAGTTTTATGGCTCTTACCGCTCATTTGCGGCATCGCGGTTGAAGTGGTATCCGCGCGTGAAAATGGTCGCGGCCTTGAACAAGGGTTTGCGCCTGGCTGCTACGCTCACAGCCTCCAACAGGATCACTCGCACATCTTTACCGTTCCAGGCTTGATGCTCGCGGGGTAAGTCCACCACTCCGTCATGAGCCTTGCTGACAAATTCGATTGCTTGCATGGTCAATCTCCTTTATTGAATAGCAAAATTCTAGCACGCAGGTTGGGTTAGCAGTTTCAATGTCCCGCCATCAACTGTTCCGGCGCGAAGTCATCCACCATGATGACCGTGCGCCGCAGCGCGTAGTCGCGCTCCAGCAGCAATGCCTCGTCTATGCTGATGACGCCCTTGTCGCGCGCCTCGGAAATGCGCAGCAACTCTTCCATCTCCGCAAGCTGCCCGGCCTTGAGCGCCTCATCCACCCTGGCCTGCAACGGCTCGCATGCCAGCGTGCTGAGCAGCGCGGCCTCCAGCGCGCCCACTGCTTCGTTCTCGTTGTCAGGCAGATACATGCCTCTGGTCAACCGGTCGCGCGCTTCTCCGGGCTGCATGAGCAACCCGGAAATCCGGTGCCCCAGTTCATCGGGCGGCGGCACAAGACAGCGCCCCAGCGGGAAAATCAATATGCGCAATACCAGCGCCGCAAGGCGGCTGGGGAAGTTTTGCAGCACGCCATCGAATGCGATCTGTATCCGGTATAACCCGTCCTGCATCGCCCAGTGCAGGAGCGGCAGATCTTCCTCCGGTCGCCCATCATCCTCGAAACGCTTGAGCGCCGCCGAACACAGATACATCTGGCTCAGTACATCTCCCAGGCGCGCGGAAATTTTTTCGCGGCGCTTGAGGCTGCCGCCGAGCGCCAGCATTGCCACGTCTGCCGCGAACGCGAATGCTGCCGAAAAACGGGTCAGTTGCTGGTAATAGCGCTTTGTTTGTTCGCCCGGAGGGGCCGGGATGCCGCGCCCGCCGGTCAAGCCGAACACCAGCGCGCGCGCCGCGTTGCTCAGGACGAAGCTGACATGGCCGATCAAGGCCGCGTCAAAATCCCGCACTGCGCGCTTGCGGTCATCGTCGTGCGCCGCCCGGATCTCCTTGAGCACATAGGGGTGGGCGCGGATCGCGCCCTGCCCGAAAATAATCATGGTGCGCGTGAGAATGTTCGCGCCTTCCACGGTGATGCCGATGGGCGTCTGCTGGTAGCTGCGCGCCAGATAGTTGCCCGGCCCCATGCAGATGCCCTTGCCGCCATGCACGTCCATCGCATCGTTGATGACCGTGCGCCCGCGCTCGGTGCAATGGTATTTGACGATGGCGGAAACCACCGAGGGTTTTTCGCCCATATCCACCGCCGCCGCCGTCAGCACGCGCGCCGCATCCATCAGGTAGAGGTTGCCACCGATGCGCGCCAGCGCTTCTTCCACTCCCTCGAATTTGCCGATGGGCAGCTTGAACTGCTTGCGCACGCGCCCGTAGGCCCCGCTGCTGCGCGCCGCCAGCTTGCACCCGCCAACCGCGCTGGCCGGCAGCGAAATCGAGCGCCCCGCCGCCAGGCACTCCATCAGCATGCGCCAGCCCTGGCCGATGCGTTCCTGCCCGCCGATGATGTAGTCCATCGGAATGAACACGCCCTTGCCGGAAGTCGGCCCGTTCTGGAACGCCGAGTTGAGAGGGAAATGCCGCCGCCCAACCTGCACGCCGGGCGTATCGGTGGGAATCAGCGCAAGGGTGATGCCGCGCGCCGTTTCCGCGCCGAGCAGGTAATCCGGGTCATACAGCTTGAAGGCGAGGCCGAGCAGCGTGGCAACAGGCGCCAGCGTGATGTAGCGCTTCTCCCAGGTCACGCGCACTCCCAGCACATCCTGCTGGCCGCCGAATTCGCCGCGACAGACGATGCCGTAATCGGGAATCGCACCCGCATCGGAACCGGCGAACGGGCCGGTGAGGGCGAAGCACGGCACTTCCTGCCCGCAGGCTAAGCGGCGCAAATACCTGTCTTTTTGCTCCTGCGTGCCGTAGTGCAGCAGCAGTTCCGCAGGGCCCAGCGAATTCGGCACCATCACCGTTACCGCCGCCGTGCCGCTGCGCGAAGCCACCTTGGCCACCACTGCGGAATGCGCCTGGGCGGAAAACTCCAGCCCGCCGTATTCCTTCGGGATAATCATGCCGAAGAAACCCTTGTCCTTGATGAACTGCCACACCTGCGGCGGCAAGTCCTGCCGCACGTGGGTGATGTCCCAGTCGTCCAGCATGGCGCACAACTGATCGGTTTCGTTATCGAGGAAGGATTGCTCCTCCGGGCTGAACGCCGGTTTGGGATAAGCGAGCAGCTTGCGCCAGTCCGGGTTCCCGCCGAACAGCTCGCCATCCCACCACACCGTGCCCGCATCCAGCGCTTCCTGTTCGGTTTGCGAAACGTGGGGAAGAATTTTGCGGAAAACGCCGAGGGCGAAACCACTCACCAGCGGGCGGCGAAGAGGGGGAATGCCCAGCACAGCAACCACGACGATCAGAAGGATGATGACAGCCTGGAACAGGTCGGCAGACAGCCTGCTTTGGATGGCGACGACCGGAACGATGACGGCCATCGCCACCAGCCAGCTCCAGATGGAAGCGCGGAAAAAAGCCAGCACCAGCATCGTTGCCAGTACCGCAAGCGCCGTCAATATTGCCATTGCCGCTCCTTTTATAATTATGCTGTGTCAGTCGCGCACCCGATAAACTTTACCTCCCGCGCCCGATACTGGCAATGCTTTTTGCCGGGCTTTTTGCCGGGCGCGACTTGTTGTTCGCGATAAATTTTGCTTTTGCCACTTGAAATGTGAAATTTCGTCCCAACTTGCCCTCGCACATATTTATTCAGAGGCCCAAATGCCTTTTTGGAGAAAGAAGCAAATGGAACAGAACGAAACAGCCCCCGAACAGGATCAAGCCGCGCAAGCCGAGGGTGCGCCCAAGCCGGATGCCGCGCCCAGTCCGGATGAGATGCTGAAGACCGCCGAGCTGAAGGCGCAGGAGCACCACGATGCCTGGTTGCGCGCCAAAGCCGAGACGGAAAACATGCGCAGGCGCGCGCAGGAGGATGTGAGCAAAGCGCAGAAATTCGCAGTCGAGCGTTTCGCCGGCGAAATGCTCTCGGTCAAGGACAGCCTGGAAGCTGGGCTGGCGATTGAAACCGCCACGGTGGAAAGTTTCAAGAACGGCATGGAGCTGACGCTCAAGCAACTGGCCAGCGTGTTCGAGAAATTCAACATCAAGGAAATCAATCCGGTCGGCGAGAAATTCGACGCGCACAAGCACCAGGCCATCGGCATGCTGGAAAGCGAACAGGAAGCCAACACGGTGGTGAGCGTGATGCAGAAGGGTTATCAACTGCATGATCGCGTGTTGCGCCCGGCGCTGGTGATGGTGGCGAAGGGCAAGGAATGAGCTTGTAGCCGGTAGCTTGTAGCGGGTAGCCAACCAGGTTTTGCTACCCGCTACGAGCTACAAGCTACCGGCTAAAGACTTGAAATACGGATTATCCGCCCCATTTCAGGAAACACAGGTTCACGATTCAACCCATTCAACGGAAAGGAAAAGCATCATGGGAAAGATTATCGGCATTGACCTCGGCACCACCAACTCGTGCGTCGCCATCATGGAAAGCGGCAAACCCAAGGTGATCGAAAACGCCGAGGGCGCACGCACCACGCCTTCCATCATCGCCTACATGGAAGACGGCGAAATCCTGGTCGGCGCACCGGCCAAGCGCCAGGCGGTGACCAACCCGAAGAACACGCTGTACGGCGTGAAGCGCCTGATCGGTCGCCGCTTCGAAGAGCCGATGGTGCAGAAGGACATCAAGATGGTGCCCTATGGCATCGTCAAGGCCAAGAACAACGACGCCTGGGTCAAGGTGCGCGACAAAGACATCGCGCCGCCGGAAATTTCCGCCCAGGTGCTGATGAAGATGAAAAAAACCGCCGAGGACTATCTGGGCGAACCCGTGACCGAGGCGGTAATCACCGTGCCGGCCTATTTCAACGACTCGCAGCGTCAGGCCACCAAGGATGCCGGACGCATCGCCGGCCTGGAAGTGAAGCGCATCATCAACGAGCCGACTGCGGCCGCGCTGGCTTTCGGGCTGGACAAACAGGAAGGCGACCGCAAGATCGCGGTGTATGACCTGGGCGGCGGCACTTTCGACATTTCCATCATAGATATTGCCGAGATCGAAGGCGAGCACCAGTTCGAGGTGCTGTCCACCAACGGCGACACCTTCCTCGGCGGCGAAGACTTCGATATGCGCGTCATCGAGCACCTGGTGGAAGAATTCAAGAAGGAAAGCGGCATAGACCTGAAGAAGGATATGCTCGCCCTGCAACGCCTGAAGGATGCGGCGGAAAAAGCCAAGATCGAGCTGTCCAGCGCGCAGCAGACCGAAGTGAACCTGCCGTACATCACGGCGGACGCCAGCGGCCCGAAACATCTGCTGGTCAAGATCACCCGCGCCACGCTGGAGAGTCTGGTGGACGAGCTGATCGCGCGCCCCATCGAGCCGTGCCGGATCGCCATGAAGGATGCGGGCGTTTCCAATGCCGACATCGCCGACGTGATCCTGGTCGGCGGCCAGACCCGCATGCCCAAGGTGCAGGAGCGCGTCAAGGAGCTGTTCGGCAAGGAGCCGCGCAAGGACGTGAACCCGGACGAGGCCGTGGCCGTCGGCGCGGCCATCCAGGGCGGCGTGCTGCAAGGCGAGGTGAAGGACGTGCTGCTGCTTGACGTGACCCCGCTCAGCCTGGGCATCGAGACGCTGGGCGGCGTGATGACCAAGCTCATCAAGAAAAATACCACGATCCCCACCAAGGCGTCGCAGGTGTTCTCCACCGCCGACGACAACCAGAACGCGGTGACCATCCACGTGCTGCAGGGCGAGCGCGACATGGCTTCCGGCAACAAGAGCCTGGGCCAGTTCAACCTCACCGACATCCCGCCCGCGCCACGCGGGATGCCGCAGATCGAAGTGACCTTCGACATTGACGCCAACGGTATCCTGCATGTGAGCGCGAAAGACAAGGCCACCGGCAAGGAGAACAAGATCAAGATACAGGCCAGTTCCGGCCTGTCCGAAGCGGAAATCCAGCGCATGGTGCAGGACGCCGAGGCGCACGCCGATGAAGACAGGAAAGCCATGGAACTGGTCACCGCGCGCAACCAGATGGACGCCTTGATCCATTCCACGCAGAAATCGCTGAAGGAATACGGCGACCAGTTGAGCGGCGATGAAAAGTCCGCCATCGAATCCGCGCTGAAGGATGCCGAATCCGTGGTGAAAAGCGACGACAAGGCCGCCATCGAGGCCAAAACCGAAGCGCTGGCAACCGCCGCGCAAAAGCTGGGCGAGAAGATGTACGCCGCCGAGCAGGCCAAGGCGCAGGGCGCGGAAGGCTGCGGAAGCTGCGGGCCCGGCGAATCCTGCTCCGACCAGAAGAAGGACGAAGGCGACGTGGTGGATGCGGAGTTTACCGAGGTGAAGGATAAAAAATAAGCTTGTAGCTTGTAGCCTGTAGCTGGTAGCAAAACCGCGCCAGCTACGAGCTACCAGCTACGAGCTACCAGCTCAATATGTCCAAAAAAGATTATTACGAAGCCCTCGGCGTCAACCGCGACGCGTCGGACGAGGAGATAAAAAAGGCTTATCGCAAGCTGGCGATGAAGCACCATCCCGACCGCAACCCGGACAACCCGAAGTCGGAGGAGCACTTCAAGGAAGCCAAGGAAGCTTACGAAATCCTGAGCGACGGGCAAAAGCGCTCGGCCTACGACCAGTACGGCCACCAGGCGTTCGAGGCGGGCGGGATGGGCGGCGGCAGCCCGTTCGGCGCGGGCGGCGCAGCAGGTTTCGATTTTGCCGACATCTTCGGCGACATTTTCGGCGGTGGGCGCGGGCGCAGCAATGTGCATCGCGGCGCCGACCTGCGCTACAACCTGGAAATCACGCTGGAGCAGGCCGCGCGCGGGACCGAGACGCAAATCCGCGTGCCGGCGATGGCCGAATGCGAGGCCTGCAAAGGGTCGGGCGCCAAACCCGGCACCAGCCCGGCCACCTGCGGCACCTGCAACGGCCGGGGCCAGGGGCGCATGCAGCAGGGGTTCTTCGCCATCCAGCCAACCGGCCCGCGCGGCCCCGGCAGCGGAAAAACCATCGCCTCACCCTGCAAGGAATGCCACGGGGCGGGGCGCATCAAGCAGCACAAGACGCTGTCGGTGAAGATTCCCGCCGGCGTGGACAACGACGACCGCATCCGCCTGTCCGGCGAAGGCGAAGCCGGGCTGAACGGCGGCCCGGCGGGCGACTTGTATGTCGCCATCCACATCGCGCCGCACCCGGTGTTCCAGCGCGACCACAACGACCTGCACTGCGAAATGCCGGTCAGCTTTGCCACCGCCGCGCTCGGCGGCGAGATCGAAATCCCCACGCTGGACGGCTCGGCGCGCATCAAAATCCCTGCTGAAACACAATCCGGAAAAATCTTCCGGCTGCGCGGCAAGGGCATCAAGGGAGTGCGCAGCTCGGCGCACGGCGACCTGCACTGCCACGTCGTGGTGGAAACCCCGGTCAACCTCACCGAGCGGCAAAAGGAATTGTTGCGCGAACTCGAATCCATCAACCTGACAGACAGCGCCCGCCATAACCCGCGGGCAAAGTCCTGGATGGACAAGGTGAAAGACTTTTTTGGGCAGTAGCCCAGGAAATCCTTCACTTTCGGCGGAGTCCAACCTGCTTGAGATCGCAGGTCAGTTTGGGCTGCAAGGCCGCAACCCGGCCTTGCTGTAGTCACAAGAACGACGCAACAGAATTGCATACTCCTTGCCTTCAAGCCGAACAAACTTTCTCAACCCAAGCGGCTTGGTGCGTGCATCAATCTGATCGCGGATAGTTTTTTGTACATCGCTGCACAGAGCATCAGAATCGCTACGGTTTTCGATGCTCTCAATGATGCGCAGGGCATTACGGGTGATTGTGAACCTGCGGTCAACGCCGGCGACACAACCAAATGGCGTATCTTTCTGCTCAAGGCGTAGTCGGAACCAGCAATCTTTATTCTTTGCCGAATCAGCGGCGCCGCAACTGTAGCGAAACCGTGATTCATCCAGAAAAATGATATTGGGTGTGGCTGAAAGACGGAAGTAAATCTGGTCGCGCGACTCGATCAGGTTGAGACCGGCACGGCTTAACTTTTCTGCCACAACTTGCAACTGTTTAACAACGTCATCATCCAGCACCTTCACCCAACCGCACGGCAACAGAACGACATCTATTACACTCAAAAATTCAAGTTCCTTGGCGTGACAAGCAAGCCCCCACAGTGCGGCACACTCCGGATCACTCAGTTTCACTTCTATTGGTTTTTCCTTGCCGGTTTTTCCACGCAGTAGTGGTGACTCGGAATTGAACGGAATATCCAGCGCATCCGTTTCATCCAGATAAAGCAGGCGGTCTGCATATGCTTCGTGGACTTCCTCAAGCGCTGCGCTCAAATTATCGCCACAGTCTGCGAGAAGGGCATCAATGTAGGCAACCTTCCCGTTGGGAGTGGTTTTTTGTATCAGGTCGTTCAACTCAAACCAGGAAAAACGCTCTGGATATTCGCACAACTGGTCGAACAACCTTATCTGGCCGGAAGAGGTCAGAGCAACTTCGTAAACCTGAATCATGTATTCCGTATAGGCGTGGTTGTTGCGCGACCCTTCCACTTCGCGGTATGACTTGAGGCTGCGCCATAAGCGAAAGTCGTAATGCTCACTATGTGTTGGCGCGCGTTTAAAATTACCCGGCCCTGCGCGTTGAATTTTACCCAGGCACTTTAACCGCCGTTTTGGGTGGCGGCTGCGGATAAGTGTAGCTCAGTTTCACCGCTTTTGTTTTGACTTCCAAGATAGCCGAGAAG